>JAHDCG010000005.1:98124-108233 GCA_020629965.1 Saprospiraceae bacterium | reverse complement strand
AAATGTACAATTTTTATTAGGAATCTCAGTCTGCTTAATTAGGGGGCTTATACAAGCCTATGAATCTAATCTTTACTTTCGGATGTTACCGAATTGAAGAGCAAACTTATAATTTTTTTTTCACATAAAAAGCAGAGTAAGTAATTTTGCAGAAAAAATTGACTGACTCTATTTTGAAGTACAAAGAGTAAATCAAATTTGATTTTACCGGAAAAGCGGATAAAGCCTCCGTCAGACTTCATCCGCTTCCAATCTCTATACCCTAACCACCCTCAACCCAAAACTCCCCCCACCAAAATAAACCCGACAAAAATAAACCCCCTTCCGCTTAAAAATACCCCCCGACAACACCACCCGATTCTCCCCAACCCGCAACTCCTCCGTCACAAAAAACACCCGTCCTTCACAGTCACTCACTTCCAAACGTGCCCCTTGCGCATCAGTCAAATTAAAGACCACCGTCGTGCTTTCCGTAAAAGGATTAGGGTAGTTGCGCAGCGCAATATCTGCATCGGTGTACGTCAAAGCAACTTGTGCGACTTCGCCCGCTGCACCGTAAGCCGCCGCGCGCGTTTTGCTCGAATTTAAGGTAAAAACCTCCCGCAATTCTGCATCCTGACGCGCCGTAAAGTGCAGATAAAAAACGGGATTTTCTGCGCTGAATTTTACCGCCTCATCCCGATACCACGCCGCCGTCACGTAGCCGTCCGCTGCGGCGTGCAGGGAGAAGTCTGCGGATGCAAATGCATCACCTTTCGGCGTAATTTGCTGAAAATCAATCATCTCCGGTGCGAAAGCTAAAGTGAACTGACCGCTGCCGACCGCCGTATTGCTCTCCGCCGTGACGGGCAGCACGTAGCTTTCGCCCGCGCGCAGGGTCTGCTTTTCGAGGGAGAAAATCAGACTGTTTTGCGCCCGTTCCGCACTTTCTTCATTTTGCAATCCGTTGGCGACCGCCGTGCCGTTCACGTCACCGATTTTGACGGCGATGAAGTCCGTCGTCATCATGTCCGTCGCCAGATTGTTGATGTTGTACACCTCCGGGAAGCCCTGCGCAAAGGGATTTTCGGGGTCGGAAAAAACGTAATCGGCATCGACAAAACGCCACGAGGTGTTGTTCGGTAACTCGCTGTAAGTCGTCAGTATCAGCTTGCGCAGCTCGACGATGTCCGCCGTCGTGACCGCGCCGTTGCGGTTGATGTCCGCCGCGATGATTTTGTACGGCGAGTCCAGCAAAATCGTGTTTAAAACGTGGCGACGCATCAGCACCAAATCAAAGGTCGAGACGCCGTTCATCGGGTCGGTGTTCAGCTCCGGACTGACCGTAAAGTCTGCGCCCGCCGTCATCGCATCGAATTGAAAATGCCCGTTTTCGTCCGTTGTATGCGGCGCGGTAATGCCGTCGTTGACGCCGACTTCCGCGTTTTCGAGCATGTTGCCGTTTTCGTCCGCAATCGCGCCGGCAATGATGAACGGGCCGCCGATTTCGTCGCTGCACACATTCGGTACGCTCTCGATGAAAACCAAAGTTTCACAAAAATCCTGATTGCCGTTTTGGTCGGTCACGTACAGAAAAATTTGATTGACCCCCACATCCGCGCAACTGAAAAACAGCACATCGTTAGTCACATCGGGAGAAAAAGACAGCGAAACCGCCCCGCCGCAGCTCGAAAAACTGCCCGCATCGAAGTCCGAAGCCCATATTTCCACCTCGCCCTCATCGGGGTTGCCGTCTCCGTCGTTATCAATCGGCGACAGCTCCAAAGTCAAGCCCGCCACGCAGTAGGGCGTCGGAATGCCCGCCTGCACCACCGTCGCGGTCGTCGTGCAGGTACTCGTATTGCCGCAGCCGTCCGACACAAAGTAGGTCGCCGTATATTCGCCCGGCGCGACATTCTGAAACGGTCCGAAACCCGCGCCCAAGGGACTCGAAATCGACACCTGCGTATTCATGCTGCAATCATCGACCGTCGGCTGCGGCCAAGTTACCGTCGCCACGCAGTTTTGCGCGTTTGTATTCACCGAAAAATCGGGCGCACAAGTCACCGTTGGCGCCTCATTGTCCATGGCGATAATCTGCTGCTGCGCACTGAACTGCCCCGGTCCGGTCGGATTTGCGGCATCGAAAACGCACCAATCAATCACCGTCCAAGTGCGAATAATTTTGAAACAAGCGGGCGGCGCGACCTGAAAAAACTCGTCGGTAAAATTGACCGCCAACTGCTCGCAATCGTCGTTATTATAAGTCGGAAAAGCAAACTGCGTCGGCAAGTCTTCGGGGTCTAAATCTTCGGGCGCGGTACAGGCGCCGGCGGTGTAGTCGGGCGGAAAATTCACGGAAAACGGTGTGTTGTCTTCCAAAATAATCGTCTGCTGACAACTGTTGCCGTTGCCCTGATTGTCTGCCGTCGAGAAGGTACGAATGACCGTGCCGCTGTTGCAGGCGTTGAGGTTGATTTGGTCGGTAAAAGTCGCTGAGGAAGTACCGCAGGCATCGAAAGTAATCGGCTCGCCCGTGAGGTCGAGGTCAGTGTAGTCATCTGTGCAAGAGAGTGTTACCGTACTCGGGCAGGAAATCAGCGGACTCGTATTTTCTTCAATCGTCGCAATCACATTACAAGTATTTTCGTTGCCGAAACAGTCGCTGACCTGCAATTCTACGGCTACTTGCTGCCCGATATCTTCGCAGCAGAAAGCGACCTGCTCCGCAAAATTATTGCCCGTACCGCAGCCTGCATTTACGCGGCGCACGAGAAAATCATCCAAGCAGCAATTATCGTAACTGCCGTCGTCAAAAGTCTCTGCGTTGACCAGTGCCGTGCCGCTTTGGTTCAATGTTACGACCGTAAATTCATCGCAAACCACCGTCGGGCTGTCATCGTCCGCGACCGTCAAAGTCGTCACGCAGGTTGCCGAATTTTGGCAATTATCCGTTGCCTGATAAGTCAGCGTGTGCGTACCCGTCGGCACATTCGACAGCAGACCGCCGTTGCCGCTTACCGTCCCGAATTGCGAAAAAATCTGCACCTGCGAAATGCCCGAGCAGGCATCCGACACCTGCGCCGCCGGCAGCAAAATCGAAGCGTCACAGGTCTGCACACCCGTCGTGCCTGCGTTAATTACAGGCTGACAAACCACCGTCGGTCCGTCGTCGTCTTCCACTTTGATGATTTGAATATCGTTGCGAATGGTCGAAGTACACCACTCCAAAACCGACCAAGAGCGCAGGATTTTATAAGTCCCGTCGCACACGTCGATGATGTTGTCATTGTAACCGATATTCAGACCGCAGGCGTTCGCGCCCTCCTCAATCGGCAGCCCGTCGAGAGTCGGGAAGCCCGTATTTTCGGGTTCGGTCAGCGCGGCATTTTGCCCGACGGCTTCACAGGCGAGGGCGGGCGATTCGTTGTTGTCCGAATTCAGCGGAAAAACGACTGCATTTACATCCGGATTTTCTACGGAAATCGTCTGTACGCAACTGCTCGACCAACCGTTTTCATCAATCGCTAAAAAGGTGCGTTCGATGATTTCCACGGGGTCGCCGCAGCCCAAATCAGTAGTATTATCGAAGTTAGTCAGCGTAAAATCCGAGCAATCGGTCGCCGTCGCATTGCCCGTTGCGCTTAGGTCGGTCGCGGCGGTACAGGCTACGCTCAGGTCGGCGGGGCAGGTCAGGTCGGGCGCGAGTTTGTCTTCGACCAGCACCGTGCCCCAGCACAGATTTCCGCTCGGCAGGTGCCGTACTTTTACGTCCAGGGTTTGCCCGACTTCCGTGTCGGTCACAAAGGGCGAAGTCGGCAAAACCGTGCTGCCGTTCGCACTCATGACGGTGACTTCAAAGAAAAAACCGCTGCCCGTCGGTGAGCAGGTGTTCGGATTGTTTGCGTCTTCGAGCATCATGTCGTAGGTCACTTCCGCGTTGCAATCACTCGCAAGCGAGAGGTTGATTTGGTTGTTGCAGGCGAGGGTGCATTGGGCGTTTATCGTGTTTTGAAAAGCGCAGATTAGCAGCAAAACTGCTGTGAGAAAACGGGAGGTATTGTTATGTTTCATGGTATATGTGTTGAGACGTTAAATTTTAGACGTTAGATTTTAGACTGCTCGCGTGACTATTGCGACTTTACTGACAGGGTGACTCAAAGTCACCTTTTCAGTAACTTCCGGAACGACCCCTCAATTTCAGAATTTCATCAAACGCAAAAGCAGTAAAACGCAAAATCTATTCACGTCAAAATTTGGATTAAAATTTTGTTTTTACCCTCACTCTTCAAGAGTTCACGGGCATTGAGGCTAAAAAGCAGCCTCGGGATTGCATGATTATTATGTTTTTTTTACTTTTAAAATTCCACACACAATCCCGGACTGTTCACGGGATTAAATTTGTAAAAAGCAGGTCGAAAATAAGGACAGTCGTGCGGTTGCGATGCTCGTAAAATCGGGAAAACATCGGCAAAAGACATGACCATTCCGGCGTAATCGTGTTGTTAAACACAATCCGCAGACCGTAAGGAAATTGCTTTCCTCTTCTAAACAAGATGTTCGCATAGTCGAGCCGACGGCGCAAGCGTCACCGTGCTCCGTGTGTGAAAAACTTGTGTAGATTTCTCTGTAGTCGAGATGTTAGATTTTAGATTATAGACGTTAGATTACCTTGCGTCAAAACTAAAATACTAAAAAAGAAATTCGATGTAAGTATTTGAAAATCAGGTACTTACACTTCTTGTTTTGGATGTTGAAAATAAAGCGTGTGGTAAAATTTAGTCATAAAGTTTGCTTAGTGAATGAAGCTGAAAGTGCGAAAAAACGCATAAAGTGATTTACGATCGACAAGAAAAGGCGTAGAGACGCAAGCAGATTTTACGAAGTAAAATCAAAATCTCCCCGACAACTGTACGGGGTCATAATCATCCTAATAATCAGGTTCAAAAAAAATCAGAGTCACAAAAGCAAACCGCGCAATCATTTACGCGCTGCAAAATTTAGTGAAAAGAGGCGGTGAATCGAAAAAGGGAGAGAGTGCCCGGAGATTCCGGACGTGTTTGTAAATGTTGTTCATGGTAATGATAATTTCAAAAATTTGTAAATCGGTTAAAAACAGCGAAAATGTGTGTTGGGATAAATTGAAAAGTATTTTCGCATCGGGGCAAAGATAGAATACATTAGATTAAATTTGCAAGTATTCGGAGATATTTCTTTGATTTTATTTTTTATCTCTCCTTTTTATCTGCCGACTTCAGCAAGAGTACAGGAGACGAATGAAGGAGTAAACGGCAGTCTAACGTCTAAAATCTAACATCTAACATCTCACATTCACCATACATTCACCTCCCGCTCCAGCTCAATTCCGTATTTCTCCCGCACCGAAGCAATAATTGCATCCGATAAGTCCTTGATTTCCTGCCCCGTCGCGTCGCCGTAATTTACCAAAACCAAAGCCTGCTGCGCGTGACTGCCCGTGTTGCCGATGCGTTTGCCTTTCCAGCCGGCGTGTTCGATGAGCCAACCGGCGGGCACTTTCACCGAGCCGTCGGGCAGGTCGTAGTGCACCATGTCCGGAAATTTCTCTTTAATTTTATGAAAATAATTGGCGTCAATGACGGGGTTTTTAAAGAAGCTGCCCGAGTTGCCGAGTTGCTTCGGGTCGGGCAGTTTGCTTTGCCGGATTTCGATAACCGCCTCGCTGATGTCGCGGATACCGGGGGAGGAGATACCCCGCCGGGCGAGCACCGATTTAACGGCACCGTAGTCCGCGTTAATATCGGCGGCAGCGGCATCTTTAAGATTGAAAAAGACTTTGGTAATGAAAAATTTGCCTTTCAGGTCGCGCTTGAAAATGCTGTCGCGGTAGCCGAAGTTGCATTCTTCTTTTCCGAAAAAACGGATGTTACCGGTCGCCAATTCCAAGGCTTCCAAACCCGCAAAGACATCCTTCAATTCGGTACCGTAAGCCCCGATATTTTGGATGGGAGCCGCCCCGACCGTGCCCGGTATCAGCGACAGATTCTCGACGCCCGCCAAGTCATTTTCGATGCACCACAGCACAAATCGGTGCCAATTTTCGCCCGAGCGCACCCCGATTTTCACCGTGTCGCCCGCCCGCCCGATGATACTTTTGCCGTACAATTCATTTTTCAGCAACAGCGCATCCACGTCTTTAGTCAATAAAATATTACTGCCGCCGCCGAGAATGAAAACGGGTAAGTCATTGTCTTTCAAGATATTAATCAAGCCGCGCACCGAGCGCACCCGATAAAAGGCATTTGCCTGCACCGACAATCCGAAAGTATTATATTTTTTAAGATTAACTTTTTTGTGACCCATATTCCAAGAATAAAAACGCAAAACCAAAATCAATGACCACACTGAGAAAGTGCAATTCTCCCCAACCTCTCAACCCCCCAACCTCTAAATCTCATTCCTCGTCAATCCCCGCAAAGTTTTAAACATCGTGCCGTCCGGCGAAATCTTACAGCCGCTTTCCAGCATCCGAAAAATCTCCGCCATACGGTCGTTGTTTTTGTAGGCTTTTTGGGCGGTATAAATCTTGAGATTGACCCCCGATTTTTGCATTTTATTCATCATTTCCACAGGCTGCTCGTTGGAGGTGAAATCCAAATCCGTCTGCCCCTCGGCTATCAAACCGAACATGATGATTTTGTCTGTATCACAGTGAAAAGTCTTAATATCCTGCTTTTCTTTATATTCCAAATACTCGACATTGTGCAGCGTTTTTTCAATCACGACATCGCTGAATTGCCCGATAAGCTCCTCCGCCCGCGCGGGATTTACGGTTTTTATCGTCGTCCAATCCGGACCCGTGATGCTTTGCGCTGCGAGGAAGCGGACGAAATTCGGCTCTAATTGTTCGAGTTCTTCGTTGGTGAGGCGACGGTATTTCATGGTTGGTTTATAGTTTATGGTTTATTTGTGTTGTCTATTATATGCGGTTATTTTTAATCCTCATCCGGCATCCGCCCCTTCTCCAAAATTTCGCGTACTTTCTCTTCCGAAATATCAAAAGACTTTGCCACTACTTCGATTGCGACTCCGTTTTCAATCAAATTATGCACCGCATCGCTGCGCACCTTCATTTCTGCGTATTGAATATCCCACATTTGCGTTTTTTGTCGGCTCGCTATTCGGCGGTTTATCTTGACATAAGCCTCGTATTCCGCTTTTTCCTGCGGCGTCATATTCATTTCGTCGAGCTTTTCTTGTGCTTCGGAAAGCCCCTGCGCGGAGTAGTTTTCGGGCAGACGACTGTTCTTTAAAAAGTAAATCCATTCGTCGAGTTTGTCCTTTATTTCTCCGTCGAACTGGTCAACTTTAATAATCCAATATTCGGGGTAAATCTCGTAAGTCTTTGCCGCCTTGTACAGCTCCTTTGGCTTCTTCGCCAAACTCAAAACGTCCCCTTCGTGAATGCCCTTAAATTGTGTCGTTCCGTGATAAACGTAGTCTTTTCCTTGCCCTAAATCAAAATAAGCAATCGTAATTGAGATGACTTTTTTGACCGCACTGTAATCTTCCCCCTTATGGATGTACTCGGAAATAACCTTAGAAGTTCCGTACAAAATGCGGTGAAAATAATCGTATTCTTTGCTGTTTTGAATTTCGATAATGATAATTTCGCCCTTTGAGTTTTCGGTCAAAATGTCAACGATATTATGCTTGTCTTCCGCATCCGCTAAATTGCCCGCACTTTCCAAAATGCGAATAATTTTAATTTTATCGTTCAACAATTCACTCAGAAAACCTTCCAAAATGTCGAAGTTGGCTTTATCTCGCAACAACTTCTTCATTGCCCAATCAAAACGTATTAAACTCGTCATAATCAAAAAGTTAAATTTAAAATCACCCCGCAAAGTTACACTTTCACAACACGATTTACGAAAAGAAAAAGCGAGTAAGTCGACCTACTCCTCATCCTCCAACTCACTCAACTCCGCCCGCTCAAACTGCGCAATCACCCGCTTAATATCCTTCATATCCCGCATTGCCTGCTCGTAGCCGTATTGAAAAAACTCGTCGAATTTGTCGAAGGTGAAAATATTGTGTTTATAAACTTCATTCGGCTGAATGACTACATCGCACTCCGCAAAATTATCTTTAGTTGTGTTATAAATCATTAAATCGAAGACGCGCGTACCGATGGAAAAAATACTCTCCAAATCCGTTTTTTCTATGGAAACGTTGGGCATCACATTCACGCCGATAATGATGTCGCAGTCCTTTTTCAGCGGCGCGACGGGCATATTTTCAAAAATGCCGCCGTCGGCGTAGAGCTGTCCGTCGATTTCTACGGGCTTGAAGAGCAGCGGAATAGAACAACTCGCAATTACCCGCTGAAACAACGGTCCGGAGTTGAAAACCTCGATTTTCCCTTTCATCAAATTGGTCGCCGTGATGTACAGCGGCAAAAATAATTCTTCAAAACTGTCGGCCTTGACGTGCGTATCGAGCATCTTGGCGAGGTAGTCGAGACTGGTCAGCCCCATGGTCGGCAGGGCGGGTTTGTACAGTTTGTAGATGTTGCTGTTTTCGATAAAGGCGAGCATTTCGTCGGTGGTTTTGCCCGCCGCGTAGAGGGTTGCCACGATGCTGCCGCCGCTGTTGCCCGCCACGGCGTAGGCCTCGATGTCGTTTTCGCGCAGGGCTTTGATGACGCCGATTTGGGCGACGGAGCGGGTGCCGCCGCCGGAAAAAGTAAAGCCGATTTTAGGTTTACGCGTTTTTTGTTGCAAGGTATATTGTGTTTAGTTTTGCGGAAAGGGTTTTAACAACGGTGGACGGTCGATGGTTTACGGTGGACGCGGGCAGCCGTTTTTAAATTTGCATTCGATTTTATTTTGGTTGTCGGTTGTCGGTTGTCGGTTGCCCGTTGTCGGTTGTCGGTAGAGCCGCTTTTAAATTAAAATACGTTTTTGAATTTAGTATCCGCCTCAAACGATTCAAACGACTCAAACCATTCCAACAAAAACAATAATTTTCAAAAATTTGATACAAAAATTCAGTCTTTCCCTGCTGTTCATAATCTACACCGGTACGTTGTTCTCCCAAATCGTCAACATCGAAGACCGCCGCAAAATCCTGACCGATACCACGGGCATTTTCGGCAGCGCGGATGCGGGTTTTAGTCTGAACGACAACGGCAGGCGGGTGTTGAATTTGACCGCGAATATTACCGCCGAACTGATTGACGGCGACCAACGGTGGCTTGCGCTCACGCATTACAGCGTCGTGCGAGCGGGCGAAGAGTCCTTTGTCAATCAGGGTTTTCAGCACCTGCGCTACAACAAACGACTGCGCAAACGCCTGACATGGGAGGCCTTCGGGCAGGTACAATACAATGAGCGATTGAGCATTACTTTTCGTGGATTGCTGGGAACCGGGCCGCGTTTTCGTTTGTCTAAAAAGAAGGCGGATCGGTTGTTTCTCGGTACCTTATATATGTATCAGTACGAAGAGTTGCGTGACGTCGGCATCATTCACCGCGACCACCGTCTGAGTCTGTACCTTTCGTACCGCCTGCGTTTTGCGGAAAATATCAACCTGACCGGCACGACGTATTACCAACCGCTGCTGACTGATTTTTCTGTCACGCGGCTGTCCTCGCAGACGGCAATGCAGTTTGACTTTACAAAAAATTTATCTTTCAAAACCACCTTTAATATTTCTTTGGACAATCGACTGAGCGAAGAAGTCGGCGTGCCGGTGGCGACGTATTCTTTGGTGACGGGGATTAAGTGGATTTTTTGAGGTGCGTTTTGCTTGTGTTGGTCTGATAGATTCGCGGATTTAGCGGATAAGGCGGATTTGGGAGGATTTTTTTCTTTTGTCACAAAAAATTCCCGGTTTTGTAGAGACGTGCAACTGCACGTCTAAAGTTATGCGGGGAATTGACAAGACGATTTAAATTCGATGCCGTTCTTCCCTTAGACGTGGCAATGCCACGTCTCTACAAAATCCGCCTACATCCGCTTCATCCGCTCAATCCGCGATTCCGAATTTCTCTTTTCACAACTCAACCAAACCTCCCTTTCGTCGTTGAATTTCAGTCATTTACAGAAATAATTTTGCCGAACGAAATTTTAGTTCTACTTTGGAGG
>JAHDCG010000005.1:82923-98024 GCA_020629965.1 Saprospiraceae bacterium | reverse complement strand
GTCTAAAGTCTAAAGTCTAAAATCAAAACTAAACAACATGAGTCCGTTAATCTTAGTACCGCTCGCAATTCTCGCGTACATCATTTTCTCCGGTTTTTTTACCGTCAAGCAGCAGACCGCCGCGATTATTCAGCGATTGGGTAAATTTCACAGCATCCGCAATTCGGGTTTGCACTTCAAAATTCCCGTCATCGACAGTGTAGCGGGGCGCATCAATCTGAAAATTCAGCAGTTGGATGTCAACGTCGAAACCAAAACCAAAGACGACGTTTTTGTGCGTCTGAAAGTTTCGGTACAGTTTCGCGTGCTGCGCGACAGCATTTACAGCGCATTTTATGAGTTGGAAAATCCTTACGAGCAAATCAACGCTTACATTTTCGATATCATCCGTGCCGAGGTGCCGAAGATGCGCTTGGATGATGTTTTTATTCGCAAAGACGACATTGCTCTCGCCGTCAAACAAGAACTCGAAGCGGCGATGAATACCTACGGCTACAGTATCGTCAAGGCACTGGTGACGGACATCGACCCCGATCAGGAAGTGAAAATTGCCATGAACCACATCAACGCCGCCGAGCGACAAAAAACCGCCGCCGAGTTTGAAGCCGAAGCCGACCGCATTCGCATTGTCGCCAAAGCAAAAGCCGAGGCGGAAAGCAAGCGTCTGCAAGGTCAGGGTATCGCCGACCAACGGCGAGAAATCGCGCGCGGTCTCGAAGAAAGCGTCGAGGTATTGAATAAAGTCGGTATCAATTCGCAGGAGGCATCCGCACTCATCGTCGTCACGCAGCACTACGACACCATGCAGTCGATGGGCGAAAACTCGAACTCTAACCTTATTCTGCTGCCGAATAATCCGACGGCCGGTTCCGATATGTTGGGGCAAATGGTGGCATCTTTTGCCGCTTCGCAGCAACTCGGCGAGTCGATGAAGCAGCAAAACGAAGAGCAAAAAGCCCTGCCGACGAAGCGGCGCGAGGCTTTGGATTTGAAGCGTGACCGGGATTAAAATTGCTCGGCATCAAGGAATAAAAAAGACCTTTCGATTTGATTATCGGAAGGTTTTTTTTTGACGGTGGACGGGTTTACGGTGGACGGCGGACGGTCGCCCCGTCCACCGTCAAACTGTCTCCCCACCGTTTCCAAACAAATTCGCTCCCTCAAACCTTTTAGTCGATAACAAAACAAAAAACTTAGTCTTTATGAAAAAAATACCCGTACCTCTGTTGGTTGCTCTGTACATTATCCTTACCGTGGTCATTTTATACTTCGGTCGGGGTTTGCTGATTCCTTTGGCATTCGGGGCAATTTTTGCTATGCTGCTCAATCCCGTTGACCGCCGATTGGATAATTTAGGGTTGCCGCGCTACGTGTCTGCGCTGTTGAGTGTGTCGATTATTTTACTCATCGTTTTTGTCTTTTTCAGTATCTTTGGTTGGCAGGTAAATGAGTTGCTGAGTGAGCCGGAAGAAATCAAAGAAGCCATTACCGAAAAGACGGCGGAGACCAAAGATTTTTTATACGAACAATTCGGTATCAGCAACGAGAGAGTTAATAATTATGCGCGCCGGGCGTGGCAGAACATCAAAAGCAATACCTCTTCCGTATTGGGTACGACGACCGGGGCTTTCAGCTCTTTTCTGCTGTCGTTGATTTATGCGGTGCTGTTGTTGGGAGAAAAAGAGCGGCTGAAAAATTTTATGTTTAAGATTTCCGAAGACAAAGAAACCGCGCAGGAAACCGTCATCGAATCGGGTGAAGTCGTGCAAAAATATCTGACCGGAAAGCTGTTTGTAACCGCTATTCTCGCCGTGGCTTACGCCGTCGGTTTTTTACTGGCGGGTATTCCGTATGCCGTTTTATTGGCGATTTTCGCGGCGGTGCTGTCCTTTATTCCCTACATCGGCAATCTTATCGGCGGCGGTATTGCCTGCCTGATTACCTTGGCGACGGGCGGCACGATTACCGACGTTTTATTGATTTTTGCCATCATGAGTATCGCACAAGTTGCCGAGTCTTACGTTCTCACCCCGTGGATTATCGGTGATAATATCGACCTCAATCCGCTTTTTGCCATTTTGTGCGTCATCGGTTTTACCTTGGTTTGGGGCGCGGCGGGTTCGATTATCGCGCTGCCGCTGACAGGTGCGCTCAAAGTTATTTTTGACAAGACCGAACGCTATGCCCCGCTTGCTTATTTGATGGGAAATCGGCAGGAAGAATAGAATTTAGTTGTTTAGGCGTTTAATAGTTTAGTCGTTTAATCTTGGTGTGCCTTTTAACTCTTTTGCTGTGCTTGTGAGAAGCATAAGCGAATTTAGTTTTTTAACGACTCAGCCAAGCAGTACAAGTTTTAAACGCTTAAACCCGGTAAGCTCCTAAACAATGCAGACTCACTCTACCACTACCTTGCGACAAAAAACTCCCCCCCGGTTGTCGCTGATTTTTAAAACAAACACACCTTCACTATGATTATTTATACGCAAACCGACGACGCCGGACTGCTCTTCTTTGCGGTGTAAAAGGCGACCGCGCAAATCGTAAATTTCGTACACATACACTTCATTTGGCTGCTGCGAAATGACGGAAAAACTGCCCGCATTCGGATTGGGAAAAACATGAAATGCGTTCTTTGTTTCCGGATTTTCCAAGTCCGAAAGATTGTTATTATTCCAATCGGGCGTTGAAAAATTGAGCGCGAAATCTCCCGTGCCGTTGGGTACCCGGGCAAGCGACTCGTCATCTGCCAAATCTTCGTAGCGCAGCAAATCCGTTGCCGTAAAAGCATCGTTGTTTTTTTGAAAAAGACCGACTTCTTCGCTGCCGGCGAGCCGAAAATTCGCGTGATTTTCCGTGCCGTCTTCGGGGTCGTTGTCCGCCCAAATTAAGAGGTAACTGTCGGCAGGCAAATCCGTTTTCGGCAACTGCCATTTGCCGGGGATATTATGATTATCCGTCAAAAAATAGTTGCCCAAATCAATACTTTCCGAGCCGCGATTATAGAGTTCAATCCAGTCTTCATAAGCTCCCGTTTCGTCGGCAACGGTTGTTTCGTTGCGCGCCATAATTTCGTTAATGACTAAATCACCCGTGACTTGCACCGTTCTTGCGCCGCAGGTCGGAATACGGTTGGTAAGTTGTTGACTATCAGTTGCTTCTATGAAATAAGTCAGCCCTTTCGCCGCCGTATTTTCCAAAATAAAACCGAATAATCCGTCGTTTGCCGCACCGTCGTTTTGGGTGCCGTCGTCTTGCATCGCTGCGCAAATCGGCTCGTCCGCGCCCGCCGGCGTGTAGCAAATTTGTACCGAAAAATTGTCGCTGTCATCGCTCACTTTTGCCGTGAAAATTAAGTCTTCGCCCGTTACGGGAAAGTTATGCGTAACCTCCGAAATAAGCGGCGCGAGGGCTTCGATTTCCAACTGCTCCAAGCTGTTTTCGCGGCGTAAAGTCACAAATTCTTTAATCCCGAAATCGGTTTGAAAATACGGCAATTCATTTTCAAAAGACTCCGTAAAATCAGCCAAAGAAAAACCGTAATCCTGCGGATAAAACGGGTCGTCGGTGACGTGCGGCAGCAGTTGATTTTTCAAATCATCCAAATAAGGAAACAGGAAATCTTCGTTGAAAAACTGCTCCAAAATCTGCTGCGTGTACAGCGAGTAGCGCGCCCGAAAAGCCGGCACCTCCAAGACCCGCGTGTAGAACGGTCGCCCCGTATCTCCGTGCCGCGCCCAGTCGTACATATCGCGGTCAGACCAGTCGCGGCTGACCCAGTCGATTCCGAGTGTATTATCGAGGTCGTAGGGGATGTATTCAAACTTACCGGTGGCGGCATTGCGGTAGAGGTAAAAGTTATTTTTGTTGTAATGCGGGCCGTCCCAGTTGCCCGTCAGCACGTCGAAAGCAATGTATTTCAGATAGTTTTCGACGTTTAAAACGCGCTCCAGTTCACATTCCAAATCATCAAGCGGCGTATTATTTACAATATCGACCAACTCCGCAAAATCGCCGTAATCGTCGCGCTCTGTGTTCGTTTTGAGTTGATAGGCACGACGACCGAAAATCTCTTCTTTGTAGGCTTCCGGATTGCTGCCCTTATAATCCATATCAGCGGGAAAAATGCACTTGTACAGATTGCCTTCGTCGTTATCGAAATAGGCTTTAACGAAGTTTTCGTCAAAATGCTCGACGTTGGCGTACACCCCGTAGTAGTCGCCGTTGACGTAAAGTTGCGTATGATTGGCACGCGCGCCCGGCAGGTCGAGCCACCGCAGCAATTCCCAACACACACGTGCCCGCACGACGGAAGGGTCATTGTGTTCGCCGTTGAGATTCATTTTTTCGAGACCGTAAAAAGTCTGACTTTCGAAGGTGTTGAAAGATACTTTGAAGGATTTTTTATCCGCCAACCGGGAGGTGTTACCGCGCAGTCGAAAGCCGATATTTTCGACGGTATCGCGGATGGTTCCGTTGTCGAAAATGAAAGTCGCCGGATGCTCGGTGTTGCTGTATTCGTTGCCTTCGGCGAAGATTTCGTCGAGGTCGGCGGGATCGATTTCAATGAAAATTTGCGGGACGACGTCGTTGCGATAAACCTCGCCGCGCGGCGGCAATTCGGTTTGGGCGGTGAGGAAAAGGGGTAAGAAAAATATGAAAATTAACAGTCGCAGCATAAGTGAGATTTTGGCTGTAAGGTAAGGGTTTTTGGGTAAATTTGCGGGGGGGGGAAAGGCGAGAGGGGAGGAAGGGGAGAGGGGAGAGGGCGGCTCTGTCTCTTGGCTGACACGGCGGGCGAGACAAAGGTGCGGTTTGTTGTTCTTTTTGTTTTTGAAATTGAAATTTTGTGCATGAAAATATTGTGGTTCTTATTGTTTTTTAATGCGACTTTACAAGCCCAAACCGACTCTCTGTTCGAGTATTTCGGCGGGGTCGTTTATCTCGACAGCATCACGGTGCGGGCGAGTGAAAGCGATTTCGATGCGGCGGATTTTATTGATAAAGTGCAAACGGACGAGAGTTTTTATCGGGCTTTTAAAAATATCCGAAAGTTGTCTTACACGGCTGATAATGAGATTATAATAAAAAATAAAAAAGGTAAAGTGAAGGCGGAATATGCCTCCGAAACCGTGCAAACGAGCGACGGTGATTGTCGGGAAATGCGCATCGCAGACGAAACGGTGAGCGGTGATTTTTTTGAGAAAAATCGGGCGTACAGATACTACACCGCCAAACTTTTCGACCGCGTTTTTTACACCGAGGGCAGGGTCTGTGAAAGCGAAAGAGACCGCAAGCGCGACCCGCATCCGAGCGGCACGGAGAAGCATTATAGTGAGCTGAAAAAGTTGATTTTTTCGCCCGGTCAGCGCGCCGACGTACCGTTTATCGGTAAGAAAACGGCGATTTTCGGCGAAGACATGCAGCCGTTTTACGACTATGCGATAGAATCGAAAATTTACACGGACGGTACGGATTGCTACGTCTTCACGGCGAAAGCCAAGCCCGATTTTAACGCGGATAAAACGGTGATTAAGCACTTGGAGACGTGGTTTAGTAAAGATAATTTTCAAATCACGGCGCGTAATTATCGCTTGGAGTATTACGGTTTGGCATTCGATTTTGCGGTGGAGATGCGAGTGAAAATCAAGAAAATCGGGGAGTTGTACGTGCCGCAGCGGGTGGAGTACGACGGTTTTTTCGATGTGCCGTTTAAGAAGGGGGAGTATGGGTGGTTTGTGACGGAGTTAGGAGGATTTGAATTGTGAAAAAGTCGGATATTTTTATATCTTTGTCAAAGCAAAAACGTTTTTGCCTTTTCACTTAACTTCTCAAAACCATCTACTTGATAAAAGCGGATATTTTGAATAAAACTTTGATTATGAGATTGAATTTTACTTTTGTTTTTTCAGCCTTTTTTTTGTGTACAGCTCTTTTCGGTCAAAACAATGAAATACCGCAATTTTTACAAGACAACGCCGAAGAATATTCTTACCTTTTAGATATTATGACGAAAGATGCGGAGGTGGTTTCTTCAAGAAACGACTGCATAAGTTACACGGATTCCATCATAAATCGTGACTATGTAGATGAAGAATGGATTGACGACAGAAGAGATATTTTTGTTTACGATGAGGATTTGAGATTGATTGAAGAGACCAACGAACGCATTTACGACGCAACCGTCGGGCTTGAATTTCAAGCGCGCAGAGAGTATGAATACAGCGGAAATATTCGCACGATATTCACCTATCTACGTGATTTGGATACGGGAGAGCTCAACCTTTTTCGCAGAGAAACGGAGACTTTTATCGACGACGACAGAGTTTCGATGAGAGAAAGTGAACTTTATAATGCAGAAGAGAATAGTTGGACAAACGAGGCTTTGCGTGAGTTTGAATACTCCGAGGATGATAATTTAACGTTGAGTGTTTTTAGTATTTGGGATGCGGAAACGGAGAGCTACGAAATAAGTTCCAGAAGAATTTTTACTTACAACGAAACGGACGTTACTCTCATTGAAAGTGCTTTGACGGAACGCACGGACGATGAAACGGGAGAATATTATTTTTTCTCTGAATTTACTTATACTTACGATGATGATTTGAGATTAAGTGTTTTTGAATTCATACGCATCGACGCTGACCGTGAACCCTACCTTTTTCTTTCCGAACAATATACTTACTATCCTGACGGCGAAAGTTTTTACTTGAACGCTTATGTAGATTTTACGCAAGGTTTGGAAGGGGTGAACTTAGAAGACAGCATTATTAACATTTTTGAAAACGGATTGAATACAGTCGATAGTTTCTTTACCTTTCCCTTCTTTATGCCGGACGATTTGGTGTTTAACGGTGTCAATGTTTTTGAATACGATGACGACGACCGTCTGTTGTTAAATACACGCACAGCGGTGACTAATCTCGGCAATGAAATTTTTGTCGCTCAAGCCGAGCGTTACTACAAAGAATGCGTCTCCGACCTCGAAAGCCCGCTCGTGCAAAACGCAAACTGCCGCCTCCCAAATCCTCTCACCAACGGTCAAAGTCTGACCTGCGATTTTACCGAAAATCGAGCCGCAACCGTGCATCTTTACGACCTGACCGGCCGCCGAGTGCTGACGCGGGAGATGAGCGCAAACGGGGTGACATATTTCCGTAATTTGCCGCCGGACGGGGCGTATATATTGACCGCAGAGCATGAAAACGGGATTCTGTATCGAGAAAAAATCATTGTCGCCGGCGGGCGATAAATCTTTTACTTTTCCTGAATCATCAAGAAGTCCGTACAAAAACGAGGAGTTTTGTGCGGACTTTTTGCTGTGTAGTATTTGGCAAAATTCAGAATATTTGCCGGCAATTTCCGAGCGATTTTCTACCTTTGGGTTCCTTTTTTAATTTCACTTTAACTCCGTAAAGCAAAGCGTTGTTTTACTAAAAATTACACTCTGATGAGAACCAAATTTTTACTTTCGGCACTTGTGCTGTTTTTCTTTTTCGACGCTGCGGCGCAGCAATACAGTTACCCGACCGAGGCAGTCGAGGCTTTAAAAAATTATACGGAAATCAGCGCATTGCCGATGCCCGGCGCGGTAAAAGCGGTGCTGCGCGACGATTGCGACGACCTGCGAGATTCCATTATTTTCAGAAATTATCAAAACGGCACATGGGCTATCGGACAGCGCGAAATTTTGACTTATGATGAGGAAAATCGCAGGACGCGGCAGGGAGTGGAGCAAAATATTGAGATGTTCGGCGGCTTGACTTTGATACGTGAAGTGACCTCGGAATACTCGGAGGGGCAGCGGGTAGATATCACCTCGACTCTGGACTTCCTGACGGGCGAGTTTGAATTGCGAACGCGTGCAACACAGGAGTTGAATGCCGAAGGTTCGCCTTTGGTTAGTTTGGTTGAAAATTATGATGAAAATACCGCTGAGTGGGTGTTGAGTCAACGCAGAACTTACTCTTACGAAAACAATTCAATATCTCAACTTCTTTACGAATTGTACGACGCCGATACGGATACTTACACTTTAGACCGTCGCACTTCCTACTCTCTCACCGCCGAAAATCAACTTTTGGAAATCTTAAATGAGGAGTACGATGAGGCGGCGCAAGAGTGGACATTCGACCGCCGTTTCAATTACGAATACGATGCTTTAAATCGCCTGATTTCTTTTACTTGGACGCGCACTAACAACTTTGATGAAGTTTACGTCTCGTTCAGGGACGAGTTTGTTTACGACGAGAACAACGACAATTTTGAAGTATTGGAATACCGTAATTTCGACTCGACTCCCGAAGGTTTGGTCTTGTTCACCAAAGTCTTAAACATCGTAGAAAACGGCTTAAACAGTACGGACTCTCTGTATTTTTACACCCCGGATGCGGACACGGAATTTACTTTGACCGGTCACATCGACAATGAATTCGACGCGCAGGACCGCCTTATCTTATACACGGAATTTGACTTGGATAACAATCCGGTGAGCCAAAGAGAGACTTGGTTTCGGGAATGTGTTTCGGCGGTTGAAGGTGGGACTTTTCAAAATGCCGCTTGTGCTTTCCCCAATCCGCTGACATCCGGACAGCGCATGACCTGTGATTTTACGGATAATCAATCCGCTGTCGTTAATCTGTATGACCTGACGGGCAGAAGGGTTTTATCGGAAAAAATGAATGCGGGTGAGGGTTTTTACTTTAGAAATTTGCCGCAAAGCGGGGCTTATATTTTGACGGTGGAAGGGGAAAATGCTGTTCTCTACCGCGAAAAAGTTATCATCGCCGCCGGTAGATAAACAATTAACCCGCCGCCAAAAAGCAAAGTCCGCCCAAAGCTCCGTAGTTTTGCGCGGACTTTTTTTAATAGAGTTGGTTGTGAAATTGCCGGTGCGCGCAACAATTCAAACAACTCGAACAACTCTAACTTTTCAAACCTTTTTGCCTTGCAAAACAACAAAATACTCCGACAACTCCGCTACACTTTCGACTACGGCGACGACAAAATGATGGAACTTTTCGCGTCCGGCGGCTATCAGGCTACCCGCGCCGAGGTCAGCGATTGGCTCAAACCCGAAGGTCACGAAGAAAATAAAGAACTGTACGACAAAGAACTGTCGGCATTTCTCAACGGCTTTATCAACGAAAAGCGCGGCAAACGCGAGGGCGAGCAACCCAAACCCGAAAAAAGTCTGAACAATAATCTGATTTTTCGTAAACTGAAAATCGCCCTCAACCTCAAAGACACCGACATCATCGAACTTTTTAAAGGCGTGCGCATGAACATCGGTAAGCACGAAATCTCCGCCCTGCTGCGCAAACCCGGACAGCGACAGTACCGCGTCTGCCATGACCAGTTTTTGCGAACATTTATTCAAGCGTTGCAGATGAAATATCGAGGACATTAGGTCGGTTGACGGTTGACGGGCGGTATTCGCCTAAGTATTCGGTTGAATTTGTCAAAGTTTGTTAATTCTTGGCAGCTTTTTTGAATTTTAACGACCTTTGCGGCTGCGAAATCGTAGGCATAGTAACCGCGACTTTTAAGTCGTCGTAAAGCCGAGTAACGGCGACTTGCAAGTCGCCTCACAGCCGACCTAAAGGTCGCAGTTACTCATCCGAAAAATTATCTCAACTCAAAATAATCCATGAAAAATTTATTATTTCTCTGTTTGATAGCTTTATTTTCCTGCAACTCGACCGATACCGCCGACGGCGGCGGGGCGGTCAAAGCCGTTGCCGAAGCCCCCGGCACCTCGACCGTCGGGCTGCCCGCAGCCGCGCCCGCGCGTGAAAAAGGAGAGAGTGAAAACGTTGATTTTACCGTAAAAATAAACGGCTACAAAGGCGGAGGAGATGCCTCGCTCATCGGTATTTTGGCGGGAAATAACTTCAAAGCCATGGTCGCGCCCATCGACGCCGACGGCACGGTGCGCTTCCAAAAAGACGAACCGCTGCCCTCGGGCATGTACTTTTTGCTGCTGCCCGACAACCGCAATATGCAATTGCTCATCGACGAAGACCAAACGTTTACCCTGACCACGGAAAACGCGGACTTGGTGGCAAATGCCGTCGTGAAAGGCAACAAAGAAACCGAAATGCTCTACGATAATTTGCGCTACGAAGCCGATTATCAGCAGAAATTTAACACGCTGACAACGCAGATGAACACCGCCGGCAACGACCGAGCGGCCACCGAAAAAGCCCGCGATGCTTTAATCGAAGCGCGCAAAGTTTATTTGAATAATCTCTTCAAGCAAAATCCGAACTCGTTTTTTGCCTCCTTCAAACGCGCCGGACAAAACCCCGATTTGCGCAAAGACCTGCCCAACGACGCGCAGGTATGGCACTACCGCCGCGAGTTTTTCGACAACGTAGATATGCGCGACGAGCGACTGCTGCGCACGCCCGTAGTCAGTAACAAACTAAAGCGATACGTCACCGAACTCACGCCGCAAAACCCCGACAGCATCATCGCTTCCGCAAAATATTTGGTCGATAAATCCATGCCTTACCCGGAATATTTCAAGTATTTCGCCAATTGGATTACGCTGAATTACGACCAAAAAGAAAGCAAACTCATGGACGCGCACGCCATCGAGGTCTTTATGATTCAAAATTATTTTACCAACGAACGCGCCTTTTGGTCGGACAGCGTTCAGGTCTTCGGATTGCAGCAGCAGGCTTACGAAAAGCAGGCGAGTTTGGTCGGTAAAAAGGGGCAAAATGTGACCGCTTCCGGGCCGGACGGCAAAACTTATTCACTCTACGACATCGACGCGGATTTTACCATCGTTTATATGTTTAATCCCGACTGCGAGCACTGCCAAGAGCAAACGCCGCAACTTGTCGATTTTATCAAAAACCGTAAAGACGACAAAGTGCAGGTCTTTACCATCGCGCTCGACACGGAAGACAAACTGTGGAAAGACTATGTGAAAAAAGTCCAAATGGACAAGTATTTCACCAACGTGTATGACCCGTCGAACCGCGCGATTTATCCGAATTGGTACGTCGATGTGACGCCCGAAATTTACGTTTTGGATAAGAATAAAAAGATTATCGCTAAGAACCTACAGGTCAATCAGATACAGACGATTTTAGACCAAAATATGTAAGAGCGGATGAGTTACGGAATATTTAACCCCGATTTGGGCAGGGTTGATTGACTCTGTTTACCATAAAATCAGGAGCGCAGAAAGTTCCCCCGATTCGGGGGTTAGGGGGCTGAAGACGAGTAGAGCCGCGCGTCTTCAACCCCCTCCGCCCCCGAATCGGGGGAACCCTACCGGGAGCGACTTGTGCCCCGGTGCGCTGAACTTTGGAACCAATCAGCCCTGCCTTTCGCGCAGCGGCTGCAAAAAGCTAAAGCAGCCTCGGGATTTATTTCAAAAGATAAAAAAAGGCAGCGGGAATCTTCTCGCTGCCTTTTTTTATAAATTTCCCCGAAACTACCCGTTCGATTTTTTGCGTTGTTCAAAATGAAAAAGTTGTTTGGAGTGAAAAATCGCAACACGAGTTGCCTTGAAATCGCAACGGCGGACAAGCAAATATCAATCGTGCAGCAAAACCGCATGACCGTCCGGGTCGCGCACCAAAAAACCGCTTTTGCCCGCCTTTATTTCCGTGATTCTTTCTGAAATAAAACGCGCATTTTTATCTTGCAAAATGCCGAAAGCCGCTGCTAAATCGGACACACGCAAGTGCATCTGCCAATGCCACAAATCCTGCGGACTGCTGCCGCCCGGAAAACTGCGCCCCGTGTGCGGCTGTAGATAATCTAAAAATTCTACCTTCATGCCCGTCTCTGCTCCGAAGGCGTTAATTTGAATTTTTGCATCTTTCACAGCGGTCAGTTTTTCTTGTTCCTCGCCGTAATTTACGCTGCCGCCTCGGTGCTGCAAGCCCAATATTTCCTCATAAAAAGCCCGACTTTGCGCCGTGTCGGAAATGCCGACGGCCGTGTGGTCGATACCCAAAAAAAGCGGGTCGCCCTTTGTCGCTTCCCAATTCCCTGCCTTGTCTTTCGGGAAGTGAATCAACTCCAAAACGTGTCCGTCCGGGTCTTGAAAATAAAAAGCGGAAATGCCCGCCGCTCCTTCCAAATACTCGGGCAGCGTCTGCGGCGCGGGTGAAATGTGTGTCACCAGGTCTTTAATTTTTGCGTAAGCCTTCGGCATATCACGCACGACTAACGCCGCGTGCTGAAACCACAAATCGTTGCTTTGCGAGCCGCTCGGTATCGCCCGCCCGGGCATTACGCCGGCAAATTCGAGCAGGTCGATGCGTTCGTTTTGTAAGCTCAGTTCCGTAATCAAAACCGACGGCATCTGCTCTTTCAGTCCGTAGAGAGTACGCGCCGTTTCGCCCTTTATTTCGTGGCTCTTTTCTTTTTTAAAAGGCAAAACCTCGGTAAAAAAACGAACGGATTTTTCGGTATCGGAGACGGTAAGGCTGATTTTGTCGAGTGCTTGCGTTTGCATGAATTTTTATTAGTTGTTGAAATATTGAGTCGTTGAGCGCGTAAAACTTGAAAGCCGTGTTCTTGCGCTCAGGATTTAACGACTGACAAAAAATCTGCTGCGCAAATTAGTAACCGCGACCTTCATCAGGTAGTCGGGGGCAGGCGACTTGAAAGTCGCCGTTACTTACTGCGCAAATAATCACCCAAACGCAACGCCAAAGCCATCGTCGTTAATCCCGGATTGACCGCGCTGCTCGACACGAAAACCGAGCTGTCGGCAACGAAAAGATTATCGATTTCGTGACTGCGGTTATGAATATCGACCACCGAATTTGCCGGGTCGTTGCCCATGCGCAGGGTGCCGCATTGGTGCGCGGTATTGCCCAAGGGCATTTTGCTGTTGAGATAGTGTCGGTTTTCGTGCAGGTCGTTTTCGCAGCCGATAACGGCGAGCAGTTCTTTCAGTTTGTCAATCAACTTATCGTGCGGCAGGCGATTGTTGGGCGTGTAATTCAGTTGAATGCCGCCCTTGCTGTCCAACACCACGCGGTTGTCGGGGTGCGGCAAATCTTCCGTTGTCAGCCAAAAATCGAGCACGTGTGCGGCGAGGTAGGCGGCGGTTTTGTCGCGCAATTTTTCCGAAACCAAATCCTGCATGACTACGGCGTCCGACTTGCCCATCATCTGTATCATACCCATCGGAAACTTGAAATCTTCGCTGCCGAAATAGAAATCATTGACCGCCAGGGTCTTACCGAACTTAGCGTAATTCGGTTTTTTCGACAGCGCAAAAACGATGGAATTGTGGTGCATCATAAAATTACGCCCCACCATATCCGAGCCGTTTGCCAAGCCGCGCGGGTGTTTTTCATTCGCTGAGCGCAGTAACAAAGCCGCCGAATTGACCGCTCCGCAGGCGACGACTACCGTATCTGCGCGGTAGATTTTACGCTCTCCGTTTTCCGCCGTGCGCACGCCCGTAATTTTTTTGCCCGTCGCGTCGGTCTCCAATTTTTCCGCCAAACAGTGCGTTTTCAGGGTTACGTTCGGAAAAGTCACGGCAATTTTTATGCAGTTGACGTGTGCTTCCGACTTCATTTCCGTCGGGTCGGGGTAGCCGTCGAAGCGGTCGAGCACATAGCCGGATTGACCCGCTGCGGCATCCGATTTCACGCCGATAGGAATGGGAAAAGGTTGCAAACCCGCCGTTTTCAGATTGTCGAAAAGTTCCTGCAGGCGCGGCTCGTGCGGCAGGGGAGGGTGCGGATAAGGACGGTCTGCGGGCGGCTCGGTCGGGTCGCTGCCGCGCCTGCCGTGCACCGTGTAGAGGTATTCGGCGGCGGTGTAATACTCGGCGAGGTCGGAGTAGGCGATATCCCAAGCCGGGGAGATGCCGTCGTAATGCCGGGTTTCCGCAAAGTCCCGTTCGCGCATCCGAAAGAGTGCGGAGCCGTAAATTTTGGTATTGCCGCCTACGTTGTAGTGGATAACGGGACTGAATTTTTCGCCGTTTTTATCCGCCCATTTTTCTTTGGCGCGGTAGCGACCTTTGAGCAAGACCTCTTCCGAGTCCCAATTTTCGGGTTCGCGCGGTATGTAACCGCCCCTTTCCAAGATAAGAATTTTTTTGCCCGTCGGGGCCAGCCGGTAAGCTAAAGTACCGCCGCCGGCGCCCGTACCGATGATGATAATGTCGTATTTTTCTTCGTGCAAGTGTCGATTTATTTAACGTGTAAATGAATCGTTTTTTGTTTGTCCGGACGCATCGTCAGGCGGCGCGCCGGTTATTAGAAAGTATGACGAAGAGATAAGTTCGACGGAAGTAAATCGAGGAAGGGAGTGTTAGGATTTTTTGCGGAAATACCATTGCGCACCGAGTCGCAGACTGCGTAAATCGAGCGGCGCAAGTCCTTCGTAGCTCGTTATTATTTCCTCCGAAAACCGCTGCTCTTGACGTCTGTACCGCTGTCCGAAATGACCGAACTCCGTAAAGAAATTTAAACGCGGAAAAGGGGCGTATTGCAAACCGAGATGCGCGTAAATGCTAAAATCTCGCGTATCGCCGATAGATAAATCGTGCAGCATTCTTTCGTTGAGAAAAGTATTACCGCAGAAAAACATCATCTCGGCATTAGACCGACTTTCGTAGGCAGTGACGACACCGGTATATAATTTCAGTTTACCGTTATTTGTCATAAAAGCATTGTACCTCCCGTAGCCGCCCGCCGTAAAGCCTTTTTCCGAAAGAAATGTACCCGTATTTACATTGTGCACCACGCCGCCGAACAGACCCGCTTCCCAACGCCGACCGAGGGTCAAACCGACATGCAAACTCGGCGATATTTCCTTCTCGTAAAATTCAAAATCACCGATGTTCTTTTTAACATCCTTAAAATTTGTCGAAAGACCGAAGGTAAAAACGGGCTTACTTTTTTGCGCAAAAGTCGCGGTTGTAAAAGCGGAAAGGAAGAGAAAGACGAGAAGACAGCGCATAATTTTAATTTTTATGGTGCGAAAAAAGCGGGTTCAAATTTTGAATAAAAAAAGGCAGACTCATAGAGCCGAACAAGTCAAAAGAGCCGTCTAACGTCTAACATTTAACATCTAAAATACTCAATCTAAATACCACTGCGCCCCGA
>JAHDCG010000005.1:75194-82823 GCA_020629965.1 Saprospiraceae bacterium | reverse complement strand
CCGCCGAAAAGTCCGGCTTCCCATCGCTCGTTTATCAGCAGACCTAAATGCAGTCTCGGTTGAAAAACCGCTTCCGAAAAAACTAAGTTATTGGAAGTATTTTCCTTGTATTTATAACTCGCGGAAACACCGAGCGTAAATGCCGGGCTGCTCTTTTGTGCAATAGCAGTCATCGTAAAAGCAACTATCAGGCAAGACGTAAGCAGGAAGCGCATAGGTTGGGTGATTTTATTAAAATGATGAGAAAAATGTTTTGCGAAGGTACGGGGTACTTTTTTTGCGAGCGACCCGTAACATAGCGGGTTTCCTTTGAACATTTGAAAAGTTAAGTACCTCGTACCTTTTCCAAATTGCGTGAGTCAAATACCAAGCAATTACCAAAAAAGTCCTTATCGGCGATTACTTTTTCCGAAAATACCACTGCACACCGAGCCGCAACCCTTTTAAATCAAAGGGATTGAGTCCGCTGTACTCCCGAAAGACTTCATCCGTCAACGTATTCGAGCGGCGGGTGTACATGTGTCCGATGCGACCGAACTCGGTGAAAAGACTGAAATTAGGAGCCGGAAAATACTGCAAACCGAGATGTGCGTAAATTGCCATATCGCCGGTGTAAAATCGAGTTGACGGCAGCGGTGTAAATAAAAAACTGCTCGTTGGGTCGAACTGTGAGCCAAAGCGTAAACTCGAACTGAAAGACCTGCGCTCATAATACGCCCCGACGCCCGTGTACAGTTTTAATTTGCGATTTGGCGTAATCAAAAAATTATACCGCCCGTAACCGCCCGCTGCAAAGCCCGTTTCTCTGAACTCGAAATGCAAAGAATGCACCACGTAACCGACAAACAAACCGACCTCCCAACGGTCGCCGACGGTACGCCCGACGTGCAGACGCGGCTGAAATACATTTTCCGCAGTCGGAAAGGTAGTACCGATGTCGAGCATCTTGTGTCGGTAACTCGCGGAAATGCCGCCCGTGTACACTGCTGTATTTTTTTGTGCGACGGCGGTGGTGAGAAAGGCGAGAAGGCAGAGGAGCGTGAGGCAGTTTTGCATTGGCGGTTGTTATTTTATTTTTAGGAGAACGGGGGAGGGGTGGGGTTTGCTGTGTAAAAGTAACAGAAAAAATCCTGACTCATACGCTTTTGTATAAATCAGGATTTTTATTTTGACCGAAAATGCAAACTCCTTTTTACAATTTGACAAATTTCTCCGTTCCGATTATTTTTCCTTGCTTATCATCGACCCGCAAAAAATAAATACCGGGCGGAAAATGAGCCACTGAGATGTTTTGACTGCTTTGTGAAAGTAAAGACAAATTCATCCGCTGACCGGACACGGAATATATCTCGACCTGATTTGCTTCGATTTCGGCAGGCAGTTCAAGACTGATTTCCGTGGTTGTCGGATTGGGAAACAGCTTGATTTTTACGGAAGTATTGTTATTATTTTCTTCCGTAGAACTAACGAAAAATTGACAGGGAGAAAAACTGCCTTGCATAGAACCGGAATACTGAATACCGCGTAATGTGTCTTGCACGCCGTTATTCAGCACAGCCGGTGTATTCAAATGTAAATCTTCGGCTAAAAAATCCGCACCGTAAGATTGGTATGCAAAGTCAAAGGTGTAGGAATCGTCATCAAACAAACAGGCTTTCGGAAGAAATTCCCAATTTATCCAATTAGGGTCTTCCAATAAGTCCGTTTCGACAGGAGAAAGGTATGCGTTTGCACCGCATACGTCGTTATAAATTTCTTTATCCCAAGATATGGTAACGGGAGGATATTTAAGAGACATTATAATATAGAAAAATCCCATTTTAAAAGTATCACACTGCCAAGTACCACCCGTTTCTGCCGCCCTTACTACAATCGGATTAGCATACGACGCGCCGGGTTCATAAAAATCATACACCGCTCTTACTTCAAATATGCTATCAAAGGGACTGTTATCGAATACTTCTCCGAGGTCAGCATCTAAGTTTTGGTCTGCATCAATGTGAGTTTTAAAAACTAAAGTATCTTTATTACCTACGGCATCTTCAAAGTAAAATTCATTTTGGAAGTGAGGAACAGTTTGAGAGATTAGTGTAAGTGAAAAAAGAAAGAAAACATGAAATAAAATTTTATTTTTCATGGTGTACGGATTTAAAAAAGCCGAGAAAAAGGAGGATATTTTTTCTCGGCTGTCGGTTAGTGATTACATTTTAATGAAGGTAGTGGCAGGATAGAGGTCGCCGTTGAGGTCGTAGAAAATCATGTAAGGACCTTCTGTGTGGTCACCTACATTTTTCATTTCAATATACTCTCCCGAAGGTTTGGTCTCAATTTGTTTAAGCGTGTGCGTAACACCTGAATTCAAATTGTAAGAGTAAATCGAAATTGTACTCAGTTCTTCTAATTCGTAACTGATTTCAAGATTTTCGTAGGTAGGATTCGGGGAGACCGCAATTTTAAGACGCGGACCTTCGTTTGGCACCGGAGTGATACAATTTTCTACGGGCGTTGTGAAGTCGAGACTCATTTCAGCCGCATCACCACAATTGTTTTCCACATACAGAGTTACTGTATAGTTAGTTTCCGGTTCGAAGCCACCCGGCCACGTAGTCGAAGTTTGTTTAAAGCGACAGGTGGTAATGACATATTTTTTAGCTTGATTCTGTACCCAACCGGTAGCATTTATCAGGTTTCCGTATTCATCGTGAAACTCTAATTTATACCACTTTTCATTATCACTGCCTTCCAACCAAATTACAAACTCTCCGGGGCTGTTGGGTATAACCACGGGCTGTATATCTACAAACGCTCGTGGAGGAGGACAGTCCGTAGATATTTCTTCGATAAGACCACAGTCTTTATCTTCAGAAGCAAGACTGCTCAACATCCTATTTACTTGACAGGGAGTAAAAGCAGCATAATTATAATTGGAACTCCAACCGCTGTAAGTCATTACATTATTACTTTGCATACTCCAACTACAGCACGGATGCTCGCTACAATCATCTGTGCATAAACTTACATCATCACTTGTTGGATTGTCGTCCCAGCATTGGTTAACTATTTCTGTATCAGTACCATCACAATTTTTGTCCCAAATTTCTTCGGGTTGTGGAACGTCATTGCAGTTCTGAGATGAAAGCCAAGTATGACGAAGAGATAATGTATGACCTATTTCGTGTACTAAAGTTCCTCCTGTAAACCATCCAATACCTTCCACGATAACACCTGTTTCATTGTATGTAGCAACCCCGGTACAATTTAGAGCAGTACAGTTTTTTATATATAAATTGATTTCTGCATCAGGGTTTACTCCGTATGTACTATGAGTGGCAGAGAGGGAACCCCCCGTCTTATCCGCAGTATTGCAATGAAAATAAACACCTGAAAGCAAGTAGCGAATTGGAACACAGGTAGGGTCGGTTACATCTGCTCCCCAATGTGCTTGATTCCATTGACCGTTTCCTTGAATCTCAATGAGAAATTCATTGGCGTCGTCAATTATTTCTTGAGCTGTTTCGTAGCCTTTTTTCGGTGGAATGTAATTGGAAGAGAAAGGAGAAGCAGCAGAAGGGTATTGGATACCGCCCGAACAGTCGTCATTTAAGAAAAAATGGACATTTACACGGACGTGAACATCCGTACAGGTATTATAGATAATATCTACATCGAAACAGTCCTCGTCGGGATTTAGTAAAAATCCTGATGAAGTAGTAGGATCTTCCGTGCCGCAGGCGGTTTCTTGTGCTGATAGTGTATTGCTACCGAACATTAGAGCGGTCAGGAAAATCATCAATGAATGAATGAATGAATGAATGAATGAATGAATGAGTACGTTGTGCTGTCATGATTTGGAAAATTATGGTGAGTTAAAGGATTAAAACTTTATGAAGTTCGAATCCGTGATTAAGCGGTTTAGAGGGTTCTTATATTTTCACAAAATCATGTTCACATTTCTATAAGAAGCCGAGTTACGAAACAAAGATATAAAAATTTTTTTAGATATGCAAGCCTGTGTCAAATTTAATTTTACTATCAGTTCTTAAATCCTATTTAATGTGTGTACTTTATTTGTTGTAGCAACTAAATAATAAGTGTCGCAAGAACTACTAAAAAAAGGCAACACCCTCCCGAGCATTGCCTTTCAGTTCTTAAAAGCTGAAGTCTTCCTTACGCCTTCACCACATCATCGCTTGCCATCGAAGCCACGATGTATTCGCGGTTCATGCGGGCGATATTCTCCACCGAAATTTCTTTCGGACATTCCGCTTCGCAGGCCGTGATGTTCGAGCAGCGACCGAAGCCTTCTTCGTCCATTTGGTTGACCATGCCGAGTACGCGGCGTTCGGCTTCGACTTTACCCTGCGGCAACTGCGCGAGGTGCGCCACTTTTGCCGAAGTAAACAGCATCGCCGAAGAGTTCGGGCAGGCCGCCACGCAGGCACCGCAACCGATGCAGGCTGCTGCATTAAAAGCATCCAAAGCCGTGTCTTTTTCAATCGGCAGCGCGTTACCGTCGGGTGCTTGACCCGTGTTGACGCTGATGTAACCGCCCGCCTGTATGATACGGTCGAAAGAAGAACGGTCCACGACCAAGTCTTTCACCATCGGGAAAGCCTGTGAGCGGAACGGCTCGATGGTAATCGTGTCACCCTCTTTGAAGTGACGCATGTGCAACTGACAGGTCGTCGTGCCCTGCATCAGTCCGTGCGGGTGTCCGTCGATGACCATGCTGCAGGTACCGCAAATACCTTCGCGGCAGTCGTGCTCGAAAGCAACGGGTTCTTTACGCTCCGAAATGAGGGTCTCGTTGAGAACATCGAGCATTTCCAAAAAGCTCATGTGCTCTTCCGCGACGACGGGGTAGGACTCGAATTTACCTTCGGTTTTCGCGTTTTTTTGTCGCCAAATTTTTAAAGTAAGATTCATAATTATTTGGTTGACGGTTGTCGGTTGACGGTTGACGGGCTGCTGCCGCTTAATTCCGCGCTTCGATGACCGGTTATTTCTTTTTTTGCTTTTTGACCGTTTTTTAATTTTGCCGAACTTTACTCAAAAGGTGACTTTGAGTCACCCTGTGAGTAAAGTTCGACAAAATTTAACCGCAAAACGGCATAAAACTGTCAAAGCATTTTTTCAAAATGAAACGCAACATCTTAGCTGTTTTTGAAAGCCGTAGGCAATCTAACGTCTAAAATCTAACGTCTAACATCTGTTATCCAACATCTCGCTACTTGTAGCTACGCGTCTTGAGTTCCACATTTTCAAACACCAGCTCCTCTTTATGCAGCGTCGGGTCTTGCTTCACGTCCGTCCATTCCCAGGCACTCACGTAAGCAAATTCGTCGTCGCGGCGCAATGCCTCGCCTTCTTCGGTTTGATACTCTTCGCGGAAGTGACCGCCGCAGCTTTCTTCGCGGTCGTGGGCATCGACCATCATCAGTTCACCCAATTCCAAGAAATCGGCAACGCGGCCCGCTTTTTCCAGCTCCGGGTTGTACTCATCCATATCGCCGGGTACGAAGACATCGCGGTAAAATTCTTCGCGCAACTCCTGTATCATGCGGCGACCTTTTTCCAAGCCCTGTGCGTTACGCGCCATACCGCAGTATTCCCACATGATGTTACCGAGGCGACGGTGGAAACTTTCGACCGATTGATTGCCTTTGACATTGAGAATTTTCTCTAAGCGACCTCTGACTTCCGCTTCCGCTTCCATAAATTCTTTGCCGTTCGGGTCGATTTTCGGCGTGCGGATTTCTTTGGATAAGAAAGTACCGATGGTGTACGGCAACACAAAATAACCGTCCGCCAAACCCTGCATCAATGCCGATGCACCGAGGCGGTTGGCGCCGTGGTCGCTGAAGTTGGCTTCGCCGCAGGCAAACAGACCGGGAACGTTGGTTTGCAGGTTGTAATCTACCCACAGACCGCCCATGGTGTAGTGCACCGCCGGGTAAATCTTCATCGGATTTTTGTAAGGATTTTCGCCGGTAATTTTTTCGTACATTTCGAAAAGGTTACCGTATTTTTCCTCGACTACCGCCGTACCGAGTTCTGTGATTTTTTCTTTGCTCGGGTTATGGATGTTCATCGAGTGCGCTTTGGATTTACCGTAACGCTCGATGGCGGAGGCAAAATCCAAGAAGACCGCCAAGCCCGTCGGCGATACGCCTTTTCCTTCATCACAAGCCACTTTGGCGGCACGGGAAGCTACGTCGCGCGGTACTAAGTTACCGAACGCCGGGTAGCGACGCTCTAAGTAGTAATCGCGGTCGCCTTCGGCAATATCGACACCTTTTTTCTGACCGTTTTGAATGGCTTTGGCATCGTCGATGCTTTTCGGCACCCACACACGTCCGTCATTCCGCAAAGACTCTGACATTAAAGTCAGTTTTGACTGATATTCGCCGCTGACGGGAATACAGGTCGGGTGAATTTGTGTGTAACACGGATTTGCCATGTACGCCCCTTTCTTGACACTGCGCCAAGCTGCGGTGACGTTGCAGTTCATCGCATTCGTAGAAAGGTAAAATACGTTTCCGTAACCGCCGGAACACAAAACAACGCTGTGCGCCGCATGACGTTCCAACTCACCGGTCAATAAGTTACGAGCAATGATACCGCGTGCTTTGCCGTCTTGTTTAACGACATCGAGCATTTCGTGGCGGTTGTACATCGTGACATTACCGAGGGAAATCTGACGGCTCAAAGACTGGTAAGCACCGAGCAGCAACTGCTGTCCGGTCTGACCGCGTGCGTAAAAAGTACGCGATACCTGCACCCCGCCGAATGAACGGTTGGCCAACAGACCGCCGTACTCCCGCGCCAAAGGCACACCCTGGGCAACGGCTTGGTCGATGATTTCGGTACTCACCTCTGCGAGGCGGTGTACGTTGGCCTCGCGGCTGCGGTAGTCACCTCCTTTGATGGTATCGTAAAACAGGCGGTAAACCGAGTCCCCGTCGTTTTGATAATTTTTTGCGGCATTGATACCGCCCTGCGCCGCTATGGAGTGCGCGCGACGCGGTGAGTCGTGAAAGGTAAAGGCTTTGACCCGGTAGCCGAGCTCGCCGAGGGTAGCAGCCGCAGCCGCTCCCGCCAATCCGGTACCGACGACGATGACTTCGATACGCCGCTTATTGTTGGGCGCGACGAGGTTCATCTTACCTCGATAATTTTTCCACTTTTCTCCTAATGCCCCGTTGGGGACGTTACTTTCAATTGCCATAATTATTATATTTAGCGAAAAGGTGAAGCGAATTGCTTTTGCTTTTCGGTATAATTTTAAAAACGTGTCGGTCGTCTGTGCGTCTTCAGCCCCCTAACCCCCGGTTCGGGGGAACTTTCTCCGCGCTTAAGTTCTTGGTAAACCTTGGATTTTTTGGTTCTTTCATCTTGAAAAAAAACACGAAAATCATGTTTAATTTTTTCAAGATGGATCCAAGTTCAAAACAAATTCAAATTTTGAAATTAGATACTCCCCGCTCCGGGGTCGGGGGTCTTCAATACGGCTCTTGCTGTATGTCTCTGACCCCTAACCCCGGAGCGGGGAACTTTCTCCGCGCTTGAGTTCTCGGTAAATTCTTGATTTTTTTGGTTCTTTCATCTTGAAAAAAAACACGAAAATCA
>JAHDCG010000005.1:0-75094 GCA_020629965.1 Saprospiraceae bacterium | reverse complement strand
CGGTAAATTCTTGATTTTTTTGGTTCTTTCATCTTGAAAAAAAACACGAAAATCATGTTTAATTTTTTCAAGATGGATCCAAGTTCAAAACAAATTCAAATTTTGAGATTAGATACTCCCCGCTCCGGGGTCGGGGGTCTCCAATACGAATTTATATTTCGCTTAAAACAAACCACCCATTTCCTGAATATTCGCGGGCAATTCCGGCAGTGTCAAATACATGTAAACCGGAATGACGGCGTAAGCCAACGGAATCGAAATTGCGATAACCAAACCGACTGATTTAATCAGCGGCGTCCAGCGCGGGTGGTTCCAGCCGAGAGTCTGAAATGCCGACCAGAAGCCGTGGCGCAGGTGAAATGCCAATGCCACGAGACCGATGAGGTAGGCGACGACAATCCACTCTTGTTTAAAAGATGCCCACACTTTGGTGTACAAATCTTTGTATTCCAACATATCTGCGCTGCCGTCGTAAGCGGCATATTTTACCATCGGCAGACCGCTTTCGCCGCTCCATTTCGATGCCCACCAAAAGTCACCCATGTGGATGAAAAGGAAAGCGAGCACAAAGGTTCCCAAAATCGCCATGCGCTTGGCGGCGTTACTCGCTACGCCTTTTGCGCCGCGGGTGGCAGTGACTGCGTATTTTTTATTTCCTCTCGCTTCGCGGTTTTTCCACCACAGTAAAATGCCTTGTACGGCGTGTAATAATATGCCGGCGTAGAGACCCCACGAGATGGTTTTAATCAACGGATTATTTGCCATGAAATGTGCATACACGTTAAATGCTTCGCCGCCGTCGCTCGACAAGAGCTGTAAATTACCGACGAGATGCACGATGAGAAAGGAGATTAAAAATAATCCCGTCAGACTCATCACGAGTTTTTGACCGATGGAAGAGGTAATAAATTTTACAAACCAATTCATAAAATAATGTTTTGACCGACGGGGAAATCTACTCCCGTGTTGCGGCTTTTTTGTTTGCTGTGTTGTAACTGCTGCGACCGAGAGTCGGCGCAAATTGCGGCGAGACAGGTTAATATTCGGTTAGGCAACAGTCTTAATCGCGTTTTAAATTTTGCTGCAAATTAAGTAAATTTTTCAGCGATTAAAGAATTTCAGCAAATGTATCTATAAAAGAGTTGCAGGACAACTTTGGTTGTGGTTTAGGGGGTATTGCGATTTTATTTAGAATGAGTACAGATAAGGGGTGGGGTGGGTAGTCGATAAGCTCATTTAGCGGATAACAGCGGATTTTTTCTTCTTGTAATTTTGCAACGAAAAGTTTGAATTTTTTGCTTACTTTTGTTTTTTTTTAGGAGAGAGGAGAGAGTGGCATCTAACGTCTAAAATCTAAAATCTAACGTCTAAAATCTAACATCTAAAATCTAACATCTCAATAGAGTGACAAACTATCTGCAACAAAAGACTCTGCATACCCCGCAAATCGGTCGCCGACCCGCGCGCAACCTCGGTATCTGCGTGGTCATTCCCGTCTTTGACGAGCCGACTTTGTTGCGGACTTTGATGAATTTGAAAAAATGTGACTTGCCGACTTGCTCGACGGAGGTAATTGTGGTGATAAACAACGGAGTGCATGTCAGCACACAGGTATTGGAGCGCAATCGGGCAGTGTATTTGCAGGCAACGGAGTGGGCGAAAAAGAATTTGCAGCCGCTGCTGAAATTTCACATTCTGTTTCACGATGATTTGCCGAAAATGTTTGCAAATGCGGATTTGGCGCGTAAAATCGGGATGGACGAGGCGGTTTTTCGTTTTGAAAAAGCGAAGCGCAAGCGCGGAATTATCGCGGTTTTGGATGCGGACTGTCGGGTAGGAAAAAATTATCTGACGGCTTTGGAAAAGCACTTTCGGAAGCGACTGCAGCCGCGCGTTTGTTACACCGATTTTGCCTTCGAGGCGGTCGGTATTCATTATTCGGATGCGGTGTATGAGGCTTCTTTGCAATACGAATTGCATCTGCGATATGTGAACCGGGCGCGTCATTTTGCCGGCTTCGCCGAAAATGTGAATGCGTTGCCGACCTGCTTTGCGGTAGATTGTGAGACGTACCAAAAGCGGGGCGGGTGGTCGAGTGTGTTGGCGAAAAGCGAGTTGCTGCACGGTGCGCACCGAACGGAGGATTGTACGGTTATTCCTTCGCCGCGTATCAAAAATTGTCGGGCGGAAGGAACAGGGAATAATATCAAAAAAGCGACAAAAGAAAAGGGCGGATTGAGGACTTTCGACCCTCGGTGTTTTGCGGTTTTACAAAGATTTGTTAAAGCCAACGGAAAGAAGAAATCGGCAATTTTAGCGGACTTGGAAGACTGCGCGGATTGTATTCGCGCTTATTTTAAAAGCATCGACTTTGCGGATTGTGCATTGAATGACGAATGTTTATCCGACTTTTTTGCGGCGATGCATTTGGAGACTTACCTCGATTTTGCGCACCGTGAGTTTTACGTTTCTCAACCCGTTTTGCGGGCGGCTAAAGACTTTTTGCAGAGTACCGTTCCCGATGCGGATTTTGAGCATTTGTCGTTGCGGGAGGTATTGGATTTTTATCGGAAAGGTTAATTTTGTTTTTTCATTTCATCCTGAAAAATTTCGACTAAAAGCGGATGTACCTTGAACTTTTCAGCAATGACTTTTGGGTCGGAATTACGTTTTTTCAGTTCCGTCACTATTTTGGATTTTTTCGCATAGTCGGTTCTGATACTTTTTACAAATCCGGGTACAGCATTTGCCATTTCGGTAATCAAGTCGTCTTTTAATTCGAGTCTGATGCCTTTAAGAATGGTTACTATTTGTTGTTTAATCAATCCTTTTTTTTCTCCCTTCTCCATCCCTTTTTCTATTCCTCTTTCTATCCCTCTTTCTATCCCCTTCTCTATCCCTTTCATATAGAGAATATCCGTATTCACATCAAAAAATGTTGTCTCTTTCATTCTAATTAATTTATTGGTTACAGGTCGGTGTAAGTTACGCAATCTTGCAAACATTATCAACTGATTGATAAATTTTCCGTTGGCGATTTTGTTTTCTTTATTGAGAACAAGGCGACCGATGATTAGTTCCGTCAGTTCGGTTACGTCGATGCCGTCGTGGTTAGCAATCAGGCTGAGAATAACGCCTTCGGGATATTCGGAATTTAAAAAATCACGGTACGAATAATCCTCGATGTTGATGACGGGAAAGGAAAATTCGAGTCCGTCCCACTTAGCTCTGTGCTTCATGCGTGCCTTTCCTTTACCGAGATAAACAACGTATTGCAGCACGGGTTTATTGGTGTTGAAGTGCAGCATTCCCGTGTATTCCAACATGCGCCGACACATTTTTGAATTGTCGGTCGTTTCAAACTCTACGTGTACCACCGCCCCGCGCGGGTAGTCGTCGTTGTAAATCATCTGCAAAAAATCCGGTTCTTTTTCGCGCGTAACTTGCTGCTTTATGTCGGGCAGCGGTTTCATTTTTGACCATTGCAAACCACAGATTTTTTCAAAAATCAAGGGAATCATGTTTTTACAATTTTCCTTGATGATTTTATCGATATAGTTGCCCTCTTCTTTTCCGAAAAAATCTTTCTCGTTTTGCTTGCTCATAGTTGCGTTTGTTTGGGTAGCTTTCTCAAATCCAAATATACTTACTTTTTCCGTAATTGCCGTTTTTATAATTTTATCAAACATCGTGTGCGGAAAAAAAGCCGACCCGCATGTGAACAACTCGACCCCCTCTTTCCGTTATACCGTCAGCAAACAGATAACACAACTACTTTTTAGATTATAAAAAAGAGACTTTACTCTACCCTGACAATCAAGCATTTATCACTCGGAAAAAACCTTTTTTAACTAACCGAAAAAATAAAATACAATGGCATTATTAGATGTAAATCGTGACGGAATTGCAATCGACGGCTTCGACCCCGTCAGCTACTTCAACGGCGAACCCCTGCGCGGCAGTTCCGAATATCAATTCACCATCGACCGTGCGACTTATCACTTTGCAAATGCCGAAAACATGCAAAAATTTCAGGAAGAACCCGCAAAATATATTCCTGCTTACGGCGGGTACTGTTTGCGCGGCATGAGTGAAGGGCAGAAGCGGCGCGGTAATCCCGAAAATTACGCGATGAACGGCGGTAAATTATACTTTTTCTACCGCAACGATTTGGAAGATTCTCGCTTCGGCTCTGACGATGAAATGCCCGCACACATTAAGCAAGCGGACGCAAATTGGTTGCGTGAGCACAGTAATGAATCGCAGTTAGAGATGCAAAATTTGCACGACAGCAATAATTGATTGCTAAAAAAAAACATACCTTCGGCATTGGTCGAAGTTCAAGAATTATACAGTCATATTAGTGAAAGGTGCCGAGTTCAACGTGAATTCTGCACCTTTCTTTCGTTTGAGACAGGATGGACAGGATGAGTAGGATTTTTATTCAAAACAAGCCGTCAACTTCGCAAAATCATCAGCCGTATTATAAACATGCGGCGAAACTCTGATTGCATTTCCGCGCAGCGAAACCACGATTTTCCTTTCCGCAAAACGCGCTTGTAACTTATCCGAATTCATATTTTTCGGCAAGCGAATACCAAACAGATGATTGCCGCGATACTTTTCATTTTCCACCGTACAGCCTTTTTCCTGTAATAGTTTCAGCGGTTCCGCAATCAATTTTCCGCAATAATCCTGAATGCCTTGCGTCGTCCACTCGTGGATTTGTTGCAAACCCGCAATCGCCATCGGCGTATTTATAAAATGACTTTGCTCGCCGACCGCGTAGCGATTTGCCAACGATTTATAAGCCGGTTGGTAATTCACCAACTCCCGAAAATTCTCGCTGTGCAGTCGGTTCATCCAGTTTTCTTCCAAAGGAACACCCGCGTCGAACGCCGCGCCGTAATACGCCAAGCCGAACGAATATCCGCCCATCAACCATTTGTAGCCGCCGCAAATCAAGGCATCGGGTTTGATTTTCGATACATCGAAATCTAATGCCCCGACCGACTGCGTGCCGTCCACAATCAAAAGTCCGCCCCGAGCGTGTACTTTTTCGCTGACCGCTGCTAAATCGTAGCGCGTACCGTCTGCCCAGTGTACGTGTGGTACGGCGACGATTGCCGTTCTTTTGTCAATAGCTTGCAGCAGTTTTTCGTTCCAAATTTTACCTCTTCCTTTCGCTTCCTGCGGTGCGCTGACAAAGCGCATTTCCGCGCCTTTCTCCTCCGCCAAACGCTGCCAGGTATAGATATTGCTCGGAAACTGCTCTTCCAAAACCACGATATTATCGCCGCGCTCCACTCGCGCATTTTTCGCCGCTGCCGCCAAGCCGTAACTCACCGAAGGCACAACGGCAATACGCTGAGCTGCGTCGGTGTGCAGCAGTCGGGCGTACAGTTTTTTCAGTTTTTCCGTCTCCTCAAAAAAATGCTCGGGCATCACCCGAAAAGGTTGAGATTTACGCCGCAGTCCTTCAATGCCCGCCGCCTCGACCGTTTTGGAAAGGGGAGACATGTAGGCGCAGTTGAGGTAGGTGACATCATCGGGCAGAGAAAACTTGTCTTTTTGCGAAAGCATAAGAAGTGGTTTGAGTGGTTGGAAAGGTTGAACCGGTAGTAGTCTTTGTGCCAAAGATATGGTTTCTTTGCAAAATTGAAATGCTGCTTTTTATCTTCGGAAAGAAAGGATAAAGTTAAAGAAACGCACAAATTTAAAAAGCAAACCACGTTCCTCACCATCAACCACCAACTATCAACTACCAACTAACTATAGACATTATCGGCTGGATAGGTTCCGTAGAACTCATCGCCGCCTACGCCCTCATCAGCACAAAAAAGCTCGATGCGGATGCGCCCCTTTTTCAATGGCTCAATCTGACGGGCAGCGTTTTTTTGATTATCAATACTTCGTTTTACGGGGCATATCCGTCGGCGGTGGTCAATGTGTTTTGGCTGTTTATTGCGGGGTATGCTTTGATGAAGTTGCGGAAGGGGAGGGGAAAGGGGAGGTGAAATTTTTTATCGGTTACTTACGTCTCTTCAGTTCACGATTACCGGGCGGATACTAACCGTACTTATAGTAATGTTTTTCGTTGTAATCATTTTCAGTTTGTTCTGCTGCTTTTCTTCCCGGAATATTTACCTCAATTATTCTACCGACAAATCGTAAAGTGCCTGCAATCAAATTATATAAATTCAAATGACTTCTGATACGTTTGGAGATACCGTCTTCTTCAATCGGGTCGTCACTAATTCCGTACTTGAATACGCTTTCATTTTCTGTATCATCCAAAGCGTACAAATGATGAAACTCTTGATTTTCATGGGAGTTGCTGTGAATTTTTTTCATGACTTATCGTTCGATGCTGTTGTTTTCCATCCTTCCGCATTGGCATACGTCTCATAAATAAACGCGGGTTGATACATAAGTTTTTTCCCGTTTTTTAACTCATAAGCCTCAGCCGGAATTCTCAACAAAGCTCCGAAAGTTAAATCTTTAGGCATTTGTTCGGGATTGTGCAAAACAGTTTCATAAAATTCCTTTCCGTTGGCAACGACACAGCAGCGAGCGTATAAAAAACTGTCTACAGAAAAATATTTGTCTTCTCGGTAGGCATCTTCTCCTATATATTCCGCATAAGTCTTACCATCTAAACGATAAAGTTTTTCTGATAGAATATCCGAAAATGCACGTATTTTTTCTACCGAAAGACTACTCAATTCTTCAATGACAGGCGCAATAATTTCTTGGTTGTCCTTACCTTTTTCCCAATTCAATTTATCAATCAGTAACCAAAAATTTTCCTCAGATAAGGCATCCGAAACGTCTGAGTTTAACCAAAAAGTTATTTCTGCTTCTTTATCGGCGTGTGCCTCTTTTAGCTTCTTAATAAAGCGGTCGTCTAAGTCCTTAATTTTGAAACGATGTAAGGTCATGTTTTGTAAAGATAAGGAAGATATGATGAATATAGTTAAAGATTAATTTTTAACTTGTTGATAACGTGGTGGTTATGTGGCTTTTTCAAATGAGTAATTCCGTTTACTCCTCCTCTCTGAATTCCACTCCCCGATAAATTTTCTCCAAACCTATCTCGACATTCAATGCTCGAAACTTAAAATTTTCCGATAAATCCGTAATCGACTGCGTTCGCCATAAGTCTGCTTCCTCTCTAAAAAAACCGGTAATTTCCGGACTTTCTTGTTCAATCAAAATATATTCTTTCAAGCTCGGAATCCGCTGATACAAATCAAATTTTCCTGTTTTATCAAATCTTCTTGTACTATCGGAAAGAACTTCAACAACAATTAACGGATTGAGCAAAACATCCTTTCTGCCGGGTAGTCTCTCGATTTTTTCACAAACAACAACAGCGTCCGGATAACGGATTTGATTTTTTTGCGGAATAGATATCTTAATATCGCTGCCCATCACAAAATACTTCTTTTCGTTTGGATATAAAGCGATGTTCAACTCAGTAATAAGGTTTGCTGCAATTAAACCGTGATAAATTGTTCCTCCCGACATTTGTACAATTTTTCCGTTAATATATTCGTGCTTTTCAACAGCCTTTTCTTCTAATGCAAAATATTCTGCAATAGTGTAATTTTCCGGTTCTGTGGTGTACATCACCATGTCGTTTAAATTTTAATTGTCAAATTATTTTAATTTCATCCAAAGATACCAATAAATTTAAAGTTTAGCAAAAATTCTCCCGCCCCGTCTCTATTAAAAACGCCCGCGTCTTCTCCACCGCCTGCGGGTCGATTACTTTTTCAAAGGCTCTGACATCCAGCCCTTTTACTTTTTCTAAAATTTCCTTCCACTCCTCGGGCCGCGGAAAAGACCCGCGTACCACCGCCATATTGTACTTTTCCAACACCGCCGCTTTCGTCGTTTGCTCCGCATAAGGTCTTTCCTCCGGCAGACAGATGTACGGACGTGCCGCATAAGCCGTTTCCAACAGCGTATTGTTGCCGCAACTGCCGATGACTATATCGGCGGCGCGCAGATACGGAAAGGTGTCCGGCACCAAACCTGTTAAGCGCACATTTTGCGGAAGCTCGTCGTTTATTTCTTTGATTTTCCCCAAAACCATGAAAGTCGTCTGCGGGTCTGACTGTGCCAAAGCAATAATTTCCGACAAGCCGCGACCGTCACCGTACAATCCGTTGACGACTAAGACCACAAATTCATTTTGGTTTAAACGCAAACTTTCCCGTGCCGCTTTTTTGCTCATTTGCTTACCCCGATGCCGACAAATACCGCCTGTGTAAAAAGTCTTTTTGCGCACGGCAGCCGAGGTCTTTTCGCTCTCAAAAATCTCGGCGAGCGGTGACAACATGGCACGGCAAGTCTCGAAGGCCTGCACGTGCGCCGGGTCATCGCGGTGACCCGTCAGGCGCACGGCAAGCGACGGTACACTACACAGACGAGCAAACTGCACCATTTCCGCCGATACATCGGAGATAAAGAGCGCAGGATTTTTATTGTAAAAAAAATCGGAAATGATGTGCATCCTTTCCCGAATGTCGGGCACGCCGAGCGGCGCATGATGCAAACAGGAAGAAACGGGCGATAAACTTTGGTCGTAATTACCCAAATGCGCATGATCTTCGGGCAAATGCACGTAGTCGAAACCGATGATGTTTTTCGGCGCAACGGAGTAAGAGCTGAGGAGGGTAGCCGGGTATTCCCAATCGCGCAGTATCGCGCCGGCACGTGAAGTATGACCGCTGCCCGCATGGTGCGCGTAGTAGCCGAAGTGCATTTTCTTCATAGAGTAAGTTATTTTTTAAACGGGCTGTAAAGGAGACGTTTTCTGCCCGATTTTTCGGAAGAAATTTTCGTAAGCCGTCACCATGTTTTCAATGCTGCAAAAGGCTTCGGCGCGGCGGCGACAGTCTGCGCGGTCAAGTTTTTTGCAGGCGAGTACGGCGCGGGTCAGGTCGGTCACGCTGCCTTTTTCGGCGATGCTGCCGCAGGTTGCGTCCAATATTTCGGGGGCGGCACCGCTGCGAAAAGCCGCAACGGGCGTACCGCAGGCGAGGGCTTCGGCGAGGACAAGACCGTAGGGTTCTTCCCACACGGAAGAGAAAATAAAGACCTCGGCGTTTTGCATGTAAGTCAGCATTTCCTGCTGTGTGAGGTGCCCGACGTATTTGTTTTTTCGGTCGTCGAGTAAAGGTGCGACGTATTCATCGAAGTATTTTTCGTCGCTTTTCGGACCCGCTAAGTGCAAAAACATACCCGCCTCGGCGGCAGCGGCGAGGGCGAGGTGCGGGGCTTTTTCGCGGCATATTCTGCCCGACCAAAAGGCCGTATTTTTCTTAGCCTGCGGCGCAAAAGTCCACTTGTCAATGTCCGTTCCGTTGTAAATGACCGTGCCTTTTCCGATGAATTTTTCCCAGCGTTTGAGCAAACTGCCGCTAACGCCCGTAAAATGATGATTCGCAACAGACCGCGCCGTAATTGCCGCACTTTGGAAGAAAGGAAAAGGCGGTACGTGCAGAGTCGTCGCGACGGGACTCGGTAATTCGGCAACCAAACTCAAAGGCACGTAATGCTGCGAATTGTTATGCACGACATCGTAATCCGCCTTTTTCAATTGCAGCATAATGTCGGAATAAGCGTGATGCATCGCAATCATTTGGTCGTCGAAAACGGGATTGTGACTGCTCATTTCCAAAAAATCATCCGGCAAATCTCCCGCATAATCGACCGACGGCAGATTAAAATCGGCGTCCGAGTCCGGGTGTGCAAATAAATCGACGGTATGCCCGCGCTGCGTCAAACCTTTGACGAGGGCGTGTGTCAGCATTTCCATACCGCCGACAAAGGGTTCGGCAATCGGAAATTTAATGTTGGAAATAACGGCAATTTTCATAAGTCGGCTAATTTTCTTGTTCTTTTGCTTCTTTTTGCTCTTTCTGTAGTTCTCTTTTCTCTTCTTTTTCCTCCTCCGTATCGTCTTCTTCGATGATAATACTCGAACTTCCGTCAGGCTGATAAATAATGATAATCGCATTGGCGGTTTGGTACAACATCAGCACAATCGCAATCAAAAGCCCGCCCAAAAAAGCTCCGCAAGTCAGCAAAATATGATAAATCCACACGTACCATTCGGCGAGGGTTTCGCTCGATTCTTGCAGCGGAATATTCAGTAACAGCAAAAGAAAAACCGCTGAGGTAAATGCAATCGTGGACAGTTTCGCAATCCACTTGACGCGATGGTAGTAAATACTTTTAAAGTTGTAATCCGAAGTGCCGCTGAATGACAACAGCGTCAACAGCAAAGCCAAAATGGTGGAGGTCGAAGTCAGTACCGCCGAGCAAATAAATCGCAAAGAAGGTCGTATTTCGTCGATACTGCTCATGGCTTCGTGCTGCCCTAATGTTCCCACCGCGTAACTGCCGCAGCCGATAATCAAGGTCGCAATGCCGCCGCCGACTAATGCCTTCTTTAAATCGGATTTTTCTTTAATCAATGCCATTGTTTTTTGTTTTTACTAATGTTTTTAATCTGTTCCTCGATAGAAGCTAAACACAACGGCGATGTTCGGCTTTTCTAAAATCCTTTACCCGTATCCGAAAAAACGGCTTCGGTTTCCTGCCGGGTCGGTTCGCGCAGCAAATCGATATCCGCCTTTTCTTCCGACCAATTTATGTAACCGAGTTCGTCGAATTCCGTGAGCCACGACTCCATCGCCCAGCGCTTTCTTTTTTCTTTAAATACCCGCGCATTGTGAATAATCGTGTGAAAATTGTTGAGCGGCGGACGATAAACGGGGTGATATTGGTGATAACAGTCCGTTCCGCTGAGGTAAAAGGCAATCCCCCGGTCGCGCGCCGAAAAAGCGAAATCGGTATCCTCCGCGCCGTAGCCGCGAAAATCTTCGTCAAAACCGCCGATTTGCTCAAAATGACTGCGCGAAATCGAAAAGCACAGCGACCAAAACAAAGTATAATTTTCTTCGCGCAGCAACGCCCTCGGCGGCACTATCGGACGTCGCGGATGCGGTACACTGTGCGCCCGCAACTGTTCGCGCGTCAAACCCGCCTCCGTGCCGCCCTTGTGCAGATACCGCACATCGCTCATTATCAAACCCGGCGACTCTTGCTGAAAGTCGTACATGTCTCGGGTCAAATTTTTGCCCGGAATGCAATCCACATCCAAAAACAAAATTATCTCGTTTTCCGCCGCACGTGCCGCACGATTGCGTGCCTGTGCTAAAGGGATTTTGTCCTCCTCGTTTTTGAGTTCGACCTGTTTTATCGGAAAAGGTGCCTTTGGTAAATCCGCACGCGCTGCCTCGTTCATCCGCACGATGACCAACTCCGTCGGCAGTAATTCCGACAGAGTCAATCCTCGTATTAAATTCACCAATTGTTCTTCGCGGTTGCGCACTAAAGTGACGACCGATATTTTCTTTTGCATGATTTTTTTAATGTTGAAGTGTGGAAGTGCCGAAGCGTTGAAAATTGAACCCCAAAGTGCGAGTGCATGTTCCGTGCGCTAAACAAATCAACGGATAAACAAATAAACACCTTTTAAACCGCCGCCTGCTTAACCTCCGCAAACCCCTGCGGACGCACCACCATCATTTGCTTTCTGCGAATAATTTGCTTGAAGTAACGCTCGTAATTTTCTATCATGATATCCAAACCGAACGCCTTTTTCGCCCGTTTGCGGCAGTCCTGACGGTTCAACTCTTTGCATTCTTTTATTGCTTGCGCCAAAGCATCGACGTTACCTTTTTCGACAATGCGACCCGTTTTTTTCGTCAAGATTTCGGGTACGCCGCCCGTGTTAAATGCCGCTACCGGAGTACCCGCCGCGAGTGCTTCCGCGACCACCAAACCGAAAGGCTCTTCCCACACGGAGGTCATCAGCAACACTTTTGTCCGCGCCGTGAAGCGGTTGACTTCTTTTTTATCGACGTGCCCGACATAAGCGTTGAGGCGCGGATTGAGCAGTGGTTTTACTTCTTTTTCAAAATATTCCGGGTCGGTAATTTTGCCGCCGAGATACAGAAAGGTCTCGCTTTTCGCTGCTGCTTGTATTGCCAAATGCGGTGCTTTATCCGGACAGATACGCCCGAACCAAACCGCCGAATTTGCATTCACGTGATAGCGGTGTTTGCAGGTCTCGACCTCCGTTCCGTTGTGAATAACGGTCGATTTTCCCGCATAGGGTGTCCAACTGTCCGCGAGGTGTTGACTGACCGCTACATACTGCGACCCACCCGCAAATTTTTTGCTGTAAGCGACCGTCAAATTCATAGTCGCATAAGGCGGCACATGCAGCGTCGTTACCATCGGTATCGATAGAGTGCGTGCCATTGTAATCGGCAGATAATGTAAAGAATTATTGTGGACGATGTCATAGTTACCTTTCCGAATACGCTGCATAATTTCGAGGTAAGCGTGGTGTTTTTGTATAAAATCCGTGTCGAATGCCGGATGATCGGGCGGCACGTCGGCGGTTTCGTTGCAATCTACGCTATTCAAATTAACTTTTTTATACTTTAAAGTCGGGTCGCTGCCCGCACAAGCAAAAACATCGACTTTGTGTCCCTTTTTCTGCAAACCCTTGACGAGAGAATGGGTAAACATTTCCATGCCACCGGCAAAAGGCTCGGCTATCGGATGACTCAAATGTGCTATAACTGCGATTTTCATAATATTTTTATTTAGTTGACGGTTGACGGTTGACGGTTGACGGGCTGCTTTTGCTTGGCAGCGGTCGGTTTGATTAAGGGTTAGGCTGCCGTTACCGGCGTATTGAGTGTTGTGGTTTCATAGTATTGTTTTGAGATTTCGGCGGTGTGGTTCAGTTGTTTGCGCAGCAGATAATCAGCGGCTAAAAGCAAAATAGTAATGCCGAAAATAACGGTTTGCCACAGCGGACTGCCGGCGAAGAGTATCAACATTGCGGGTACGAGCAGCAACATAAAACGCATATTGCCTGAGACTTTAAAGTTCGTTCCCAAACCCAAAAACTTGTTGGTGCGCTTGAAACCCATACCGGGGAAAAACGGGACTTTCAGCCAATTCACCGAGCCTTCGTAGGCTAAAGAAATATGTTGTAAAAAAGCAGAGAACTTGAGTTTCAAACTTTCCGGAACGGGCATAAACATAAAGAAAGCGAGCGTCAGTATCACCTCCGCCACGATTGAACCGGCGGCAAACTTCCCTGCGGTCAGCCACGCCGTATTCGGACTAAGCAGGTGAAACAAAGTCGCCGCCGCCAAGCCCAAAACCGGCAGCAGCAGAAAATTAAACCATGCGGTCAAAAAGAGAATGTTGCTTTTAAAAATCTCCAAGGTCTTGAAGTTACCGCTGCGCAAAAAACGCATCAGCGTTTGCATATTACCGTACACCCACCGCTCGCGCTGCACGGCTACCGAGTCCAAATCGCTCGGCATCAGACCGCGCCCGAGGTTTTCGTTAACAAAAACGCCGCAGTAGTCCGCTTCGTAAATGTTCAGACCCAAATCCACGTCTTCCGTAATGGAGTCACCGTGCCACAGACCGGCGGCTTCGAGGGCACTTTTGCGAATAAAACTCACCGTGCCCGTGCTCAACACGCAGTTGCAATGATTGGCGACGTTCATATAGACCGAAAAAAAATGCGCGTATTCATTTTTCATAGCGGCATTCTCGACTTCGGTGTTGAGGTAGGCCTGCGGAAACTGTACGAGACCGACTTTTTCGTCGGTAAAGTGGGAGAGGGCGGTTTCTAAAATCGTCGGTTCGAGTACATAATCCGCGTCAATAACGAGGATATATTCTGTATTTTCATCGGTCAGGTCGTAGCTGATATTCAGCGCACCGGCTTTAAAACCTTTGACACCGTCGAAGTGAAAGAAACGAAATTTATCACCCAGTGTATCGCAATATGCCTTGACCGGTTGCCACACGGCGGGGTCGGGGGTGTTGTTGTCGAGGACAATGACTTCGTAGTTGTCGTAGTTGAGTTCGGAAAGCGCACGGAGGGTATTTATCATCAGTTCCGGCGGCTCATTGTAAGACGGTACGTGAATGCTGACCATCGGATTGCCAAAGAGTTTTTTACTTTTCGGTTTAAATTTTTTGTGAGTCAGAGCTTGTATTCTGCCAAAGTTTATGACCAACATTAAGGTCAAATTTATACCCAAAATAAGCAATAATAAGTTCGGATAAAGAAAGCAGAGACACAGAGTCAGCAAGAAAAAAGCCGGTGCAATTATTTTAAGTCGGTCGTTCATTTTGTTTAAATTATTTTGGTTAGAGACACAGAGATTTAGGGTAAAAAAGGCGCAAAACCTTTTATACCGGCAGGTATTGATTCATGTATGTGTTAGTTGTATTTATTGTATCCTCAATAATTTTGAGAAACGGGATACAATATTGCAATGGAAGTCAAAATGCGGCAAAATCGGATTTATAACTCTGAAGATGAGCCTTAAATCTTGTTTGCGTAGATTAAAAGATTTATTTTAGTCTATGTTCATAAGTTTTTTGAAAAACTTAAACAGAATATTTAAAATTTGTCTGATTTTAAAATATTTCATTCCGAATATTGTGTGAGGTGTCAATGTCTCGAACAGTTTCGGATTATTTGTTACGAAATGAGGGTTTTTGATTTCATACCTAATTGCTTATGCTTTCAAGTTGATAAAAACCGTATTCTTTTTTCTGCAAACAAAAAGCTGCCGCTAAGTCCGATATTTGTTTAATTTTACGCCGATAAACAAACCTAAAATTCAAAAACAGCAAAAGCATGCCGGAGACTCATCAAGATTACCGAACCGCATACATCCGGCTCGATGCAACTCGCCTCAAACAAGAAGTACAAAACATTCGCGATAATCACAAGAAAGAGAATATCAATGAAGATTTGCAACGCATGGCAGCCGTCCTCGCGGTAATGCAAGAAAAAGGAATAACCACACCCGCCGCAGACAACGCCTCCACCGCGCCCCGTCGCAGCACCGTATTGACCGGCAATGCCTCCGGCGGCGGCTATGACACGGCGGGTTCACGTGCCCGGACTGATTATCGCACCAACGTAAACCAACGGTCGTCGCAAAGCTACAATTCATCGGCAACTGCGGGCGGCGGCGTAAATTGGGGAAAAGTCGTCCTCGGCGCCGTCATTATGATGGTCGGTATCGGGCTGACGGTCAGCAGTATCGGAGCGATTTTTTACGGCGCAATTTTGGTCGGCTTCTTTATGATGATTGGCGGATTTATGGGAAATTAATTGAAATTATCGTAAAAAAGAATGCCGCTTTTACTGCTTAACGAGCAGAAAAAGCGGCATTTTCATTGTCAGAAGGCCGGGTTTAAATCCACCTTCCCCGCGTAAAATCCGGAAATGCCACCGCCGCACTGCCCTGCGCAATCGACGCCTCCGACAGCGGGGTCACCGCCAACCAAGCCGCCGCGTCATAGACATCTATCGTTGCTTTTTTGCCGGCTTTCACGCACTCTACAAAATCATCGACCAAAAACCAATCCATGCCGCCGTGACCGGCACCGACTGCTTTTTCGGCGTTTTTCTGCCAAGCGGGGTGCTCGTATTTATCCAAAAATTCCTGCGCCGGCGTCCATTTGTGGTCTTCGGTCAAGCCTTCTATCAGCAACGATTTATTCACATCCATCCAAATGCCTTTCGTACCCTGTACCCGAAAACCGAGTGAATACGGGCGCGGCAAATTGGTATCGTGGTGCAGCACAACCGACTCACCGTTAGCGCATTTTATCATCGTCGTCACCTTGTCGCCGAGTGCCCAACGCAGTTTTGCATTCGGGTGATTTTCGCCGCCCTGCGGATGATTGACGATATATTCGTGCAATCCGCGTGCATTCGACGCCATGGATGTCAGCGAAACGAAACGGTTGCCGCGATGAATGTCGAGCATCTGCGCCACGGGGCCGAGACCGTGGGTAGGGTAGAGGTCACCGTTGCGGCGCAGCGAGTGTTGCGTGCGCCACTTTGCTTCGTGAAATGTCTTTTCGCCGAACTCTACCCCGCCGCCGTAAGCCTCCTTACCGTCGTTAAATTTGACGTGCCGCAGGTCGTGCTGATAGCCGCCTTCCAGGTGCAGCAACTCGCCGAACATTCCCTTTTTTACCATATTCATAATCGCCATCACGTCGCGGCGATAGCACACATTCTCAAGGAAAAAAAGCTGCGTACCCGTCTCTTCCTGCGTATTCACTAACTGCCAACACTCGTCGATGCTGAACGCACCGCAGACCTCCGTGCCGACGTAAATGCCCGCCCGCATGGCCGCGACCGCCTGCTCGGTGTGAAACCGCCACGGCGTCGCAATCATCACCGCATCGAGACCGGGTTGTTGCAGCAGATTTCGGTAATCCTGCTCACCGTCCGTGTAATATTTCGGCTGCGGTTTGCCGGCTTTTGCAAAAATCTTGCGCGTGTAGTCGAGCATCCGCGCGTCGATGTCGGCAACGGCAGTCACTTCACAATCATCACGGCGCAGCAGCAAGTCGATGTGACTCTGCCCCCGAAAACCCGAGCCGATGATACCGACGTTAATTTTGGATTTGCGTGCGTTTTTCAATACGGCGGGCGCATCCGGAGCAGCGGCTGCTGCGGCGGGCACGGTGAGGGCTGCGCCGGCGAGGGCGGAAGACTTGAGAAAGTTACGTCTGTTTGGCATATTTTGCTTATTTTGAATATATATTTTTGCCAAGGTACGGGGTACTTTTCTCACGAACAGCATAAAAAACTTCAGTATTTTCTGAGTCTTATAAAAAAGAAATACTTCGTACCTTCACCCAAAAATTAAACGCAATATCCGAAATTTGTAAAACAAACCGTCAATCCGCATCGACAATTTCCCGCGTTTTCTCCACCAACCACTCCTTATTTGCCAAAGTCTGTTTCGGGTCGGTCAGGTGCGTCAGCAGAGTTTCCGCGTTTTTCTCAAATGCTTTTCGACCCACAAAACCCGCTTCCGTTTTCAGCTTCAGCAGCTTCTGTAAAAATTTAAGAAAGGCAAACAACGGCTTCTTTTTGTACGTCGCGATTTGCTTGTTTCTCAAAATGAACAGGCGAAAACTTTCGCAAAAATTAAGCAAATATTCGTACTCTTCCAACTCATAAAGGCACCTGATTTGAATGCTTTTGGTATTAACCGCATAACTGTAATCAGTAAACGCGACCGCGCGAAAAAAATCGAGTGCCTTTTCGTAATTTCCTTCGCTGTATTCGATATTTCCCGTGTTAAAATTAAACGCATTTTCCTGTTCCGCAGCGGGTAAATATTGCTTGTGAACGGTCAAAAACTCTCGGGCAAAAGCAAAATCCCGCAGACGACAGGCGGTGTTGATGATATTGCGGTAAGTGGTACTTTGCAGATTTTTGTGTACGAAAGCGACCTGCTGCGCAATGGCGTTTTTGAACAGTTCCAAAAGGTGCGCGAGGTAATTCGTATCGCCGAGGTTGTACTGCATCACCGAAAAATTGATGCAGTAGATGTAAATTTCGGATAAATCCTTTTCGCTCAATTTATCGTAATTATCAGCAAGCAGCCGGCGCAGTTTGGCAAAATTTTCCGTCTCGTTTCTACCCAATATCATCATATTGACGTGATAATAAGCCGGTATCGGCGTGACGGGTTTGTACAGTTCTCGGTTGGCGGCGACGGCTTGTAAAATGAGTTCCAAAAACGGCAAATTGCTCTCGATATTCAGAATTTTTTGATTGGACAGCAGCTCCGCGAAATATCGCAGTTTGCGTATCAAATAAGCATAATCCAAATACCGCATCGACTCCATTAGCAACTCGGTATTTTTCTTCTTGCGCCTCCGATTGTCCGTCAGAAAAAATTTCTCCGTCGCAGACGAAAACGGATAGTAATCGGTCGCCCCTTTGTCCGATTTTTTCTCTAATTCCTTCCGCATTTTCTTAAAATTTTTTGTCACCAAATCCGACATTTTCCGCTCCTGCGCCGCCTTTATCGTACAGTATTTTTCCGTCAAAGTCCCCTCGAATGCCGTCTGCGCCAAAAAACGGTGCAGCAAGTCCGTCAGGTACGACATCACATTGGCGATGCGGTATTTTTTGCTTTCCTCATACTCATGATTCGGAAAAATATACTCGTAAATTTCCTTATCCGCCGCCGCTTTTTCGTAGGGCATTCTTGCATAAATAAACTCGAACAGCCGCCGCGTCGGTTCGTGTTTGTGAAAGAAGGGCGAGCGCACAAAATCATCAAAACGGTTCAATTCCCGCGCGTCGAGCATTCTGATATGAGCGATTATTTTACTGTCTTGCATGATGATAAGTCTAAAATGTGGAGACTAATTTTAGTGTAAAGATTTGATTTTCAGTTGTTTATAATTTTGAATATCAAAATAAAAGTCTAAAATTAACAAAAAATGTACTTCCGAAAAAATTATTTCTCACCTAATTTTGTCTTGCATATACACAGAAACTGTTTTTGAAAACACAATCATCCGGCTTTTTTTACATCAAATGACGGTTCACAAGTTTGGAAAATAACCATTTCCGGCAAGTGACCGCCGGGCAACCGACAACCGGCAACCGACAACTAAAAAGCCATTCTAAATTATCTATCATGTACAAAATTTTTACCTCAGTCCTCTTCACCCTTTTTCTGTCCGTCAGCGCATTCGCCCAAGACGGAACTTTAGACCCGACATTTGCCGACGCGGGCATTTTAATCGGCGACTACGCCCAAGCCGGCGCGGACTTACCCAACGACTTAGTCGTACAAGCCGACGGCAAAATTGTCGTCGCCATGAACGGCCGCTTCGACGAAGTCAGCAACACCAACGATTTGGCATTGCTGCGCCTGAACGAAGACGGCACGCTCGACCCGACCTTCGGCGATGCAGGCATTTTCGTCAATGTCGATACCATGGGTTCCGATTTGGCTTATTCTTTATTGCAGTTGGAAGACGGCAGTTTTCTCTTCATCGGCTCCATGACTTCCGACAGCGAAAACCCCGACGATGTGCAAATGGCAGTCCTCAAAGTCAGCAACGACGGGGTTTTGGACACCGATTTCGGTACGGACGGCATCGTGCAAATTTCTATTGCCGAAGGGCAGGACTACGCCCGTGATGCGGTCGTGGATGCCGACGGAAAAATCTACTTGGCGGGTTTCAGCTACGTTTCCGGGTTCAGTAACCGCCGCAATGTCATGGTCGGTTTGAACGCCGACGGCTCATTAAATACCGAATTCGGTGCGGACGGAATTTTTATTTGGAACGACAACGAAACCGTCAACGAACTGCACCACATCATCATCGCGCAGGACGGAAATTTCCTCGTCAACGGCTATTCCAAACCCGCCGGCACCGACCGCATGACAATTTATAAAGTACTCGCGGACGGCAGCGGCTTGGACACGACTTTCGGCACGGACGGCGAAGTGCTGACCACCTTTGACGGTAACGCCAACGGCAACGGTATCTTCCAACGTCCGAACGGCGACCTCGTCGTGGCGGGTCACACCTCGAATGCGGAAGGCGGCTTAAATTTCGTTGCGGCAGCCTACACCGCCGACGGCGCGGTCGATACCGATTGGGGCACCAACGGCTCGGTACAGGCCATGCCCGATTTGCTGAATTTCTCTTACGATGCCATGTTGCAGCCCGACGGAAAACTCCTCATCACGGGCGAAGCGGGCGCAGGATTTTTTGGTGACCCGCGTCGTTTTGCCACCGCGCGTTTTACCGCCGACGGTGAGTTAGATGCGACTTGGGGCGAAGCGGGCATCGTGCAAACGCCTTTCCCTTCCGAGTTTTTCAATCCGTTTTCTTTCGCCGAAGCCGTAGCCATGCAGCCCGACGGCAAAATTTTGGTACTCGGAAAATCCGCGCAACCCGGCGGTAATCAACTCGCTATGGCGCGCTACAACAACGTTTTGGATGCGGACGGCGACGGCTTCGACGTGACCGAAGACTGCGACGACGACAACGCGGCGATTAACCCTGACGCAACTGAAATTCCGTACAACGGCATCGACGACGACTGCAACGAAATGACTCCGGATGACGATATCGACGGTGACGGTTTTGTTAACGACGAAGACTGCGACGACAATAACGCGGACATTAACCCGGATGCGACGGAAATCGTGTACGACGGCATCGACAACGATTGCAACGCCGCGACTTTGGACGATGATTTGGATGAAGACGGCTTCGCCAATGCAGAAGACTGCGACGACGACAACGCGGCGATTAACCCCGACGCAACGGAAATTCCTTACAACGGCATTGACGACGACTGCAACGAAATGACTCCGGACGACGACATCGACAATGACGGTTTTGTCAACGACGAAGACTGCGACGACAACGACGCGGCAATCAACCCCGACGCGGTAGAAATCGCCAACAACGGCATCGACGAAGACTGCGACGGCGAAGACTTGATTTCCTCGGTCGATGAGTCGTTTTTGGCGGCACAATTCGAGATTTCGCCCAACCCGACCGACGGTTCGGTACTGCTCACGAGCGGCGAAAATGCGCCGACGGTTTTGGAAATCAGAGTTTTCGACTATACCGGAAAGTTGTTGGAAGTTATTGATAGTCAAGCATTTGGCAATCAAATTTCGCTCGACCTCGGTAAATATGCAACCGGCACCTACATGATTTCTCTTCTCACGGAAGAAGGCAACGCGGTGAAAAGAATTATAAGACGATAGATGATTTGCGGATAACGGAGACCGTGAGGATTGATCCCCTTTTCGGTCTTCGTTTCCGCTATCTTTTTTTATGAGATTTTAGATAGTAGCCTGCCCCGTACTTCAGTCGGGGACTTTAGACGTTAGACGACGTTCTGCTTGGTTTCTGACTGTCTAAAGTCTAAAATCTAACGTCTAACATCTAAAATCTAACGTCTAAAAATTCTCTGCCATGAAAAATCATCTATCATTTCTTTTCCTTTTCTTCCTCACAAACACAATATTTGCCCAAAATCTCCTGCCCGACGGCGGTTTTGAAGATTGGAACGGCACCGTGCCGACCGGGACGGAACAAAGCCTTGAACCGCTGACGCATTGGTACAATGTCATGGGTTCGCCCGACCACCGACACGAAAATAATACCGGCGTAAATTTGACGCAACTCAACGACTGTCCGCAGGGAAACGGCGACAGTGCCTGCGGTCAGCCCGTGGCGGGGCAGGCGGTTTTGGGTTGTTATAAAGCAAACGGCGCGGACGGCAACCGCGAGTGGGCGGGCACTGCGCTCACTGCGCCGATGCTTGCCGGCAACTGCTACGAGGTTTCTTTTTACGTGCAAAATAAACGCGACAACCCCGATTTTCCGATGCTCATCGACCAATGGGGTTTGTATTTTTCGCCGACCGAGTTGCCGACTTTCAACGTCAATTTGGCGAATTACAGCGTCATGCAGGAAAATTTTTACGCTGCGCCCGAGGTCATCGATGGCAGCGATTGGCGACAGTTTACTTTCAATTACGTGGCTCCCGAAGACATTTCTCACCTTTTCGTCGGCTTTATGGGCGACGGCAGCACCGCGAGTCCGACGACCTGGACAGACGATTTTATGGTCGGTTTTTACGTGTGGTTCGACGAAATCAGCATCGTGCCGATCGAGCCGCTGCTGACCGTCACGGAAGATACGGAAATCTGTCCGGGCGACAGTGTGCTGCTGACTTTCGATTCCAATTTTCCGATAATTTGGGACAACGGAACGCAGACCGGCACGACCACCGAGCTGTGGGTGACACCCGAAACCGAAACTACTTACACCGTCCAAACCCAAGACGGCACCGCCTGTTCCGTTACCGAGACCGTGGAAATTACCTTCCGCGCGGGTGCGCAGTTGACTTACCCCGAGGATATCTGCCTCGGTGCGTCGCCCTTCCTGCTCGACCCGACGGCGGGCGCGGGTACGTGGAGCGGCCCGGGCATCATCGACCCGCAGACGGGACTTTTCGACCCGAATGTCGCGGGTTTGGGCGCGGTGGAAATTCAATTTATTTCCGACGCAGACTGCGCGAATGACTTCACTTTGACCGCCGAGGTACAGTTTATTCCCGGCGCATTTATCGACTATCCGGAGTTGGTTTGTCTGAACGAAACGCCGTTTATTCTCAATGCGGAACTGACCGACGGCAGGTGGGAAGGCGCGGGTATTCTCGACGAAGCAACGGGGCTTTTCGACCCGACACTCGCGGGCGCGGGTGCGGCAGAGATTGCTTTCATTTCCGACTTCGACTGCGATGCCAACGTCGTGCTGACCGTCGAAGTTATCGAAACGCCGACCGTGGATTTTACCGCCGATACGACGGGCGGATGCACGCCGCTGTCCGTTAATTTTACGGATTTGAGTTCGGAAACGGGCGTAGATTACGCTTGGGATTTCGGCGAAAATGCCGCTGCCGGTACAGGAGCGAATGCTGCTTTTTTGTACCAAAATGCGGGAGATTTCGATGTGTCGCTCACGGTGACTTATTCCGAAAAATGCTCGGTGACGGAAACCAAACCCGCCTTTATTCAAACGCAGGAGCGACCGCTCGCCGATTTTGTGTACGAGCCGCAGTTCAACATTATCGAAAATGAAGTAGTAGAATTTATCAACACCTCGACCGGAAATTTCGAGACGACGCAATGGACTTTCGGCGACTCGACGACAAGCGAACAACCCTCACCGACGCACATTTTTACCGCACCCGGCGTTTATCCGACCACGCTCACCGTTTCTACCGCCGCCGGCTGCACGGACTCTCTGATCCAAAATATTACGGTCAAAGGCGCGGTCGATATTTTCATTCCGAATGCTTTTTCACCCGATTTCGACGGCATCAACGACCGCTTGGAAGTATTCGCCAAAGGCAATATTTTGACTTTCAAAATGGACATCTTCGACCGTTGGGGCGGCTTAATTTTTACCTCGACCGACCGCCAAAATGTGTGGGACGGCAGCGTAAACGGCGAACCCGCCGACGAGGGCGTTTACCTCTACGTCGTTGAATATTCTTACATCAAACTTGATGCGGAAAATCCCGTGCGCGAAACGGCGGCGGGCGATGTGACGCTGCTGCGGTGATTGCTGTGAACAAGAGTAAGAAATGCTCTGTTTTAATGTTTTGACTGTCAGTAGTTTACGCTCAAATCTTTAGGCGCAAACACTAAGGTGTCTGACGCTTTTCTCAATAAGAAGCCGTAGTATTAGGAATCAAATTCAAAAGTTAAGCAAAAGTAAGCGTCTGACACCGGTGTTTTGATAACGACCGGCGTCAGACACTTTTTACTCACAAAATAAGTGTGAAAATAGGCTTTTCTATTCTCTGCTTGAGTCGAGTGTCAGACGCCTAAAAAATTTTTAACCAAAAAATAGCAAACATGAAGATTTCAAATTTAATAATTCTGTTCCTCGCAGTTGCCTTAACGCAATCCTGCACCGGTGCAAAAGGCGGCTCGGCTGACTCCGCTTCCGATACACAAATCTATTGGGTCAGCGGCACCAAAGCCGAATGCGACGCGGGCGCGGGTAAAATGCAATGTCTGCAAGTACACAAAGGCGCGGACTTGGAAAATGCCGAGTGGGAATATTTCTATGCCGGTATCGACGGCTTTAATTTTGAAGAAGGCTATTTGAAAAAAATAGAGGTGAAAGAGGAGAAAATCGACCCGGCGCAGATGCCGGCGGATGCAAGTTCGGTAAAATATACAATGGTGAAAGAATTGGAAAAGAAACAAGATTATCGCAGTTTAATCGGCGGCGATTGGATTTTGCAACGCTTAAATGACAAACCGGTAGCCGGCGCGCCGACCGTGCCTACTTTGCAAATCGACTTAAAAGGAAAGCGCGTTTCGGGCAACAACGGCTGCAATAATTATTCGAGTGGTATTGAAAAATTAACGCCTAATTCGATTGAACTCGGTGTCGTTGCCGCTACGAAAAAAGCCTGTAAAGGCGACAATCTCGAAGCGAGATACAGCAAAGCTTTTAACAACATTGATACTTACCAAATCAAAGGCGAAAACCTGATTTTTTACGGCAACGGCGGTAATAAACTTTTGTCTTTTCGAAAAGAAAAAGAAGGCATGACCGCCAACCAACGACTGCATGATATTTGGGTCGTTACCGCTATCGATGGTAAAAATTTCGACCGCTCGCAGCCGGCGGCGCGGGTTGAAATCAACCTGACCGAAATGCGCGTCATGGGCAACGACGGCTGTAACGAATATCAGGGCAAGATTGAAAAAGCGACGGAAAATGCTTTGGTTTTCGGCAACCTTGCCGGTACGAAAAAAATGTGCCCGAGGATGGAAATGTCGCAGCGATTTAATGAAGCGATGAAAAAAGTTGCGGGTTATCGTGTAAACGGTTTAAAACTGATGCTGCTGAATGCGGTGGGGGAGGAAGTGCTTGCTTTGCGGAAAGTGGATTGATTTTTACGTCTTATTTTTTTCGGTGGTACACAGAACAGAATTAAACTGCATCCGTTTTTTTTCTTAAACAAAGCACAAACGGAATGAATAAAGAAAACAAAAAAAAACACAGAAACATTGTAGTCATCGGTTCTTCGGCGGGCGGTATCGAAGCTTTGGTCAGATTAGCCGCTAACCTGCCGAAAGATTTGTCGGCTGCCGTTTTCGTCGTCCAACACATGCCGGCTTTTGCCGAAAGTAATTTGTCAAAAATACTGGGCAGAAGTTCTTCCGTGCCCGTCGAAGACGCACGTAACGGCTTGGAATTTGAAGAGGGCAAAATTTACTGCTCGCAACCGGACAAGCATTTGATTTTGGAAAACGGAAAAATTCTGCTGACCAAGGGGCCGAAAGAAAACCGTTTCCGACCTTCCATCGACGCTTTATTTCGGTCTGCCGCTTATGAGTACAAAGAACGCGTGGTCGGGGTCGTCTTGAGCGGTGCGCTGAACGACGGCACGGCGGGGATGTGTACCATCAAACGCTTTGGCGGTATGACTTTGGTGCAGTCGCCGGAAGATGCGCTGTTTGACAGTATGCCCGCCGAAGCGGCGAAATACACGGAGGTAGATTACGTCGAAACAGCAGATAGAATGGGGGAAATTTTGGGAGAAATAACCAAAAAAGCCGCTCCGACGGTTGCGCAAATTTTGGAAGAGCAAAAAGCGCAGTTAAAAATGGAGATAGAGATTGCCAAAAATAAAAATGCTTTGGATATGGGGGTTTTCGACAATAAACAATACACCGCGCTCACCTGTCCCGACTGTCACGGCGCCTTAATCAAAATGTCGGCTGACGGCATCATTCGTTTTCGCTGTCACACCGGACACGCTTTTACCACGGATGCTTTACTGGCGGGCGTAACCGAAAACATCGAAAAGGACCTGTGGAAAGTCATGCGCGGCATGGAAGAGGGGGAAATGGTTTTGAAAAATTTGGCAAATGAATTTAATAATATCGGAGAAAAAGAAACTTCGGAAAAAATGCTGGAGAAAGCAAGAACGCTGATGGAAAAATCGAAGCGTATTCACAAAGTTATCAACGATGCAGAGGTGATGAGTGTCGATAAAATTGAATAAACTGAAAGTAAGTAGGTGACGGTATTTATTTCGGTAAATTTAAGGACAAGATTTTTTCGTATATTTTCTTTAAAAAATCAGTGCATAGCCGTAGCTACGGACTTATTTTTTGGAGGAAATAGGCGGAAAAAGATGTTTTTAAATTACCGAAATAAATGTTGTCACCTACTTATTAGAATAAAAAAAGGTCGAATGCGCAAGCAATCGACCTTTTTTTTGAAATTCATTCAACTCTTAGTACGACCAAAGGTCATGCTCGAAGTTAAAGATTTCATTCTTAATATTATCCGCTTCGAGCAAAACATCTACGCCCGACAGATAATCGGCGAGCTTCCTGTCATAGACGTTACTCTCTTTGTAAATGTAACTGCTGAAAAATCTGGCTTCAAATAAATCCTCCCACGAATTGGGACTGGCATCGTTACCGGCGTTAAAGACCAGTTCTCGCGCTAAGACGCTGCGGGCATCCGGGTAGTACACCCAAAACATCGGCTGCTCGTAACGGAAGTTACCGTTGTCGTCTTTCACGTCAATCAGCGGCGCGATACCTAAGATACGCACCTGCATGGTAGAAGATTCTTCGTCAAAAAACCACACTTCTTTCAGACGGAAACGCTTCACGTCTTCGGGGTTCAACTCGTTACGCACGATTTGAATTTGCTCTTCGTAAGTCTCCGGGTCGAAGGTAATAACCGTATCCACTCGGGCACCCATGGAGGCGACTTCATCCGGCTCGATGCGGTTAGAAAATTTATCATCTTCGGTAGAGTACACTTTAATTTCGTTTTCCATTGCCGCATCCATCAGGATGGTAAACAAAGGACGCTCCGGGTACGCAAACGGCAAATTCATCTTTTCGCGGATGTCAATTACGCGCCAGATGCGTTTTTCCCAGAAAATATCCGCCTCACGAATGTGGTCGTAGGGAAGAATGCGTTTTTCAATGACGTTGGTTTTTTCCGTAATGTCGTCCAAGGGGCGGTCGGCATCGAGGTCAGTGCTTTCGGTGATAACACCTTCGGGCAACTGGGCAAAAGCCGTGTCGGAGAAAGAAAGAAGGACGAGTAGTGTTAAACTCAGTAGTTTCAAAGCTATCTTCATGATACTTAAAAAGTTTGTCGCTGCAGCGTAGTTTATGCAATTCGGTTGAGAAGACCGAGTCGCTTGATAGTTATAGTTTCAGTAGAAAAGTAAGCAAGAACAATGCTAAAATCTTCCCGCAAACATACACATAAAAAACGCCCGTTGCGGGGCATTAGTATATCTGCGTCAAAAATAATATTTGTTAGGGGTTTATCGGTGTTTTCGCCGGTTTTTTAACGAAAAAAAAATGGATGTGACAAGTAGTTGTCGGTTGACGGTTGTCGGTTGACGGGGAGACAGGAGTCATTTACTACATTTTGGAATAGAGCAACCTTTTCATTTTCTGTTTGATTAGGTATTTTACGTCTAAAATTAAAAAGCCGCTTTCTCCTTAGGAAAGGAAAAAGCGGCTTTTTTCATAATTTGAAGAGACGAGAACAAGAGACGAAAAGAGTCTAAAATCTAACGTCTAATATCTAAAATCTCACCCAAACTATTTAATCTTAAAGACCATCGAGTTAATCGGACGGCCGGCGGTATCACCCGGACAGCGCGCTTTTACGTTGTCGAAGTAGTAAATATCGCCCGGCTTAGCCGAGTTGACCAATCGTTTTGATTTGTCATTGTAACGCGGGCCGTTGTTGATGGACTCGACGGGGTCTTGACGCTTTGCTACGTAAACGAGGTTGAAACCCTGAATTTTACAGTTGGCGTCGAAGTCGAAGTTATCCAAGAAGGCACCCACACCGCCTTGTGCTTTAAACTCACCGTTACCCATCGAACCGCCGCTCGACTTACTCAAACGCGCTACCGGATCGGGAATACGCTTGGCACGGAAAGTAAAGGGAGTAGAAGGCAAACCACCACCGGAAACGGTGATTGTCGCTTCGCCGGGGCTGCTCACGGTTGCGGTGTATTTACCGCCGCCGCCTTTTACGCGGAGACCCGCGCCGCTGCCGTTGACTTTAACTTCGTTAGAGTTGGCACCCGCCACTACGACCGATACGGGGTTATCGACACCGATGTAGAATACGTTCATCTTATCGGCCGAAACCGTTGCCGAACGCACACCTACTTCGTATTCGAATTCCGAAATCTCGTTAGAAACCTCACCCGTCAGCGGGTTAGTTACCTGTGCGGCGAGTTTCAGTTTTTTAGAACCCGTAGAAGATGCGGTCGAAGAATACGACGCTACACCGTCTTCGCCCATACGCACGGGCGTTCCGTTTACGGTTAATTTAATGTTTTCCGGCTTGATGTCCGAAGAGTAAGCACCCAGAGAGATGTCTGCTTCAAATTTTTCGCCTTTGATAATGTACGCTTTTTTCGCGTTGATTACCGGGAAGAATTTGTCGAATACAATTTCTTTACCGCCTGCTTTTTCTGCCAATTTACCTACTGCCAGAGCTTCCGCGTTTTTCGCATCCGCTTGGTAAGTAGTCAAAAGGGTAGTCGCCGGCAAAACGGGCATTTGCTTAAAACGATATTCTTTCCAAGACTTTTTATCGGTTTTAGATGCCCAATCTTCGTCGATACCGAGTGAGATATTATTGGCAAAACCCGCGATATCCGCGTCGATTGCCGCTTGGTCGATTTTACCCGCTTCGGTACGGTAACCCGCAGCCGCAGCCAGTTCAGGATTGTTCAAAGTCTTAGTGTAAGAAGCAATCAAGTCTTCTTTTGTTTGCTTGATACGTGCCTCCAACTCGTCACCCAACGGGTCTTCCGCTAAGAGGCGAGTCGTTACATCTTTGTTTTTCTTACCTTTCATCATACGCAGACCCGATTTTTTGTCGATTTTGTAATCACCGTCGTCTTCTACGCCGTTCTTGTCACCGGCACCGTCAATCAATTTTCCTTTGATGTCATTGATGTAAGTGTTGAAGTCAGCGACGATTTTACGAATATCTTTAATTCCCGGTTCTAATGCACGGAAATCTTTTTTCGAGTCTTCTGCTAAAAGTTTGGATAATGCTTTTTGTTGGTCATCCAATGCCGAGTCGGTCGTCGCCGCAGTTTCTTTCAAACTGGTGTCGATGGTGACAAAGGCATTCATAACCTCAGCGGAAACGTTCAATGCGAGCAGCGCCGTCAGTACGAGGTACATCAGGTTAATCATCAACTGCCGCGGTTCCTTTGGTATAGACATGCTTGATTATGTTTTTATATTTGAAATTCAGAGGTTGCTCTGAATTTCTTTTACTTTTTGACTTTTTCGGAAAAAGTTGAATTACGAAGCGGGTAATTAAGCCGCTCCGTAAATTCAACAGTGTTCTCTAAAGTCATTAAATTTTATTCATTCCGAAATTGCCTCGGGGCAATTTCCTAAAGACAATGAAGTCACTTAACGAAAAATCGATTTTTTAATCGACCGCCGTCACGCTTTTCATTACTTTACTTTCGCCGGAGGTGCGCTGATGTTGGCAATTGCCGTCAACATACCGCCGTACACGTTATTCAAAGAGTTGAGGTTAGTGTTCAATGCCGCCAATTGGTCTTTGTAACGTTTTGCATCTTCAGCAGAGTCGCCCAAGTCAGCCATAGCTTCGTTGATTTTCGAGTAGAAGTTACTCATGGTCTTCATTTGCTCCGAAGTGCCGCTGAAGTCCGCTTCCTGCAATGCTTTCAAAGAACCGAGGCTCTTGCTCATGCCTTGTAACTCAGACAACATACCGCCCAGCTGCTGCTCGACGACCTGACCGTTTAAGCCGGGCTGTTGGTCAACTACGGGACCCGCCGCCAACGGCTGAATGCGAGAAGAGTAATCGTCCAAACCGGGGTACAATTTTTCCCAGTAGTAATCTTTTTCCGGACCGATGAGACCCAAGAACAAGAAGATGAATGCCTCGATTAACAGACCGACGGTCAGCATGAGTGATGCGCCGGGCAAAGACTCCAACTTAAAGAGGGCACCGATCAAAACGATAGCGGCACCGACACCGATGAGGAGGTTTTTTACGTACTTAAATCCTTTCGACTTTAAAAAACTCATTTGATGATAAATTTTAGTGGTTTGAAACAAGGTTTTAGGAAAGTTGTAGTAGTCCCGAAAATCTATGCTTCATGTTTGTTAGAAAATTCATTGTGAAAAAGTGTCCGCAAATTCTTGAATGACTCCCTGCTTTCGCAGACACGTATCTTAAACGCACGGTTTTTAAAAAGATACACTTTTTGTGCGTTGTTTTTATTTATTTTTTCTTGCTTGTATTAAAGGTTACAAAAATGTACAATTCACCTCGAATCAAGACTTCAACCCGGTTTTTTCTTCGATTTTACCAAAACTCACTAAAGGCATCTACCGTCTGTACGGTAATGCTGCTAAAGAAAATCGAGATGTCATTTAGATTTTAAACAGAGTAAAATATTGTATAAAAAGGAGGAAGTACCGGTGTGTGTAACGTTGTGTAGAGTTTCTCAAATCATTTATAAATTCGAGATTGAGCGGTATATAAACAAGAAAATGTATTGATTTATTTTCTGCGGTCGCAAATATATATAATTTTGGTCGGAATGCGCAAGGGGAGGGAAGAAAAAATGTTTTTGCATAGTAACCGCCGGCTTCAGCCGGTCGTGGGAAAAAGGAAGAAATTGCTGTATTCTTATGATGATTAGTTTTTACAAAAACTTCGTTTTTTTTAGGCGACTTGAAAGTCGCCGTTACTAATCCGAACTGAAAGCAGAGCAGAAAGCAAATAAACAGCCAATCGACTAAAGTCAATGCTACGGTGCGCGCCGGGCAACCGACAACCGGCAACAAAAAAAAAGAGCGTATGAAAACTTCATACGCTCTTTTTTCTACTAAAAACTCAGCTTAAAAATCGTTGATAGAACGACCCAAGAAAGTCAAAGCACAACGGAAACCGATGTAAGATTTTGCCGTGTCTTGGAAGTCGTAGTGACGGGTACCCGTCTGCAAAAAGAAACCTACATCTTTCCAGGAACCGCCGCGAATAGCTTTACGCTTATACGCTTCCGGGTCTTCTTCTTGTGCATCGTAGCGAATATCCGGGTTCAAATCGTGGATGAAAGAGTAAGCATTTTCAACGTAAGCCGTGCTTGTCCATTCCGCGACGTTGCCCGCCATGTTGTACAGACCGTAGTCGTTCGGGAAGTAAGCGTCAGCTTTTACGGTGTAAAGACCGCCGTCTTCGGGGTAGTTACCGCGACCGGGTTTGAAGTTAGCCAAAAGGCAACCTTTCGAGTTGCGCAGGTAGTAACCGCCCCAGGGGTATGGTGCCATATCGTGACCGCCGCGTGAAGCGTATTCCCACTCGTGCTCGGTCGGGAGGCGGAAATCTTCCGAGTTGACTCCATCGTCGCGCACCGATTGGTAAGTGTTCCACAGTTTGGTTCTCCAGTAAGAGAAAGCCGTTGCCGTGTGCCAATCTACACCGACCACCGGGTAGTCGTCAAAGGCAGGGTGCCAAAAGTAATTACGCGTGTAAGGCTCGTTGTAGCTGTACGCATAATCGCGAATCCATACCAAAGTATCGGGGTAGATATTGATGGTTTTGCGATTGATAAAGGAAGTACGCGGGCTTTTACCCATGTCGTGCGCTGCACCTTTCCAATCGAACCATTCGTATTCGAACTCCATTTTGGAGACGTCTAATTCTTTTTTGCCGGCAAAACGGTCGTCGCCTTGGTAGTACATGTCTTCTAAGGTTTCGTCTGCCCAATCGATTTCATATTCCCAATCGATGTATTCTTCGCCGGTTTCGGACTCGATGTAGTGGTCGAGGTAAGAGTGAGCGATGGAGTCACGCACCCAGTACACAAACTGACGGTACTCGTTATTGGTAACTTCGGTGTCATCCATAAAGAAACCCGCGATAGAGATGGATTTCGGACGCTGCACGTAAGTATTTGTAATATCTTGGTCGGAATTTCCGATGTGTAAAGTACCGGACGGAATGTAAACCATGCCGTAGGGGTTGATACCTTTCCAGGAAGGACGATTTTCAACGCCGACGAGTTGTCCGGATTGTCCTGCACCGCCGCAGGAAGAGAGTACGGTTGCTAACGTAAGCAACGCAAAAGCTAAGTTTAGTAGTTTCTTCATTTTTTTCACCCGAGTTTTCGCTTCAGTTGTTAAAAACATAAGTTATGAATGACCTCTGCCGATGACTTTGAGAGAGCACACCCGCAGAACGCCGACAAAAGTAAGCGTTTAGAGAATAGATTCAAAAATATTTTACCGGTTTATGCCAAACAGACGGCAAACATACCCAATAATTTCAGACTTCCGAACAAATTCTATGCGGAGTACATATCTTTTGTTCATTTTTTCCGAAATCACAACGTCATTTCTTTGTCCGTTATTTTATCATTAGCATTTTAAACCCGTAAAAAGTTAGTAGTAGTAATGTATAAAGATTTTTGCAGACAAACTTTGAGATAGTTTGTAGTGCAAAAGTAATACCCTTTTTAATGATGCCCGAATATTGAGCTAAAAGCCGCCGGGCAACTGACAACCGGCAACCGTCAACTAAAACCTCGGGTTATATATTATCGGCGGCGGTACGCCCTGCCCGATAGGTTTTCCGAAATTATAATTGAGCATCACCTCGTGCGAACCGTTGCTGACGGTGTTTAAAGCCGACAGCGTGATGTCGTAAGCGTAGGCGACCGTCCAGTTTTGGTTCAAGCGAAAACCGCCGAGGGCGACAATCGCGTCTTGGCTTTCCGGCGTAAATCCGCGATAAGATGCGCCGAGGAATAAATTATCTTTCATGCGTATGATGCTTGAAACCTCCGCCTGCGTCTGCACCAAATCAGATTTTACCTGCAATGAAGGCGTTAAAACCAAGTTGCGTGACACGTCCAAATCATAAGCAGCGGAAAGGTAAAAACTTCTTTGCAGTTTTACGGTCAAGTTATCAAAATTAACATCCGATTCCTGCAAATTTAACACTCCGACGCCCGCATTCAGCTTTTTGCCTTGAAAAAATATGCCCGCCGCAAAGGTCGGCACCGTTTCGGACAGGCTGCCCGTCGGCAGTAAATCGTCATTATGATTGATAAAATTTATCTCCGCGTCGTACTCGCCTTCGGGGGTACGCAGTCTTTCACCGTCCAGAGTTTGTTGCATCATGCCGCCGCTGACGCCGATACTCAGGCGGCTTTCGCGATTGATTTGCAGATGATAACTGTACGCCAAACTCACCGAAGTCCGCTGCGAAGCACCCGCTTCGTCATTTTCAAACTGCACCCCGAAGCCGCTGTTGATGACATTAAAAGGTAAGTGCGCATTCACGATTTGCGTCACCGGCGCACCGTTCAGACCGACCCACTGCGTGCGATAGACACCGTTGGCAACCAAAGTATTGTCCAGACCGGCGTAAGCGGGATTTTGCGCAAATTGATTGAGCATATACAGGCTGTACTGCGGCGTTTGTTGGGCTTGCAGCGCAAAGCCCGTCAACAGCAGGGCAAAAAGGAGATGTAATTTCTTTTTCATAGTCGGAAAAAAATTAGGCGAAGGTTGTGTGTCTAACGACCGAACGGGCGGCAAGTTGTTTGCTTACGGAGTAAAACGGCAAAAAGGTCGGATTTTGTTGGCACCCGACTAAAGTTTGCGCAAAAAAAGAAAAGGAATAAACCCGCACGGAGGCGAAATTTATTCCTTTCATAAAATATCTAAGAATGAATTATGTGTTATTTTCTCAAGATATTTTGGGCGATGCAATTTGTACGCAGACAAACGACATCGTATATATTTTTATCGGAAAAGAAAACTACGACGGCATAATATCGCGGAAACTGAAACGTATCAGGCGAAATTTTTTCTTCTTACCGCGACCACCGAGGATGTCCTTCATTTCGTCGTTTTCCAGACGTTCGGCTTTGTCGTTTTTCAGTATCTTGTCGATACCTTTTTTTGTCTTTCCCATAGCGGCGTGCTTTTGTGACAAAAAACAGAAATGTTTCTCGTTTAAAAATTGATGTTTATGACATTGTGTAGTAAAAAAGGCGGTTAGCTGTGCGTTTTCTACGGGTCAAAATTAGGCATAATATTTCGTTTATGCCAATGCTGTGACAGCATTTATACCCCGACGACAACATATTTATTTTATTTGAATGATTAAAAATTCATATAAAATAAATTTTATTTTTACATAATGCTCTGTAAATCAATTTTTTAAACCAAAAGCAAGCAGATGTTTCTCCCTTTTGAAAAACATATAGTGACTTAAAAAATATGTGACATTTCTTAAAAAATGTCGTTTGTCCTACCGTTTTCTTGACCGATTCACCCGTTTACGCGCGAAACCTGACCGCTTCTCGCTTCGAGTCGGCGCAGTTCTTCCATGAATGCCGTGCGGCGGCGGCGCGATACTTCGATGCGTTCGTTGTCGTCCATGACCAGATAACCGCCGTCGCCTTTCACAAATTTTTTCATGTAATTCATGTTAATCACGTGGCGTTTGTGTACCCGATAAAAGTTCATATCCGCCAGCATATCTTCGTAGGATTTGATGGTCTTGGAAGCGGTAATTTTGCTGCCGTCCTGCAAAAAGATGTGCGTATAATTGTCTTCCGCCTCGAAGCGCAAAATCTCTCTGATACTCACAAAATAAATGCCGTCGAGCGCGGAAATGCTCATTTTTTCAAAAATATTCGGGTGGCGATACATGCTTTGGAAAACATCCATGCGCTCGTTGATGTCCTCCTTGCCTTTGGCGCGCACCCGACTGACGGCATCGCGCAGTTCTTCCGGGTCGATGGGCTTTAGAATATAGTCGATGCTGCTGAATTTGCAGGCCTGCTTGGTATATTCGTCAAAAGCAGTGACAAAAATCACATCGAAATCGAGCGGGCGCAACTGCTCCAGCAATTTAAAAATCAGACCGTCGGGCAGACTGATGTCCAAAAAAGCCACGTCGGGCTTCAATTCCGGGTCGTCAAACAGGTCTTCTGCCTCGGCGATGGTGCCCGCCATACCGACGATTTCGATGTCGGGGCAGTTTTTGCCGAGTAAATTACGCAGATTGTTAAGGCTGCGAATTTCGTCTTCTACGATAATAGCTCTTTTCACGGTCTTTGATAATTTGTGTGTTTCGCAGGAACGGATAATCTGCAAATAGTGATGAATATTATCGGTCGTTTGCGATTGATTTAACCGATTTAATGAAGTCACAAATTTAGTGAAAAAGACCGGTTTTTAGGGCAATAAAATGATATGTTTGATAAAAATAATATGATTTAAGTTAAGATAAAATTATTTGGTTGAAATTCAGTTGATTATAAAATTATTTATTTTGCAAGTGAAAAGAGGCAAAAGAGGTACTTAAAAATTTTTTGGTTATGGGTCAAATCGGTCAATACTTCGCTTTTACTCAAAAGGTGACTTTGAGTCACCCTGTGGGTACCGCAGATTCAATCCGGTGGCAAATTTTTTTCCGGCAAAAATTTATATTTCGCGGTTTATGCCTACATTGCGAGGTATTTTCGGCGCGTTCCTTATTCTTCCTGAAAAAACAAAAAATATGATAAAATACCTAAAGCTGTTTTTCTTACTTCCCCTGTTATTCTTGTTGACCGACACGGCGGCGCAGGTCATCAGTAAAAACATCAGCATCGGCGACACGACGCAGGTACACATCTTAAATACCGTCAACGGCGACCGTTTTGTCGGGCGGGTCGTGAAGATTGAAAATACCACCGTCACTTTTCTGTTCAAACAGAGAAACGAACTCAAATTTGAACTGTCCGAAATTGAAAATCTGCGGGTACAAGGTATCGACCCGGAGCCGGAAGAGGAAAGCCGGGACAAGTACGAAAGCGAAAGACGGCGTTACGCCTACAAAAACTCGCAGCCGATACTCCCCGCCGGCGCGGAAGCCAATTTTTTCGGAACGACGGCATTTACCTACGGCAAAGGCAACGGCGAGTACCGCAACACGATGATAATACTGAATCGCATCGACTTCGGTTTGGGGCAAAACATCGACGTCGGTTTTGATTTGATGCCTTTAATCAGTGTCAACTTTGTGGGCGCGCGTCTCAAAGCCGGTTTTCCGCTGAGCGAAAATGTCAGTATAGGCTTCGGGGCTTCGACTTATGCTTTTTTTACTGTCTTCGACGATACATTCGGCGGCTCGCATACTTACGCGGTAGCGACGCTCGGCTCCCGCGATAAATATCTGAACTTTGGTTACGGTTATCTGTTTCCCTACAAGCAAGATTTCTTTACCGACCCCAATACTCCGGTCGTCAATTTCGGTGGTTCTTATCGCTTTTCGGAGCGGTGGCGTTTTTCGGCGGATATAGTCTTGCTGACCGATAATTTTTACGAAGTCGATTTTATCAATATCGGCGCGGCGTGGTTTAATCGGCGCAATCGTTTCGACTTCGGTTTGACTATCGTTCCTTTTGCCGACCCCGGCAGTTTTGACCCGGCTTTCATTCCCGTTCCTTTTGCAACTTATGCTTTTATGTTTGGAAAAAACCGATAATAAATGTACGAATTTGTTGTTGCAATGACGAAAAAGGAAGAAAAAAACACGATTTCTCGACGCGAATTTCGAGAATATTAGATTTTACCTTAATTTAACGCCTTGTTTCCGCCGTACGGTTTCGCCTCTCATTTTGCGGCGCAGTATCGACGGATAAAAAGGAATAATTTTTTAACAAACTGAATATCTTTAGTTATGAAGAGAACATTTACTCAACTTTTGAGCCTTGTTTTGGTACTTTTTGCCATGCAAACGGCTTACGCACAACCCAGCTTTTTAGACATTAACTCCCCCGGAAGTATTGCAGGTACTCTTTCCGATGTAGGAGAAGCATCAGCTCCCGATTGGCCCGGCGCATTGGAACTCGGTGAAACCGTAACCGGTGACTTGGTTTATGTATCTGCCAATGTAGATGACATGGACGATGTGCCGGATGACATTCCGGTAATGGGCTGTGTGGAATTGGGCAACGCAGACGAAGTATCGGGTAATATCGCGCTCGTACAGCGTGGTGCTTGTACTTTCTCCGCAAAGGTAAAAGCTGCCGAAGATGCGGGTGCAATTGCAGTTGTGATTTGCAATAACCGCCCTGACTCCGAAGACGGCGGTGGTGTTGTCAATATGGCACCGACGGCTATCGACGGTTATACTAACGGTATTCCCGCCGTTTTCTTGTCTCAAGAAGATTGTGCACCGATTCGTATGCTGTTGGACAACGACGAGACGGTGAACGTCACGCTCGGCGTACAGCAATTTGTCGAACTTGCTACTAATTACAACCGTTTTACTCCGGTCGAAAACATCGTTCCGATGTGGGGCATCGGCGCTATTTTCTATGATGTAGAAGTACAAGATGCACTCTTGACGGCAACTATCACCGACCCTAACGGCGTCGAAACCGTAGTAACCGGCGCAGGTATGACCGACCCGGCTGCCGTAAACGGTGTTATCATCAGCGTTGATGAGCCTTACCTGCCGACCGTTGCGGGTACTTACACTGTTGTAGGTACAAACAACCTGAACAACGGTGTACTCACCGAAGAATTTGTGATTACTGACGAAAACTTTTTCCAAACCGGTAATAGTGAGTTTGCGGGCGGTGTACAAGCGCGCGGCGAAGATTTTGTTAACGGTAACTTTACTTACCATATTCACATTGTCATCCGTACCGGCGGTTCTGCGGTATTCTTAAACGATGTAGAGTTCGGTCTGGCAAACTGGGAGGAAATCCAAACGGATGCTGCTTCCGATGTAACTTTCACCGCTGAACTGTATGACGTAACCGATGCTTCCGCAAATGACGGAACTCTCGGATTTCCGGAAACAACCACTACGGATTACATCGAACTCTTCGGCGATGCTTTGGCTTTTACTCAGTACACGGCATCCGGCGAAGAAATGAATATGGATATTGTATCCGCTGATTTCTCATTGAACCCGCTCGGTGGTATTCCTACTTTGGAAGCTGAAAGAGCTTATTTGGTAGCTATCAAGTACAACGGTGAAAACGTAGCTAACGAAGTACCTCCTTCTTACGTGCGCAGCGGTACCGTTCCGTTGCCTACAGGTTTGGACGGTTCTATTTGGTTAGGAGACTGGTCAACCGGTTTTATCGGCAGCCCGTCTATTCACATCCGCGCGAATACACCATTGGTCGATGACAGCTCAGTAGAGCCGACTCTGCCCGCTGCGGCTATCGCAGTCAGCCCTAATCCGGCTACGGCTGCTTTGAATATCGAAGTTACTTTGGAAAATACTTCCGACGAAGTAAACGTACAAGTGGTAGATGCGATGGGCCGTTTGGTACTCGACCGTACGACCGAAAATGTACGTCAAACTACTTTGACTTACGATGTATCTGCTTGGGCGACCGGCACTTACCTCGTGCGCATTGCTACGGATGAAGGTACGCGTACCGAAAAATTCGTGAAAAACTAATTTTTAATTAGTGAAAAAAAAGTCCCGCCCGACATGCTGTCGGGCGGGACTTTTTTTTGGTTGGTGGTTGATAGTTGGTGGTTGATGGGCGGGTTCTTGGTCTTCTAATGAGGTTGTTATTTTACTTTGAAGTCAAGTTTTCTCTGATTGTATCACTATGTTGTGTTATGCTTGTCTGTGGTGAAAAAAAAAGACTGAAGCAAAGTGTAACACGCGCTTTCCTTTTCTAAAGGAACATAAATCAGAAAATGTAAGAAAAAGAAATCATAAAGTTAAGGCTATTCGTACCGTAAAAAGACAGCAGAAACCTGCTATCAATCATCAACTACCAACTATCAACCACCAACCAATTCAAACCGGCAGGTCTTCCTCATCCATCACCCGCCCGTTGTGACAGCGGACGATGCGCGCGGGAAAATTTTCCAAAATGCGATAATCGTGTGTGGCAAACAGCACGGCGGTATCTTGGTCTTTAGCGAGGCGACGCAGGAGCAGCATAATGTCGTCGCCCGTTTCAGGGTCGAGATTGCCCGTCGGCTCATCGGCGATAATGAGTTGCGGACGGTTGAGCAGGGCGCGGGCGATGGCGACGCGCTGTCTTTCTCCGCCGGAAAGTTCGTACGGCATTTTATCGTTTTTGCCCGCCAAATCCGTCACTTGCAGCACCTCGTCGATGCGGTTTTTTTTCTTCTTTTTGCCGCGCCAACCCGTAGCACGTAAGACAAAATCCAAATTTTCAGCCACGCTGCGGTCTTCCAATAAATTAAAAGCCTGAAAAACGATACCTAATTTGCGCCGCAACCCCGGGATGGTTTTGCGATCGGTCAAATGCAAATCGAAACCCGCTACCATGCCCTTTCCCGCCGCGAGGGGCAGGTCGGCGTAAAGTGTCTTGAGCAAGGAGGATTTACCGCTGCCCGTCCGCCCGATGAGGTAGATAAACTCGCCGGGTGCAATGTTAAAATTCACTCCGTCGAGGATGACGCGCTCCTGTTGCTTAATTTGTGCGTTGGCTAATCTGACGATGAGGTTTTGCATGGTTCGAATTACGATTTACGAATTACGATGTACGAGGGGGTAACGATTTACGATTTACGATTTACGAGGGGTTTGTGGTTATTTTCTGCTGATTGTGGTTTTATTGGCTTTGGTTTTTGTTTGTCCTATGATTTTTTACAACTTCTTTCTCATTTTGAAATGCGGGATGTTTACTTCTGTGAACCGTTCGCCGATTTGCTCGTAGCCTTGTTGTAAGTAGAACGGAACGGCGGTTTCGCGGGCGTGTAAAATCATTTCGGTAAAGCTGCGTTCTCGGGCAAGTTTTTCGCTTGCCGCTACCAAGTTTTTACCGACACCTTGCTTTTGAAATTTTTCCGCGACGGCCACCTGTCGCATTTTGACTTGTTGTTCGTTTAGGGTTTTGAGAATGAGACTACCGGCGAGTTCGCCTTCAATGCTGTATGCGCCGAGGTGCAGGCTGTCGTATTCCGCCGCAATGTCTTTGACGTAAAATTCTAAATTTAAAGGTACGCGCAGAATGTCATTGCGCAGGCGCAAATTTTCGTCAAAAGCGGGTGTCGCAAATTCTATTTCCTGAATGGTCACGTTCAAGTAGGTTTATAAGTTTAATCGTTTAGTCGTTTAGACCCAAATATCCGGTAGTCAACATTTAATCAGCTTCTTTACAAGCAAATAATGTAACTGTTTAGGTGTCTGACGCTGCTACCGGTAAAAAGCGAAAATATTGCGAGTAAAATCTAAGATTTAAGCGAAAAAAGCGTTCCCGACTGAAGTGCGGGACAGGCTGACACCGATGCGAGTCTCAACATCGGTGTCAGACACCTTTTGTTCGAAAGACCTCGAAAAAAAATAACTTTCTCATTATTTGCGTGAATATGGTGTCAGACACCTAAGTAGTTACTAAATAATTATACAAAACTGCTTATTTTTTTTAGAAAGAATCTGAACAGCCTATCGACTAAAGTCGATGCTACGGTGCGGATAATTTATTGTTCAATATAAAAAAAACACAACAAAAACACCTACAGAATAAAATCCAAAAGTCACGACAACCAAAATCATCAAAAGTTTCTCCGAACCCCTCGTAAATCGTACATCGTAAATCGTAAATCGCCTTAGTTTTTCGGAAAAACCGCCTCCGCCGCCTGATATACTTTCCCGAACTCCGATAAATCCACCCCCGTTTCCGCTCCGATTTCGTCAAAAAAATAGACCAGATGCTCCGTCGGCATGTTACCCGTCAGGTCGTCTTTTGCCATCGGACAACCGCCGTAACCGCGAATGGCACCGTCGAAACGGCGACAGCCCGCGTCGTAAGCCGCTTCCACTTTTTCGCGCCAGGTGCGCGGGGTGGTGTGCAGGTGCGCGCCGATTTCGATGTCGGGGTACAAAGGTAATAGATTGCCGAAAAGATAGGAAATGCTTTCGGGAGTCGCCACGCCGATGGTGTCGCTGAGTTGAATGATTTTGATGCCGATTTTGGAGAGTTCTTTGGTGGCTTTGGCGACGATTTCCGCGTTCCATTCGTCGCCGTAAGGATTGCCGAAGCCCATACTGATGTAGAGCAGCAGGGTTTTATCGGCGTTGACGGCGATTTCCTGAATGAGTTTGACGCGCTCCAGACTTTCCGCCAAAGTAGCGTTGGTATTGCGCAGTTGAAAGGTTTCGGAAACGGAAAAGGGGTAGCCGAGATATTCGATTTCGGGGAAAGCCGCCGCATCGACCGCGCCGCGTTTATTGGCGACAATGGCGATGAGTTCGGTGTCGGATTGACTCAAATCGAGCAGACTCAGTACCTCCGCCGTATCGCGCATTTGCGGAATAGCCTTGGGCGAAACGAAGCTGCCGAAGTCGATGGTATCGAAGCCGCAACGCAGCAGTTTGTTGATATAATTTGCCTTGGTCGCAGCGGGAATGTAGGTTTTCAGACCCTGCATCGCATCGCGCGGACAGTCGATTATTTTTACCATAAAAAAGTATTTGCTAAGGTACGGGGTACTTTTCTCAATAACAACTCGAATTATCTTGATATTCTACTGAATTTACGAAAAAAAGTACCTCGTACCTTTACCGAGACCTAAGAAATTACGAAAATTTATCACCCGTTCTTTGGTGTCTCGGCGGTGACATTGCGCAGCCGTTTACCGAGCATTTTAATAAAGCGCAATAAAAACGGCACAATCGTCAAAAACATAATAAACAGAAAAATCGTGTGAAAATGTTCTTTGACAAAAGGAATTTCGCCGAGCATGTACATACCCCAGGTAAAAATCAATACCCAAATCGTACCGCCGAAAATATTGTAGCGCATAAACGCCGGAAAGTCCATCCGCGTCACGCCCGCCACAAAAGGAACGTAAGTGCGAAAGATAGGAAAAAAGCGGGAATACATGACGGCTTTGGCTCCGTGCTTGGCGTAAAATTCGGAAGTGCGATCGAGGTACCCCTGAAAGATTTTACTCCGCACTTTCATCAATCTTTTACCCGCATATTTTCCGATAAAATAATTGGAAGCATTGCCCAAAATAGCGGCGGCAATCAACAACGGCACCAGTATCCAGATATTCAAACTGCCGGCTCCCGCGATAATGCCGACGGTAATCAGCAGCGCATCGCCGGGAAAAAAAGGAAAAATCACCAAACCCGTTTCACTGAAAATAATCAAAAACAACAGCACGTAGGTCAGCGTCAGATTGCTTTCAATCATGCCGGTAATAAACTCTTCGGTGTGCAGGATGAGGTCGAGAATTTGTTCCAAGTATTGTTGAGATTTAAGATGTTAGACTTTAGACGTTAGATTCCCCGTGTGACTGTTGCTTATATCACATTTTCGTCTGTAACTTAGACCATTAAAAGGTTTAAGACATCGGAATAGTTGAGTTTAGGATTTCAAAAAAATGAAATTTCAGAGCTGTCCGGTATTCCGTTTATTTTATCGACTTTTACCGAAAGAATAAATTGAAAAAGCTTGATTGCTACATAATCGGTTGAATAAACTACCGTGGCAACCATCAACTACCAACCATCAACCACCAACTATAGTGTTTTTCTTCCTCTCCAAGCTCCTCGTTTTCCTCATTCAGCCGCTCAACTGGATAGTTTCTCTGTTTATCGTTGCTTTATTTTCCAAAAAGCCGCAACGAAAAGGACGCGCCTTGCGCATAGGAGTCGGGCTGTTGATATTTTTTACTTCGCCGTTAATTGCGGATTTTGCGGCGAGACTGTACGAAGCCCCCGCCGTGCCCGTCGCCGATTTGCAGGAGTACGAATACGGTTTGATTTTGGGCGGTTTTTCCGATTTGGACGGCGAAAATAATGCCGACCGCTTAAATTTAGGTTGGCAACCCAATCGCCTGACCCACGCGTTAGATTTATACGGACAAGGCAAAATCAAAAAAATTATACTCTCCGGCGGTGACGGGCGCATCATCGGCGGCGACGAAAACGAAGCCCTGCTGACTGCCGCCTGGTTTCAGCGCATCGGCATTCCGAAAACCGACATTATCATCGAGTCGGAAGCCCGCAATACTTACGAAAACTTTCTGTATTCCAAAAAGTTGATAGACCAAACCGGCGGCGGTTCGGTGCTTATTATCACTTCTGCTTTTCACGTGCCGCGCAGTCGTTTAATTGCCAAGAAAGCGGGATTGAAAGCCGACTTTTTCCCTACGGATTTCAGTGTCGAAAAGTGGTCTTGGTCTCCGTATCGCTATCTTTTGCCCGACGACAAAGCCTTGATTTTTTGGAAAGTTTTATTGAAAGAATGGTTCGGGATTGCGGCTTATAAAGCGAAGGGGTATATTTAGTTGACGGTTGACGGGGGCAGCCGTATTGAATTTAAAAACGGCTTCAAATCAAAATAACGACTCAAACCATTCCAACAAACTCAAACCATTCCAACGAACTCAAACCACTCAAACAAACTCAAACAATATTAACAAATCAAACCTTTTTTACAATGAAAAACCCGTGGAAAACCCTCGACAAAACAGAAGTTTACGACAACCCGTGGATAAAAGTCACGCACCGCGAAGTCCTCAATCCCGCCGGCGGCGCAGGCATTTACGGTGTCGTGCATTTTAAAAATTTGGCAATCGGCATCGTGCCTCTGGATGAAGACTACAACACTTGGCTCGTCGGGCAATATCGCTACACGATGGAGGAATACACCTGGGAGATACCCGAAGGCGGAGGGCCGTTGGGCAACGAGCCTTTGGAAAGTGCCAAGCGAGAATTGCAGGAAGAAACGGGCATCATTGCCGAGAAGTGGCAAAAAATCGGCGACTTGGCGACCAGCAATTCGGTGACGGACGAAAGGGGAGTGGTCTATATCGCGCAGGGTCTGACCTTCGGCGAGGCTAATCCCGAAGACACGGAAGAATTGCAAGTCAAAAAAGTGCCGTTGGACGAAGCCGTAGAAATGGTGATGCGCGGCGAGATTACCTGCTCATTGGCGATGATTGGTTTGTTAAAAGCGAAAATATTGCGGGACAGGGGAGAGATTTGAAACAGAAAAGCAGAAGAGATGCCTGCCGTCTAATTAGCCAATCGACTAAAGTCGATGCTACGGTGCGGGCAACGAAAAAACGGCGACAAACATCAAAGTCCATCGCCGTTTTCCGTAAAATTTCAGGTTTCAAGAACATTCCCGTCTATCAACCATCAACTGCCAACCATCAACCAATCAAAGCTTCGGGCATTTCACCTTCAACTTCCGCTGCGCCGGATGCACGTAAGAAGCAGAAATCTCGAATGCACCGCGCGAGTTGGTCGGTGCTGTCAAAGAACCCGCATTCACATCGTAGCTCAGACCGACATTCCAACGTCCCATTTCCAAGACCGCCGTGTAAATCATCGACGGAAAACTCAAACCCGAGTCGAGGTTATTCACCAAATTTCCCCACAGTCCCGCACGGATAGCGACCTCGCGCCAGTCGCGGTTGGTATAGCGGAAGTTCGTACCGAAGATTGTATTCATCGAAGGTCCCTGACCGATGACGATGGCCGCCGGCAAGATGCTCAATTCACGGGTCAAGGGCAACTCACCGCCGATTTGACCGCTCCATTTCATGTTGATTTCGCCCGCGTCACCGCTGTCGAAAAAGCTGACTTTCGGCGCGTTGATGTGGTGCAATGCACCGCCGGCGTAGATGCTCATGTTGTCGTCAAAAACGGCGTACCACATCAGTCCGGCGTTAAAGTCGAGGTAAAAATCACTCATTGAGTTCAGCATTTCGCCGCTCGGCGCACCAAAGTCGATGGTCTCGCTGCCGATGTCGTATTGGCTGGAAAACCACAAATTATCGCCCTCGATGGCGTGCTGACCGCCGCCGACCTGTGCGCCCGCCACCAAAAACTGCGTGCCGCCGCCGTAGCGACCGCCCGAGAGTTGTTTCATGTACGACACGCCCAGCACACCCTGACTGCGCGTGTAGTCGGAGTCGCCCGCTTCATCGCGCAACACGGTCACGCCGTAGCTCAAAAAGTCATTGCGACCGACGTTGTGGCGCATTTCAAAACTGCCCGACACCGTGCGAAACGGCGCATCGTTGATAATGCTCGCCCACTGCTCGCGGTAGTTCATATTGACGCGAAAGCGACCGTCAAAAACCCCCGTCAGTGCCGGATTGGTTTGCGTCGGTGCCGCGTAAAATTGAGAAAATTGCGGGTCTTGCGCCTGTGCTTCATTCACAAAAAATAAAACACAAACCAAGCAGCCGAGTGTCGATAAAATATGGTGTAAATTTTTTTTCATTTTAAATAGTCTTAAACGGATAAAAATTCCGAAAACAAAGTCGAATAATTTTCAATGGTAATATTAGGAAAAAATGAGGAATATACCGAAAGCTCTTTTGGATTTTGTCGGTTGTTGGATAAATCGGTTGACGGTTGACGGGGGAGACGTCTGCGAATTTAAGATTCGATTCTAAATTTAAAGCGCATCCAACCATTCCGACTACTCAAACCAACTCCAACCAACTCTAACGTACCAAAGTACTGTTCCCCTTAAACGTCTCCGTATTTCCGTCGATATAGCGGGCTTCCAAATACCAAACGTACACGCCCGCCGGCATTTCTTTACCTCGGAAAGTACCGTCCCAGCCCACCGCATTCGAGTTGACGGGGAATTCGCTTGTCTCGTACATCAATTCGCCCCAGCGGTCATAGACGCGAAAAACGTCGATGGTCGTGCCTTCTTTTCCGTGCACCCGCAGTGTGCGGTTTTGGCTGTTGCCGTTCGGAGAAAAGCCCGTCGGTACGAGCACTACGCGTTCTTTGATAACGCGCACCCGGATTTGTAAATCATCGGTACAGCCGGCTTCATCGACCACGGCTAATTTGTAGAAAAGCGTATTTTGCGTATTCGAGCGGACGATAGAGCTGTCGGCTTCGTTAAACCAATTCAGCGTACCGAAATACGGCTCTTGCCAAGTGTAAACCGTAGCGCCCTGTGCGTTGTCGGTCATGCCCTGCAACTCGATGGAGTCGCCCAAAATCAACAGCGTTTCGTCGCCGTCGAGCAGCGTTTCTCCCGTTTCGGTTTCGACAAAAAGTTCCAAAGCATCCGGTTCTTCGATGCGGAACTCGAAGGTGTTCACACATTCATTCGCATCTTCGATGAAAATGGTGTAATCGCCCGCCGTCAGTCCGATTTGCGTACTCGACCCGTTAAAGTTTTCGCCGTTGAGGCTGTAACGGAAAGGAGCCGTGCCTCCGAGCGGAACGGCCGTCACCGAGCCGTTGCGGTTGCCGAAACAATTGACATCTTCCGTCAAAATATCCGCTTCCAAGGGGCCGGGTTGGAGAATAGTCGTGCTGTCAATCAGGCGGCAGTCGTTGGCATCGACTACGGTGACTTCGTAAGTACCGACAAATAAATTTTCGATAGTCGAACCGGTTTCGCCGTTTTCCCACAGGTAAGTGAGGCTGCCCGTACCGCCCGCTGCGGTCGCGGTTGCCGTACCTGCAAACTCGCCGAAGCAGTCGTTATCCGTCGTCGCAAATTCCAGGCTGAGGGCTTCGGGTTCGGTGACGGTAATCGTGGCTTCTGCCGTACAGTTGCCGCCGTCGGTCGCTGTCACGCTGTAAGTACCCGCTTCCAGATTCGTTGCCGTTGCCGTCGTTTGATTGCCCGCCGCAGCATCCCAGAGGTATTCTACATCACCCGAGCCGTTAATGACGTTGGCAACGCTTGCCGTGCCGGTTGCTTCGCCCGCACACAAAGGCAGGGTAAAAGCGGTTTCGATTTCTATCGTTTCCGGGGTCGTAATCGTATTGCTCGCCATACCGACACAGCCCTGCGCATCGGTAATCGTAACAATGATTTCGCCGCCGGAAAGGTTGCTCGCCGTTATCATATCCGAACCGTTGCTCCACGCGTATTGCAGCATATCCAAAGGGGTGCCGACGCCGCCTTCCGTAAAGTTGACGACCGCATTTCCGTCGTCCGCGCCGCTGCAAGAGGTCGGTGCAACCGAGATATTCGGTATCAATTCTTCGAGCTGCGTGACAGAAATCGTTTGTACGACTTGGCAGTTGTTTTCGTCGGTAACGGTTACATTGTGGTCGCCGAAGGTAAGATTTGTGGCTTCCGCCGTGTTGTCGCCGTTGTCCCAAGCATAAGTGTAATCGCCCGTGCCGCCGCTCGGAACGGCGAGGGCACTGCTCTCGTCGGTTTCAAAACAAGAGATAAAAGTTTGCGTCAGTTCGACGGTCAAAGGCTCCGCCGGCTCGTCGATGGTTTCGGTGACAATAGTTTCGCAGGAATTAACATCCGTGACCGTTGCCGTGTAAATGCCGGCAAAAAGATTATTTCCGTCGGGGACGTCCTGCCATGCAATGGTGTAAGGCGCGGTGCCGCCCGCCGGGGTGATAACGATGCTGCCCGTATTGTCGCCCGTGCAAGAGACATTGCTCACGGCGGTCGTGGTGGTCAGTTCGGTCGGTTCGGTGATGACGATTTGGAAAAATTCTTCGCAGCCGACCACATCCGTGGCGGTAACGGTGTAGCTGCCGGCGGTCAAAAGTGTTGCCGTCGGTCCGGTTTGCGCGAGCGGGTCGTTCCATTCGTAAGTAAAATCGCCGTTGCCGCCTGTGGCACTGACCGTTGCCGAGCCGTCGTTTCCGCCGTTACAACTGACGTTGTTGATGTCGGTTGCCGTGGTCATAATCGGGTCGGGGGCAACTACGAGATAGTCGAAAGAAGAGGTACAGTCGTTGCCGTCGGTCGCCGAGAAAGTGTATGCGCCGGGGCATAATCCCGTAAACTGACCGAAACCCTGCGTGGACATTTCGCCCGTGTCATTGTTTAAAATGGTGTAAACGACCGGTTGCATGGCATCCATGACGGAGACCGAAACGACCGCATCGCAACTGCCGTCGCAATCGACATTACCCATGCTCGTACCGTCGCCCGAGCTGATGACAAAATCGCAGTCAAACAACATTTCACAACTTGAATTTAAAGTCGCCGTGCCGCAATTGCCGTCGGGAAAAACCGCTCTGATTTCGTAGTCGATAACATCGCCGATGTCGAAGCCGCTTTGCGAAAATTCCGTACCCGAAATCGGCATCCAGCCCCCGCCGAGGTTGATTTCGTATTCGGTGATACCGTTTACCGTATCCCATTCCAAAAAGAAAGTACCCGAGTCCACATCCGTATCGCAATCGACGACGGGTGCGGGTATTTCGTCCACGACTTCTACTCTGACATCGTCTTCGGCCGCGCAGCCGTAGCTATCGACGGAGGTGACGGTGTAATCGACCGTAGCGGCGGGCGCAGCGGTCGGGTCGGGGCAGAGGATGCAACTCAAATCCACGGGCGGTGTCCAAACGTATTGCACGTCGTTTTCGGCGTTGAAAGTAATAGACCAAGAGCGCAGCATACCCATTTGCTGACCGCCGGCGTCGCTTATTTTGAGTGCCCAGGTGCCGTTGCTGTTTTCGCCGATGAGGTCGTTCCAGTCGCCTTCGGGTTGATAATTACCGAGGAAAGGCGAGGTGCCCGCCGTGATATCGGTCGTTGCCGTGGGGGTAAAGCAGGTATTTTCGTAGTTGTCGCCGCTGCCGCCGTTGTTGGTCGAGAGTTCGAGTTGCTCACCGTCGGGCGTGACGAGTATCATTTGGATGTCGCTGTTCCAATTTGTTTCAAAATCGACGCACACCGAAATAATATCGACGGTCGGGTCGATGATTTGGGCGGGCGAGACGCTGTTGATTGCGATTTCGGAGAAATAAGCATTCGCGGGCGGGTGATTGGGATTGCCCAAAGGATAATTCGGAACGGTTTCGAAAGTCACCGAGTCTTGATTGACCGCTTCGCCGCTGACGTTAAATGCCACCGTTTCGCCGACGCAAATAATGGTATCCGCCGCCGGAGTCAATTGTTGCTGACATTCGTAGCAGTCGGGATGCGTTTTCGGCAGTACGGTCAGTTGAAAAGTGGTATCGAAAGCGCAGCCGAAACTGTTGAGCGTTTCAAAAGTATAAGAAGCCGTACCCGCATTCGGCATCGCGGAAATGGAGTCGGGCGTATTAAAGAAAATGCTCGGATTGTCTTGCCAGCCCCACTCCTCGAATACCGGGCTGAAAGTCTCGATGGTCGGGTAGAGGTCTTGCGCAAATTCGATGCCCCAAGAAAAAATGTAGCCGTTATCGCCGCCCCACAGGTCGGTGACGATGATGGTCCATTCGCCGTTGAGCGGGCAGCCCAAAAAGGCGGAAAGACTGTTGTAAGGAGAGTAGTCCGCAACGGGCAAAGTGCCGACAGCACTCGTATTGCAGTAGTCAATCCAGGTGGGATTAGGCGCATTTTCCGTCCAGCAGTAATCGTAGCCGACACCCGGAATAGGATTGGCACCGCTGTCACTCTCGTTGGGTTCTCCTAAAAAGACCTCACCGCCGAACGCGCCGGGGTGGTCGTGTAAAATGACTTCCGTGCCGTCGGGGCAGCGCAATCGGATTTCTAAATCCCGCAGCCAAGAGTGTTCCATATTGACACAAATACCGACAATATCCTCGACGTTGGTCAAAACCTGACCGGGCGAGAAATCGGTAAAACTCACACTCGTTTCGTAAGAAGCCCCTGTACCGTCGGGCAATGCCAAAGAGTCGGAGCGGGTTTGTTCGGTTTGGAAGCCGCCTGTGCCCGCCGTTGCGCTGACGTTAAAAGTCGTATCCGTCGCTGAAATATCCGAGCGAATGTTAACGGTGTCGCCGAAACAAATTTCCGCCGGCAGCGCGGCACCTTCTTCAAAGACAGGGTAGGGGCTGACGCGCACCCGCTGCGAAATGAAGTTATTATTTTCACAGCCTTCGACGTCCGTGATTTTTAACTGCATGACGTAACCGCCCGGCTCGTCGAAAGTATGCACTACATTCGGACCGACGCCCTGAATACCGTCGCCGAAATCCCAAGCGAACGAAGAGGTCAAATCGCTGTGTTCGTACACTTCGCCGTTTTGCGGGTAGGTGCCCATACCGGTCAAAAAGACGCGGTCGCCCGGGCAAATGTCGATGTAGCCCGTATCGGCGGGCATGATTTCGGGGTCGCTCATCGAAATACTTGCGATGATTTGCTGACAGGCGGCTTCACAATTCATGTCGGCTTCCCAACCGGAGGCCTCATCGATGCCGTCGGAGCTGAAAGTCACGGTCACGCAGCCGCTCGTGTTGACGGCAGTTGCCTGAATAATAAAAGTACCGTCTAAAAAATCGGTATTGCAGGCAAGCAGCGGGGCGGCGGTATCTTCTCCGTCGTAAAAACAGATAATATCACCGTCGGCAAACTCCGAACCCGAAAACACGAGTTGTACGTGGGTGCCCGAGCCGGCGACGCCGTCGGCGCAGATGGTGGTTTCCAAATCTTCATCGGCACCGTAGGAGCCGTTGCCGCCGCTGTCGAGGAAAAAGCCGCTGCAATCCGAGATGTCGTCATTGCTCATCAGGTAGTCCTGTGCGTTGAGTTGCAGCTCGAAAAAAGCCAATAAAACAAGGAGGAAAGCGAATGTAAACGTGTACTTCATAATAGTTGGTAACGGAAGATTATCGCTCGATAATCAATGATGTTTATACTTTGGGAGGGAAGAATGAGTGCGTGAATTTTTTGACAAAAGTCATTAACCCGTTGCAAAAAATGCACCATAAAGGGAGCGGAGCAAAAATTACTCACCGGCATGGCTGCGCCCGGTGTGTGCGTTAAAGGCTTTGACAAATTCTTTACCGCTGTAATACTCAATCAGCGTATCGGTGCCGGCAATGCGGTAGCGCAAGCGTTTGTTAAAATCTCGCGTCAAATTTTGCTCTTTTTGCAGCAGCAAAATATTGATGTTATCGACATCGGCAACGCTGACGGTCGGGTATTCACCGTCTTTACCCTGCGGAATGCGCGTCAGACGCCAGGCGTTGTCCAGATAAAAGTTCCAACGCTGAATGAGCGCGGGGTTTTTCGTTTGCAGACGATTGAGATAATCGGCTTCATAAACATCGTAAAGTCGCGCATCGGCTTTGACGGTTTCGGTTTGTGCGGACAGGGCGACGGAAAAACCGATAAAAAGAAGGAGGAAAATTTTCTTCATGGCAAAGTTATATAGTGTCGGCAATCTTCCGTAAAGAGTCCGAAAACCCGAAAGACGCTGCTTTTTGTATAAATGTAAAAACCGGTAGTAAGATGTGTAAATTCAGGATAAGTTGCTTCGGTAATTTGCAAGCGGTGGTGTTGATTTTAGCGGCGGTAAGCAGGCGGGACAAATATAAGGATTTTTGGGAAAGGTGATTATGAAAGGCGGGTTTTTATGTGCGTAAATGTCAAGCAGCTATCAGGAAAATTAGGGGAGAGGAGAAAGGGGAGAGGGGAAAGGTGTGCAATCATTTGCTTCGGTATCAATCCCTTTGCCTAAAGCAGCGGACGTTTTTTTTGCAACAAAACGGACAGTAAAACTAACCGGTCACCTCCCTCTCTCCTTTCCCCTGACCCCTCTCTCCTCATCTCGCCGTCCGCCGCCACCACATTGCCAACCCAAAGCCCGAAATCAAGTGCCACACGCCCCAGCACGCCAGTACCATTGCCATGCCGCCGAGACCGTCGAAAAAATTGAAGACCAAAATGAGACCGAGACCGGTATTTTGGATGCCCGTTTCGATGGAAATCGCGCGGGTGTTACCTTGATTCTGACGGAACAATTTTGCTAAAGACCAGCCCGTAAAATAAGCTAAACCGTTGTGTATTAAGACTATCCAAAAAACGACGAAGAGGTATTTTTTGATAAATTCGAGATTGGCGATAATCGCGCCGACCACAAAGCCGAAAAACATCAGCAGCGACAGCCACTTGACGGGTTTGCGGATTTTGTCGGTAAATTTTTCGTACATTTCATTCACAAAAACTCCGAGCGCGACGGGGATGAAAATGAGTTGAATGATGGTTTTGACCATTTCCCACGGCTCGACGGTCAGCTCGGGCAAGTCGCTTTTTCCTTCGACAAAAGAAGACCAAAACTCGAATGATACAGGCGTAATAATAATTGCGCCGAGGGTAGTCACGGAGGTCATGAGCACGGAAAGCGCGGAATTGGCGCCCGACAAATGCACCATAAAATTACTGGTACTGCCGCCCGGACAGCAGGAAATCAAGACCATACCGAGAGCAATCGAGGTCATCGGCTGAAAAACGGCGATTAAAATCAAAGTCAGAATCGGCAACAAAAGATACTGCGACAACAAGCCGACCGCTGCGGGCTTGGGCTGTACGAGCAGCTTTTTGAAATCGCTCAATTTAATATCCAATGCCACGCCGAACATCATAAACGCCAGGCAGATATTGAGCAAGAAGAGCGAGTCTTCCGAGAAATTGATACGGACTTGGTCTATCAAGTTTTTGTGTTTTTTTTGTGTGGGGTAAAGGTAGGATTTTTTGGGAGGGGAAAAAATAATTCGGCGAACCGGAAAAAAATATCATCCGAAATCGAAAATAAAGTCAAAAAAAAAGACGCTCCACAAAACCGTGAAGCGTCCTTTTTTATCTTTATCGAGAAAGAAAATCTTAACCGCGAATACCCAATTCTTTAATCAACTCACGGTACTTAACGATGTCTTTTTTGGCGAGGTAAGCCAACAGACGACGACGCTTACCTACGAGCGTCAGCAAGCGACGACGGCAGGATTGGTCTTTGTTATTGCGTGCCAAATGCTCGCTCAAACCCTTAATGCGGTAAGTGAAAAGTGCGACCTGACCCTCCGCGGAGCCGGTGTTGCCGGCGCTGCCGCCGTACTGTGCAAAGATTTCCTCTGTTTTTTCTTTAGGAAGATACTGTGCTGCCATGATAATGGTAAATTTGATGAAGTCGATACATAAGTTCGGCTGTAACCCAAAACGTTTGAAAATCAAGCGTTTATGAGGTGAACTTTGCTCGACGACCGTTAGCGATTACTTGAATCGGTTACAGCGGGCGCAAAGATAGGGAGTTGGCGGGGATGAAGGAAGTTTTTTTACATTTTTGTTAATATCGGAGGTTAGTTTCTTTTGCTTGAAAATTTACGAATTACGATTTACGATGTACGATTGCTTGGGGTTAGTAGGGTGATTTGGGGTTTGAGTTGTTTTTATTCCTGTTTGTTGTCTCGTGTTGCTTTGTGTGAATTTTTGACGTTTTTTAGGCAGAAACCGTTTTTGTCATTGACAAAGTGTTTAATGGCGTGTTACCTTCCCGGTTATCTGAAGTGAAATGAACCAAAAGCAAAAACAAGTTTCCGATTGTAAACGTGTGTTCCGGAACCAAACCGTCCACCGTATAACCGTCCACCGTCCACCGTATCAAAAACCGTCCACCGTATAACCGTCCACCGTCCACCGTTCTAACCATGAAAACAAAATTATTCCTCCTTCTTTTCCTTTGCCAAAGCAGTTTGCTCACTGCTCAATCCTCCGCCGGAACTGAGTTTTGGTTGGCTTACATGGAAAATCTCAATCTGCTTTTTAATGACGACCCGGTTTTCAATTTGAGCTTTTCGGCTGCGGATGAAAATGCGGCGGCACAGGTGACGGTCGGCGTGCCGGCTACGGGGTTTTCGGTGGAGGTAAACGTGCCGGCGGGCGAGCTTGTCGATTACACCTTGCCCTCTGCGATTTGGTATTCGGAAAACTCCGAGTTTACGGAAGGAAAGGGCATTCGCGTTACTTCCGACGTGCCGATTATCGTGCAGGCGCGACATTTTCGGCAGTTTTTTACCGAAAGTACTTCCGTTTTGCCGCTTACGGAACTCGGCGACGACTACCGTGCGCTGTGTTACACGGAGACCGAGCCGATGACGGGGCCGACTTCTTTTGTGATTGCAGTGACGGAAGATGGGTCCGAAATTGAAATTACGCCGACGACATTTACCTACGGTTTGCACGCCGCCGATGTGCCGTTTACGGTGACGATGGATGCGGGCGACATCTATCAGGTGCAGGCGGACGGGGATTTGACCGGCTCGCGCATACGCAGTCTGAACGGGGAGAAAATCGCGGTTTTTTCGGGGGCGCGGCAGTCTTTGGTCGGTAACTGCGGCTCGGCGGATAATCATTTGTACGACCAGTGTCAGCCTTACCAAAATTGGGGCGACCTGTACTGTTTGGTGCCGCTGGCGGCGAGAAACGGAGATGTGGTGCGCATTTTAGCAAAGGAAGACGACACGGAATTATTTTTAGATTGCGGCTCGGAAATCATTTTGCAGGAAAACGAATTTTATGACTTCGACCTCGATGCGCCCGTGGTTTTGACGGCAAGTAAAAACGTGGCGGTGAGTCAACTCAGCAAAAGTAACGATTGCAGCGCGGGCAATTTCGGCGACCCGAATATGTTGCAACTGCTGCCGACCGACCGCATGACGCTGCGCGACCGGTGGGAAGTTGCCGAAGGCACGGAGGGTTCGGGGGTGGTCATCGACATGTTTTTCAGCACGATAATTATGCGCACCGCCGAGGCGGGCATCGAGTCGTTTAACGGCAGTCCGCTGCCCGCTTCCGAGTTTCAGCCTTTTCCCGGCGACCCGACGCTTTCCTATGCTTACGCGACGGGTGCGCTGACGGGTGCGAATGAGATGACTTCCGACGCGCCTTTTCACGTCTATCACTACGGCTTCGGCGAATATGATGCTTATACGCAAACCGGCAGTTTTCAATTTATCGAAAATCTGACGCCGCCGGAGGTACTGTGTAATGAGGTAGAAATCGAAGGCGTGTTTTGCACGGACAGTTTGTTGACTTTCACTTACCTCGGCGAGACGGATAATTTGATGCTTACGTGGCAGACTTCCGAGGGGCAGAATGCGGTCGGTAATCCGGCGGAATTTATTTTTACCGACGCCGGAGATTTTCTCGTGACTTTGGAACTTACGGACGCGGGCGGTACGACGACTGCGGAAAATTTCAATATCTCCGTTGAAAACTGCGCGACGGACTGCGAAAATCCCGATTTATCGGCGCAGATTTTTCCGCCGGCGAATATTTGTTCGGACTCGCTTTTGCAATTCGATTTTACCGCTGCGGCGGCGGTCGCTTCCGCGCTGTGGCTGCTGCCCGACGGTACGGAAACAACGGAAAATACCGCCTTTTTTACCACCGATAATGTCGATGAAATCTACGAAATCTCTTTGACCCTGACCGACGCGGAGGGCTGCACGGACAATGATACATTTGAGTTTTCGCCTTTGCCCTGTGTGAGCGCGGCGGATTGCATTCCGGAAGATTCGGTTGATATTTTTATAGAATTGACGGGACCGATTTGCGGCAGCGTTAATATCAATCCGATTTTTTATGAGCAAGCGGATTTGGGAATGAATATCGTTTCGGCGGTTTGGGAATTGAACGACGGGCGCGTTTTTACCGGTTTTACACCGATGATACCGACGTTGAGTTTTGTTTCTTTCGGCGGTACACTCATCGCAACGGACGCAAACGGTTGCGTGTACGAACAGGTCTTTCTGTATAGCGTGGACGGAGATTGTAATGAAGAAGAAATTTGCGAATATTTTTTCCCGAACGTGTTTACACCGAACGACGACGGCATAAACGACACTTTCCGCGGATTGAGTGACTGTACACCGGCGACTTTTACTGTGTCGATTTACGGTCGGTGGGGTGAGTTGATTTTTCAAACGGACGATTTTACGGCGGCATGGGACGGCACTTTCAGAGGCAAACCCGTGCCGGCGGACGTGTATGTTTATGTGGCGGAAATCGGAACGGAAGACGGACTTTCGGAGATATATCGAGGCGACGTTACTGTTTTGCGATGAAAAATTTCCGAAAAAAGCGGAAACCGCAGGAAGTGTTTTTACTCTCTGACCGGGGTTTTTATCCTTTCGGTTTCAGAAAAAAAAATCTTTTGAGAAATTTTTTACAGTCGAAAAACTATCTCTCTGTTAAGCAAAAATCGTAAAATCTCAATAAAATATTTAACTGTCTCAAATGAGACAATTAGCGTGTATGCAATTTGTTATCAATATGTTTTGCCCGTTTTTAATCAACATTATGCTGTTTAAATCGACCTAAAGACCTTGTCAACGGTTTTTTTTAGTGTTTGGTAAACTAATATGTTAAAGAAAATAAACAAGGCACTGAACAGATTTAAACACCCTTGCGTTACACCGGCATAACGCAAAGACAAAAAATCAAACACATCACGTCTTATTTTCCGATACCGATTATTTTTTAAAAAACTTGTGAACCGAACAGCATACGATTTGCGTATCTCAAAACAGAAGCAGAAAACAAACACAGAGAAATCACCCGACTGTATTTCTCGCCTTTTATCAAACATCGTTTCACACGTAATACAAATAGAAACTGTTCGCACCTTAGGTGTCCGCAGTTTTTGATGCTGTTTCTTATTTCCACTTAAAAAATAAGAAAAAACCATGCAACACAAACGTAACGCCGTTACTGCTGTGCCTGACACTATATGGCTTTTTCTGAAAAATTAAAACTAAACCAATCGATGAAAAGTAAATTCACCTTACTGATTTTCTCTTTCTTGTTCACCCTTTTTTCCTGTTCCCCCGAAAGCGAAAATACTGCGGCAAAAACCGCTGACGACGCCGATGTTCCCGAGTTATTACAACGCGGCGAAAATCTCAACAAAGGCAAAGAATGGGACGGCGTACAAAATCAATATGCCAACGCCGTCAATGACCTCCGCGCCGGCAAAAACGTCAACAACGCCCGTATCAAACTCGCCGAAGTCTATATGACCGAAGCCCGCATCACCGGCGAACACGGACACTACTACCCGGCCGCCCTCGAAGTTTTACAAAAAGTAAAAGCTACCGAACCAGAACCTACCGACATCCGCTTTCAGGCACTCATGCACCTCGCCTCCGTTCAACTTTCACAGCACGATTTCAGAAGCGCACTCGAAACCGCTAAAGAAGGTATGGCTATCAGCCCGTACAATGCACAAATTGTCGGTGCTTTGGTCGATGCTTACGTGGAGTTGGGAGAATACGATAAGGCAGTTGCCGCAGCGGACAAAATGATACAAATTCGTCCCGATTTGCGCTCTTACAGCCGCGTTTCTTACCTCCGCGAAATTCACGGAGACATTCAAGGCAGCCTCGAAGCAATGAGTATGGCAGCCGACGCGGGCTACCCCGGACACGAGCAAACCGCTTGGACACGCTTGACTTTGGGCGAAATGCTCGCCAGATACGGCAGAACCGCCGAAGCGAAATCTCAATGGGAATTGGCCCTCGCACAGCGCGAAGATTACTCCTTTGCGATGGCGGCTTTGGCTGATTTGGAAATACAGGAAGGCAACTACGAAAAAGCGGAAGAAATGCTGCAACGCGCCGCCGCTATCATTCCCGAGTTTGGCTACTACGTGCAGTTGGCACACCTTTACAAAGACACCGACCGCCCCGAAAAAGCGCAGGAAATGTACGACGAAATTCTCGTCATGCTCGAAGACGACGTAAACAGCGGTCACAACATGAACCTCGAATACGCCGATTTGTACCTCAACTTTGACGAAGACTTCGATAAAGCGTTTACTTACGCTAATCAGGAATTTGCGAAGCGACCGAAAAACATCGACGTGAACCGCATGATGGCCTTGATTCATTTGAAGAAAGGCAACATCGAAAAAGCACGTATCCACATTGACGAAGCAAGTCGCACGGGTGCCAAATACCCCGACCTGCTGACGACCCGAGGCATGATTGCCCTCGCCGAAGGCAACAAAAAAGCAGCAAAAGAAGATTTGGAAATGTCTTTCAAAATCAACCCGACCCAATCGGGACTGCTCGCCGCCGACGCTAAAGCCGCTATCGGCAAACCGTTGGGCATGTTGCAAAAATAACACGACAAATACATAGTTTTCGTCGGGCTGACTTCAATTGTTTGGAGTATGGTCTTGGCGAAGCCTTGTGGAGATTTGTTGAATTGTTGAATCGTTGAGCGCATGTGTACATTATACCGCGTGTTCGACTCAACAAATAAACAGATAGACAAATCAACAAATAACCAACTTCTCAGAAACCGGTATTTTTTCATTAAATTAAGTAACCATTATGTTTAACAAAATCTTTACGATGAGTAAGATAGCCGCAGTACTTTTACTGCTGTGTACTTACTTCACCGCTTCGGCTTCTTCGCACCGCGAGGCTCCGTTAATCTCTAACGACCCTCTGGCGGACAATACGGATGTGTACGCATTCCGTAGCCCGGACAACCCGAACACCATCACCATCATTGCCAACTACATCCCGGGTCAATTGCCTCACGGCGGTCCTAACTACTACCACTTCGGGGAGAATGTACGTTATGAAATCCACGTGGACAACGACGCGAGTGTACCCGGCGACGAGGTGACTTACCGTTTTACGTTTTCACGTACCAACGAAGACCCTTCTACTTTTTTCAACATCCGTTTGGGACAAGAAAATTTGAAGACCACTTACATTGTCGAGCGCAGCACGGACGGCGGTATGTCTTTCGAGACTATCCTGACCAACGGTGTCGTACCGGCTTACAACATCGGCCCACGCTCGATTAACTCAGCTGTCGGTTTGGATACCGATTACGAAACTTTGATTTCCGAAGCAATTTTGCCGACCACTACCGGCGAAACCGTATTCGCGGGACCGGCCGATGACCCGTTTTTCGTGGACTTGGGCGGTATCTTCGACCTCGGTAACGCGCCGCGTCAAGACGGCGAACCACGCGACGGTTTGGGTCAATTTAACACCCACTCCATTGCTATTCAAGTACCCATTTCAACTTTGTTGAAAGCAGGTGCACCGGCTACTCCGACCAACATTTTGGACGGTGACTATGTCATCGGTGTATGGGCAAGCGCAAGTCGCCCCGCACTGCGTACTTTGAGTTCCGAACTGACCGGTCCGACCGACTCGGGCGACTTTGTGCAGGTATCTCGTTTGGGTATGCCTTTGACTAACGAAGCTATCATTCCGATTGGTGAGAAAGACCGTTGGAACGCAGGTTCACCTTACGACGGTGCCGGCGAAGCTTCTTTTTACGAATACTTCTACAACCCCGAATTGGCTTTGTACATGGGCAACGGTGCGTTTGCGGATGCAGTTCCTGCATTCTCTAACAACCTTCAAGTACAGGAAAACTCTTTGGGTATGTTTGACTTCACCAACGGTGCGGACGGACTTTTCCCCTTGAAAGGAAGTGCAGCGGTAGCGGGTACGGCATTGGACGATGCTTTGTTCGGTACACTGTTATTGCCCGGCCCGGGACAGCCGCGTTCGGTTGATTTGTGGCCCGCATTCCACACGGGTATTCCTAACGTGCGCCCTTACCAATTGGCTACCGGTAAAAACGGTGACCCCTTGGCGGCAGGTAAGCCATTCGCTAACAACTTTTTGCCCAATGCAGGTGACATGTTGCGTTTGAATATGGCAGTACCCGTTACTCCGCGCGACGATGAGAATTTCTCTTCTTTGGGTCTGATTCAGGCAGCGGTTATCGGTTTGACGGTAGCACCGTTCAACGAGTCGGCTGACTTGGAATTCATTCCAAATATGGACGGTTTCCCTAACGGTCGCCGCCTCGAAGACGACGTAACGCGTATCGAATTGCAAGCAGTATCGGGTGTCGTATTGGCAGCTATCGGTTTGTGGTACGATGATTATGACCCGGCGACAAGCCCGAGTCCCGTTACCGATGACTTATTGGACGTTTTGACTTACACTACGGGTGTAGAAGAAAACGACCGAGAGTTCAAATCGACTTTCCCCTACGTGGCAACACCGTGGAGAGGAACTGCCGTGAGCTTTAACGAGTAAGCGACAAAAATCACCCCCCGCATCGGTGTTAAAACCGATACTTTCTTTGATAATTATCAGGAAAGAGAGAAAAGCAAACGCGCTTTTCCTTTTAAACTTAATGGTTAAGATTTATATAGATTTCGCTCCCGATTTTACTTAAAATCGGGAGCAGAAATTACTTTTTGCCGACTGTTAAATCCGGCTTAGACATATAAACGCAACATAACCTTTAACACTGTTTTCCTGACCAATAATAACTACGAAAGCCGACGCGCTTTCGCTTAAAATAAGGAGTTAAATCATTGGAAGATTTTTCAATATTTCACTCTCATAAAATTTAATTAAATCATGATAAACCAATATTTACGTTTGGTTCCGGCTATGATTTTGTGCCTGCTCTTTTCAGTAGCATTACAGGCATCGAGTCACCGCGAAGCACCACTGATTGCCGACGACCCGTTGGCAGATAACACGGATGTCTATGCGTTCCGCAGCCCGGATGACCCGAACACAGTAACCATCATCGCGAACTATATTCCGATGCAATTGCCGCACGGCGGTCCCAATTACTATACTTTCGGTGAAAATATTCACTACGAAATTCACATCGACAACGACGCAAGTGTACCCGGCGATGAAATCATCTACCGTTTTACTTTCGACGTTGTAAACGAAGACCCGACGACCTTTTTCAGCATTCGCCTGGGTCAGGAAAACAACAAAGCGACCTACACCATGGAGCGTTCTATGGACGGCGGTTTGACTTTCCAAACCGTTTTGACCGACGGTACCGTACCTCCTTACAATATCGGCCCCCGCTCTATCGAGTCTATGGTCGGTTTGGGTACTACTTACGACCAATTGTGGAACTCTGCTATCGTAGAATCACCGGACGGTGAGCGCGTATTCGCAGGTCCCGTTGACGACCCGTTCTTTGTGGACTTGGGCGGTATTTTCGACCTCGGTAACGCACCTCGTCAAGACGGAGAGCCGCGCGACGGTTTGGAGTGCTTCAATGTACACTCTATTGCTATTCAGGTGCCGATTGCTATGTTGTTGAAAGACGGCGCGGCATCTACTCCGGCTAACATTCTCGACGGCGACTACGTCATCGGTGTATGGGCAAGCGCAAGCCGCCCCTCGATGCGTACTTTAAATACCGACGGTACCGTTTCTACAAGCGGTGACTTCGTACAGGTATCGCGTTTGGGTATGCCTTTGACCAACGAAGCAATTATTCCGATCGGTGAGAAAGACCGTTGGAACCAAACTTCACCTTACGATGCAAACGGTGAGTCTTCTTTCTACCAGTACTTCAACAATCCTGAATTGGCATTGTACATGGACGGCGGTGCTTTCGGCGACGCGGTTCCCGCATTCTCGAACAATTTGACTATTCAGCAAAACTCTTTGGGTGCATTTGATTTCACCAACGGTGCAGACGGTCTTTTCCCCTTGAAAGGAACGGCGGCATTAGACGGTACGGCACTGGCGGAAGCTGCTTTCGGCGGTTTGTTATTGCCCGGTCCGGGTCAGCCGCGTTCGGTGGATTTATTGCCTATTTTCCACACAGGTGTGCCTAACTTGCCTCCGTACCAGTTGGCTACGGGCAAAATGGGTAATCCTTTGGCAGTCGGTAAGCCTTTCATCAACAACTTCCTGCCCAACGGCGGTGACATGTTGCGTTTGAATATGGCGACTCCGATTACTCCGCGTGACGACGATAACTTCTCTTCTTTAGGTTTGGTACAAGCAGCCGTTTTAGGTTTGACTACCGCACCTTTTAACACGAATGCAGATTTGGAATTCATTCCGAATATGGACGGTTTCCCTAACGGTCGCCGCCTCGAAGATGACGTAACGCGCATTGAATTGCAAGCGGTTTCGGGTATTGTCTTAGCGGCAGTCGGTCTGTGGTACGATGATTTCGACCCGAACGACCCGAACGCAAGTCCGGTAACACCTGACTTATTGAGCGTACTTTCTTACACTACCGGTGTAGAAGAAGACGACCAGGGCTTTACCAACGATTTCCCTTTCTTGTCACAGCCGCGTCGCGGTACGGGCGAGTGTAGCGGTACTATCGCCGATGACGGTGACGGTAACGAAGACCCGCAGGTTATCGGTCAGTTCTTTGTTTCGACCAACACGGGCGGTGTCGTCGGTGTATTCGACGCATTGGATAACGGTATGGCGGACTTTACCACTTTCCCTGCTAACGGCACGGACTCTGACGGTATCGTTTACGACGAAGATAACGATGTATTATACCAATTGGATCGTACCAATAACGTAGTAGTTGCTTACAACAATGTCAACACTGACTTGGAGAACGGTAACGTACCTACGGTATCGGCAACTTCGACTTCCGACTTTACCAACGGTCGCGAAATCAGCCTGACGGGCAGCAAATTGATTGTCGCACAAGATGCAGCGGACAGTAACGGTAACACCAACGCGCTTTTCGTCTATGACGTAGCGGCGGGTGCGATTACTTTGTCGGCTTCTTACACAACGGACATTAACTTGTGGGGTATCCACGTACAAGACGAAACTTTGTACGCTATCGAAGATAACAGCAGCAACCTCGCGGTTTACGAAAACTTCTTCGCTAACCCGAACGGTGCCATTACCGCAGATGCAATCATCCCGGTTGCAGGTATTGTACGCACACACGGTATCACTTACGATGCAGACACCGACCTGATGGTCTTGACTGACGTAGGCAGCGGTGCGGTAGCGGACGACGGTGCGATTGTCATTATTGACGATTATATGCAGGCAGCAGCCGACGGTAACATCTCGATGAGTGAGCAAGTCCGCATTGCGGGCAGCAACACTTTCTTGGGTAACCCGGTCGATGTAGCGGTGAACGTGGACAACAGCCAAATTTATGTGGCGGAACGCGCGAACGGCGGCGGTCGTATTTTAGGTTTCTCTTTGCCTTCTAACGGAGGTAACATTGCGCCTAATTACAATCAGGAATTTGCCGGTGCATCTGCGATATACTTCGTAGGTACAGACCAAGGCGACGGCGGCAACGGCCCGCAAGACAACGGTACTGCCGATTTGTCTTTGACGGTACAGACGCAGGGTTCTACTTTCTCTCCGTTCTCGAACACGGTATTTGTTATTCAGGTAACGAATGCAGGTCCGAACAGCGTAGAAGATGTAGAAGTTTCTTTGCCGATACCTTCGGGCTTCAGCTTTACGGCAGCCTCTACCACCAACGGTGTGTACAACCTGCAAGCAGAAAGATGGACAATCAACAGCTTGGCTCCGGGACAAACAGCGACGTTTAACTACACCCTGTTTGCTTTGACCAACAGCTCGACTACTTTCTACGCGGAAGTTGACTTTTCACCTGCCGATGACCCTGACTCGACTCCGGGTAACGGTAACGGTATGACACCGCAGGAAGATGATGAAGGTGCGAAAACTTTGGCAGCGGGTAACCGCCCGGCCGACGGACGCAACGATGTCGATAACGCAACCTTGACTGCTCCGACCGAGTACGCAATGACTGTTTACCCGACTACCGTGAAAGGCGGTACGGCGACTGTCATTATCGACGCTCCGGTTGCGGGTACAGCACAGATTTTGTTACTCGACCAAGTAGGTCGTCAGGTACAAAATCAGGAAGTTGAATTGACGCTCGGCAGAAACCGCGCGACTATCAACGCTGCTGACTTGGCACAAGGTATGTACTTTGTACGCCTGCAAGCGGAAGGTGCGGCTATTCCTGCACAACGTTTGATTAAGCAATAAAAGAGGCTTCGGCTTTTTACCAATATGTCTTGGTAACTCGCTCGGGTAACGGATGCTTTGCTGCCGTTTTTTGAGTGGAATATTAAAGATGAAGGGCGCACCGATTTTCGGTGTGCCCTTTGGTTTTTTTGGGGAGATTGTCAATTAGAAAAGCCCGCACCGAATTTTCGGTGCGGGCTTTTCTAATGAAGGGTAAACTTGTTGTTTTTTCTGATGAAGCTTAATTACAAAGAAAAAGTTATGAGTTTACAATCAACTAATATAGCAGGGTTATTAGGGTTTTGCACTTTTTCATCTTCTATTTTCAGCATTGATGTTGTTTTAACTTTTTCTGTGAATCGTCTTTTTGATTTTTTATCAAATTCTGCATAAACATCGTTAGGAATCAATGCAGTTAGTTCAAATTCATTGTCCGAATTTGTAGTATGAATGTAATCAAATACCACCGCAGGATTTTTAATTCCCCACATTCCTCTCACGCGCAAATAGGTAATTCCTAAAGGGTCAACCTTATTGATACGTCCTAATTCTTTAGTTTTTGAGATTTCAATACCGGGAATTTCACTTACCCCTTCGGTAATTTTATCTTTGATTCTTGTATAAGTTTCGTGGCTTGCCGCATAAATACTACCGTAAACAAACCATAAGGACGTTATTTTACTTGTCTTTGGTTTAACCCGACCAATCAAATAAATTAAGTCTTTTTCTGTCCATTCCTCACTGTCACGACAGCTATGAGTAATCATTGGGTTATCACTCCTTATCGTAGCTTTCGGGTAAGAACTGTTTAGTGCTATTTCAGATTTGAGAGAGGTAATTTTTTTGACTTCTACAGCAGCACCGCCTCTAATCATGAAATCCGGCGGATTATTACTGTTACCTAAATACGAAAAGGTTTTGCTGTATGCCTTGTTTTTTTTAGCTTTCGTTGTCAAGTTAAACGAACCCGCGAAAGCATCTTTTGCGTATTCTTCTAAAGCGTCTCCGACGTTATTGATTTTGTTAGAACCTTTGTACAAATTATCGACTGTAAATTTATTTACTTCGATAATATTTAAGATAGCATCAAGTATATTGCTCATAGGGCAAGAGTAAGATTTTTAATAGGTTTCAAACCCAAACTCGGATTTTCCAACTGCTGCTTTATCGACGTCGCCAAAAACTCAGCCAACTTAACCGGCACGGCATTTCCAATCATTTTGTATCCTGCCTGTACTTTGGAATAATGAAAAATGAAATCATCCGGAAAGGTCTGAATGCGGGCACACTCTCTTACGCTCAAACGACGGTAAAGGTGTTCTTTTTCGGGAATAAAAATTCTTTTATTCACGCCGACAAGTCGCATTTTTGGTGCTTGCGGATGTAAAGGGGCATGACGCGCACCTGCTTGAATGGTAAAAGACTGCTCTTCCCAACTTCTTACACGATTTCTCGACATGAACATACTCGAAAAACCGCCGATTTGATATTCATGATTAGGAATTTTACACTCTTCGCCGTTAGTATAGTTTTTTTCTAAAGCAGGGATTGCTGTATTTTCTAAATCTCTGATAGCAGCATCTAAAGTTATTTTAGGAAATTTAACTTTGGGAAATTTAAATCTAAAACCCAAGTCTTTACGAATTCCGATAAAGAAAACTCTTTTTCTGTCTTGCGGAACGCTGTAATCCGAAGCATTCAGCATATCGAAAGATAAATTATAACCCGCTTCTTTAAACATTTTTTTAATATTTTCCAAAGCCCCCTTATGCTTAGGAGCAAGCATGCCGCTGACATTTTCCGCTAAAAAAAAGCGAGGCTGCTTGGCAACTAAAATTCGGATAAAATCAAAAAACAATTGACCTCTTTTATCATCTATACCTCTTCTCGACCCGGCTTCACTCCAACTTTGACAGGGTGGACCGCCTACTATACCGTCACATTCCGGCACTTCATCCTCCGGGATATCGACAATACTTCTTCTGTCTAATGTGGTGTGGGTATGGTTTTTTTCGTAGGTTTCCCAGATTTCTTTATCGTATTCATTCGCCCAAGCAACGTTGAAGCCTGCATTTTGAAAACCTAAATCCATACCGCCGGCACCGGCAAAAAAAGATACTATATTCATATTTTTAAAATTCGAAATTACAAAAAAAGTGTAGTAAACCCTATAAAAAGAACAGCAAAAGTATGAAATACAGACAGCTTAGAAAAATGTTAATTTTATATCTTGGAAAAACAAGTACCCACTCGCCTCGTGTCTCCCGCTCTGTATTACCTCGGCAGAATCTATATAACCATATCCGCACCCGCATCGGATTTCCGACTTATAAAAGTATCATCGGTTCATCTAAAAAAAATACCGTCATAGATTGTATTATTTAAGAGCCGTTTCCACCAGTGTAATTGAGTGTGTTGCTTAATGGAAACTTCCGCCACCCGACCCTCTTGCTCGTCAGGGCACGAACGGATTTACGGGTTTTTTCGTCCTTGCTCGCGGCTGTTTTCAGCAAATCGACCAGAGTCAATGCTACGATAAAGTCAACAACATCGCCACTGCCATAATCAACATAATCGCATTTTCAATCAAAGTAGCTTCGGTCATCGGCAATTTTAATGCCGTGCCTAAACAAGCGCAACGAATGGATTTTTTGTCGAGTAAAGTCTTAGCGACGCCGATAGTGGTGATGCCCAAAATGAGGATGGTCAGAACGAGTGCGATTTGAATATGAAAGCGGAAAAGCAGCATCAGACCCAGGGCGGTTTCGAGGAAAGGATAGATTTCGGCATAAAACGGAACGCGCTTTGCCAAAGGGTCATACATACGGAATGAGTCGGGGAAACCCTGCAAATCCAACATTTTGAAGAAGCCGAAAACGATGTAGAATAAGCCCATGAAGTCTAACATGACGGAGCTTAAATTCAGGTTATCTCGGTGCAATAAAATACTCGCGGCGGAGATGTAAAGCAGAATAAGGAACAGCGGTTTGAGTTGTTGGAATTTGCTTTTTTGCGGCTCCGGCGGGCTGACGGAGGTTACGATTTTCGGTTCGGTTTTCTTTTCCGACAGCGTGAATTTTTCGGGTAAGGCATTTTGTAAAATGCGTATATCAACCGGCTTGTGCAGGGTGATTTCGGCTTCGCCCTTTGCCAAATCTACGTTTACCGTCTCCACGTTTTCTATGGCTGCCAATTTGCTTGCTACGGAGGTGCGGCAGCCGTTGCAGGTCATACCGTCTATTTTGTAAGTTTGTTGCATGATGTGTTTTTCGGTAATAATTTAGCTTTTAAACGGGATAGTTCGGTCAAAAATTTCTTGTAACCGGGCAGCAGTCGAACCCAATTTATTTGCCAAAAAAGCAGGTATTAAAAATTCATCCATGCGGTCAATTTTTCTCCAAAGTTACAAAAATAATCGCTAAGAAATTATACCCGGCAAACCACCAAACCCCAAGAACTTCTCGCCCAACACCTACCACCCACCACCCGGTTATACTCCCAAAGCAATCATCGCATCCGCCACCTTCACAAATCCCGCGATATTCGCCCCCTTCACGTAGTCCGCATTGCCGTTGTCGTCGATGCCGTATTCCAAACACTTTTCGTGAATTTCCTGCATGATTTTTTCCAATCGCTCCTCGACCTCTTCGCGTGACCACGACAGGCGCAGTATATTTTGGCTGATTTCCAAGCCCGATACCGCAACGCCGCCCGCATTCGAGGCTTTGCCGGGGGCGTAAAGGATGTCCGAGTCGCGGAGGACTTCCATGGCGGCCTCGGTGCAGGGCATATTCGCGCCTTCACTGAGGGCTTGGCAGCCGTTTTTGACTAATTTTTCGGCGTCCTTTTTTTCGATTTCATTTTGGGTCGCGCAGGGGAATGCGACGTCGCTTTTGATGTCCCACGGCTTTTTTCCTTCTCGAAATTCAGCGTCAAATTCTTTCGCATACTCCTTAATGCGACCGCGTTTGTTGTTTTTTAAATCTTTAATCCACTCCAATTTTTCTTGTGAAATACCGCTCTCGTCGTAAATCGTGCCGTCGCTGTCGGACATCGCCAAGACTTTTCCGCCCAAGGCAATCCACTTTTCGGCGGTGTGCTGCGCCACGTTGCCCGAGCCGGAAACGACGGCAGTCGTGCCTTCGATTTCCTTACCGACGCGCTTCAACATTTCACGCATAAAAAACACGTTGCCGTAGCCGGTCGCCTCCGTGCGGATTTTGCTGCCGCCGTAAGCCAATCCTTTGCCGGTCAAAACGGGCTGATGTACGTTGGCGATTTTCTTGTATTGACCGTAGAGATAGCCGATTTCGCGCGCGCTCACGTTGATGTCGCCGGCGGGAATATCGGTGTCCGGCCCGATGTGTCGGTACAGTTCGGTCATAAAGGCCTGACAAAATCGCATGACCTCCGAGTCGCTGCGGTCGCGCGGGTTGAAGTCGGAACCGCCCTTGCCGCCGCCCATCGGCAGTCCGGTCAGGCTGTTTTTAAAAATTTGCTCGAAAGCTAAAAATTTTAGGACCGAAGGCGTGACCGTCGGCGTAAAACGAATGCCGCCTTTGTACGGCCCGATGGCGGAGTTGAACTGCACCCGGTAGCCGCGGTTGACGTGCAGTGCCCCGTCGTCATCCTGCCACACCACGCGAAAGGTAATGATGCGCTCCGGCTCGGTGATACGCTCCAAGAGTGCTTGATCTTGGTATTTTTCGTGCTGCGCAATGTACGGCACCACGGACTGTAAGACTTCTTTGACGGCTTGCTGAAATTCGGGTTGGTGCGGGTTGCGCTCTGCGAGTTTTTCGAGGAAGGTATCGAGCTGTTTTTGTGTTTTCTTTTTCAAAGTGGTGGTTTTAAAAAAAATGATTGGTTAGTTTTTGAAGAGAACGGGTGGGAAGGGGAGGGGTTCACGGGGTTTGGGAGATACCACACCGGTAGCGTTCGGGATTACCCCGGCACTAACGTACCGGGCTGAAGTGTCTCATGCCGGTGGCATTTTTAGATTGGTGGTTGAACGCCTGTCAAGGAATTATTTCAAGGGGATTATTGTTGCAAAAGAGAAAACATAAGTATGAAGGTTGAAGATTTATTGAAGATAATTGAGAAACTTTCCGTGACCGAAAAATTACGGATTGCGAGAAATATTTTAGAAAGTTTGGATAATGCAGAGTTGTCGCAAGCAGTATATAAGAGAAAGCCACGGAAAGAAAACGGCATTTTGAAATATGCGGGAATACTTTCGGAAGAAGAGGCCGTCGTTATGGGAAATCTAGTGAAAGAAGCAAGAAAAATTTGTGATTGAACTGCAATTTCCGACCGATATTGTCATTTTGAAATGCCTCTTTAAATCCACAAAATAAGTAACTCCGACCTTCAGGTCGTCGCGGCAAAACGACTTAAAAGTCGCCGTTACTACCAAGTAACTCCGACCTTCAGGTCGTTGCGACAAGACGACTTAAAAGTCGCTGTTACTACCAAGTAACTGCGACCTTCAGGTCGTTGCGACAAGACGACTTAAAAGTCGCTGTTACTATCAGGTAACTCCGACCTTCAGGTCGTTGCGACAAGACGACTTAAAAGTCGCTGTTACTAAAGCCGTTACAAGAACCAAAATTTCAAGTCAACCTCTCCAATCAGGCAAAAATCGAAAGCCCCCTCTCACCTCTCACCTACAAAACCCTAAACCGCCTCCTCCAACCGCTGCATCTCATACAACTCCGCATAATATCCCTCTTTGGCAATCAACTCTTCGTGCGTACCGACCGCCGAAATCACCCCGTCTTCCAGGATAATAATCTTGTCAAAATCGAGCAGCGAAAAGACGCGGTGCGTGATGATAATTGCCGTTTTTTCCTTTAGAGCCGTGTCGAGGTAGCCGAGAATGCGCTTTTCGGTCTTCGTATCGACGGCGGAAAGCGAGTCGTCCATGATGACGATGTCCGGTTCTTTGATAAGAGCGCGGGCGATGGAGACGCGTTGTTTTTGTCCGCCCGAGAGTGTCACGCCGCGCTCACCGACGAGCGTATCGTATCCTTCCGACAGCTCGGTGATGTCTTGGTGTACGGAGGCATATTTGGTGAATTGTTCGATTTGTTCCTGCGTCGCGTCGGGTTTGCCGAAGGCGACATTGTGCGCGATGGTGTCGCTGTACAAAAACACATCCTGCGGCACGTAGCCGATGCGTTTGCGCAGCACATCGAGGTCGTGTTCTTTGACGTTTTTGCCGTCTATTTCGATGCTGCCCGAGGTCACGTCGTACATGCGCAACAGCAGGTCGGTGATGGTCGTTTTACCCGAACCGGTGCGCCCGATAATCGCCATTTTTTGCCCCGCCGGCAGCGAAAAATTGACGTTTTTTAAAGCCTCGATGCCCGTGTCGGGATAGACGAAATTGACATTTTTAAATTCGATATCGCCGCGCAGATGTGCCGTTTTTTCGGAAGTCGCGTTTACGGGATTGGCAATCGTCGGTTCGGTTTGCAAAAATTCATTGATGCGTTTTTGCGAAGCGGCGGCTTGCTGTATCACGCTCGTCACCCAACCGATAGCGGTCGCCGGCCAGGTCAGCATGCTCACGTAAATGACGAACTCGGCGATGTTGCCCGCCGTGATTTTTCCGCTCACGACCTGCAGCCCGCCGACATAGACCGTGACAATCGTACTGACCCCGATGAGCAGCAACATGACAGGATAAAACAGCGCATCGACCCGCGCCAGTTTGAGGGCTTTGATCTTATAATCTTCGCTTTCGGAAGCAAAAAAATCGCCGATAAATTTTTCCTGCACGTAGCTTTTTATCACCCGAATACCGCTGTAAGACTCCTGCGCGGTGCTGTTGAGCGAGGCGAGTTGTTCCTGTATTTTGGTGGAACGCTGATTGATTAAACGACTCACGTAATAAATCGAAACCGCCAATATCGGCAGCGGCGCGAGACTGTAAAAAGTCAACTCCGGACTGACCTGCAGCATGGAATAAATCACAAAAACGAACAGCGAAATCAGGTTAATGGAATACAAAACCGCCGGCCCGAGATACATCCGCACCTTGCTCACATCCTCGGTGATGCGCGACATCAAATCGCCGGTATTGTTGCGCTTATAAAAGGCGAGGTCGAGTTTTTTATAGTGGTTAAAAAGTTCCTTGCGCATATCGTACTCGATGAGGCGCGACATCACGATAATCGTCTGCCGCATGAAGTACATAAACAGCCCCATCAGCAGCGCAAAAACCAAAACCAAGCCGCCGAACAGTAATAAAATCTTACCCAACTGCCCGAAAAAAACATCCTGCACCGCAAAGCCGTCGTACAGCCGGTACAGCGTCACATTTTCAATCACAAAATCCAGTGCCTCACGGATTAACTGCGGTTGTAGCACCCGAAAATAGTTGCTCGCCGCGACAAACAGAATACCCAAACCGAAAAGTCGGGCATATTTGATGAAATATTTATTGAGAGTGGCGAGTTGTTGCATTTGTTGGTTGGTGGATGATGGTTGGTGGACGGGTAGTGGTTGTTTTTTGAATTTTTTGGGTTGCTTAGGTACGGGGTACTTTATTGACGAACAACCTGTATCATTTTATATCCCGGCGGCTTTGGCAAAAAACAAGTACCTCGTACCTTATCCCAGATTTGGTTGCTTTTTGAAAGTTTTTACTCGGTTTCTTTACAGCCGTAGTAACATGAGCGCGGGGTGAAAAGTTGAGGATTTTGCTTTTAGTCTTACATTCGCGTATATTTCAAAAATTCCTTTATGCTTTTACAAACCGAAAGACTGTATCTCCGCCGCCTCAAACCCGACGATGCCGCTTCTTTTTACGCGCTGAATGAAGACCCGGAAGTCCTCAAATACACCGGCGATGTTCCGTTTAGGGATATAAAAGCCGCGGAAAAATTTCTGCAAAACTACGTGCAATACCGTAAATACGGCGTCGGCAGGTGGGCGGTCATCGACAATAGAACCGACGATTTTTTGGGGTGGTGCGGACTCAGATACACCGCCGCGCGGGACGAATACGACCTCGGTTTTCGCTTTTTCAGAAAATATTGGAATCAAGGCTACGCGACCGAAGCGGCGCGGGCATCATTGCATTTGGGCTTCACCAAATACAATTTAAAGAAGGTTGTCGGGCGGGCGGCGGCTGCTAATGTTGCCTCGGTGCGGGTACTCGAAAAAGTCGGAATGAGGCGGCAGGGGGCTTTTGATTTTGAGGGGAGGGCGGGGGTTTTGTATGCGATTGAGCAGGAGGAGTATGCGGATTTGGTGAAATAAAAAAAACGGGCAGCAAAGTCACCTTCACCACCCGTTTTTATTTCTTCACTTAAAAGGCAATCTAAGCCACCTCACCCCCGCAACTCGAACCCGCGCCCGCCGTGCAACCGTAGCAGTGTTGGTTCAGTACAATCGGGCGTTCTTTCAATTCTTCCAAGTTAAAATCATTGATGTGCTTGCCGCCGCGACTCGCCACTTTGAGGTCGAGCATTTGGTTAAAATCGCAGTCGTACATGTAGCCGTCCCAAGAAATCGACAGCGTATTGCGACACATCAGACCCTCGACGGTCATCGGATTAAACGCTGTGACGAGTTTTTCCATGTACTCCTCGTAGTTGCCCGTTTCCAAAAGATAATCCAAAAAGCGGCTGACCGGCAGATTGGTAATCGCAAACAAATTATTGAACTCGATGTCGTATTTGCGCTTCAACTGACGCTTAAATTCCGCCTGCAAAGACTCTTGACTCGCGGGCAAAAACGCACCCGACGGATTGTAAACCAAATCCAAAGTCAGACCCGTACCCGGCTTACCGTAGCCCACCGCGTTCAGTTGTTGCAAGGACTTGATACTGTCTTCAAAAACCCCGTCGCCGCGCTGTCCGTCCGTCCGACTTTTGGAAAAGTAGGGGAGGGAAGACACCACCGAAACCTGATTATCCCGAAACCATTCGGGCAAATCATGGTACTTTTTATTCGCCTGAATAATCGTCAGATTACAACGGTCGATGACCTTTTTACCCAACGCGCGGCACTCCTGCACAAACCAACGAAAGTGCGGGTTCATTTCCGGCGCGCCGCCCGTAATATCCACGGTGTGAATGGACGGCACGGAAGCGATAATTTCCAGACAACGCTGCAAAGTCGCCTTGTCCATATTTTCCACGCGCTTATCCGGCCCCGCATCCACGTGACAGTGGGCGCAGGTTTGGTTGCACAATTTTCCTATATTTAATTGAAAAATCTCTAACTCGGTCGTGCGCAGGGGTTTAAAACCCAAATTGCTGACCTTCTCCGTAAAATTCGGAAACGCCGCCGCCCGTTCGTCTTTTCCCGCCAATACGTTGAGTTGGAAAAAAGAATCGGACAAGTCCGCACCGCGAGCACTGAGAGATTTTGTTTTTTGTTTTATTGCCATTTGTTAGTTGTTAGTTGGTGGTTGATAGTTGTTAGCCGGTCGGTAAATTCTCAAGTCATTTTCAACCACGATAATATTACATTTTACTAAGTCGAATTTTCTACGGTTGCCGAAGCAAGGACAGCCGTCCGCCGTCCACCGTTAATCCGTCCACCGTCACATAGATAATTTCTGCGCCTGTTTCATCATCTGCACGCTGTACACCAAACTCGAACCGCTGCGAATAGCCGCCGCTACGTGTACCGCTTCCATCATTTGCTCTTCGTCCGCGCCCTTTTCCAAGCAGCCCGAGGTGTAAGCGTCAATGCAATACGGACACTGCACCGTGTGCGCCACTGCCAAAGCAATCAAAGCCTTTTCGCGCTGGGTGAGTGCGCCTTCCTGAAAAACTTCGCCGTAATAATCGAAGAATTTTTTACCCATCGGCTCCTGCAATTCCGTGATTTTTCCGAAATCTTTCAGATTTTGCGGGTCCATATATGTTTTATCAGACATCTTTTTCTTCCGTTTTTAGGTTTAATACGTTGTGACCGCATAGATACAAAAAAATCGGGGGCTTAGTTGTCGAGAAGGTTGAGGAAAGGTTTTATTTGTCGTCTCGAAATGTATCTTTGTGTAGATTTTACACGAAATCGGGGTTGTTTAAGGGTTTAGGAAGTTTAATCGTTTAGTTGTTTTTTTCGCAACCTTTCGATTTTAGACCGATAATTCGGAGAAAGTAAGAAAGAAAAAAAATCACAATAATCCTTTTTGTTTCGTGCCTTGGTAGGGAAAATTCTGCTCGCTTTTCAAAACTGAAATCTACTGCGTTGCGCCCTAAACGCCTAAACATACAAAATCTATGCAAAAATACCCGTTCCTGTTTCTCCTTTTATCCTTCATTGCCTGCGGCGAAAACCGCCCCCGTCCGCTGTTCAAAAAATTTGTGAACTACGAAAAGTATCCGGCAATGACGGAAGACGGTTTTTACAATGCAGTCATCGAAATACCGGCGGGAACGAACGTCAAAAACGAGTACGATTACGAGCAAAAAAAGATAGTTGCCGACCAACGCGACGGCAAAGATCGGATCGTTAATTTTTTGCCTTACCCCGGCAACTACGGCTACATCCCCGGCACGGTCATGGACAAAGCGCGCGGCGGCGACGGTGATGCGGTCGATGTCTTGGTCTTGGCGCAGCACGTGCCCGTCGGTACGGTAATGAAAGTCCGCCCGGTCGCCACGCTGCTGCTTTTCGACGAAAATGAAGCCGACACCAAAATCATCGCCGTACCCGCCGACTCGACTTTACAGATTATGCAAATCCCTGATTTTGAAACCTTTATGGTCGATTACGACGCCGCCCGCCGCATGATTGAAGATTGGTTTATGAACTATGACGGGTACGGGATTAATCGGCTCGGAGGGTGGAAAGATGCGCGGTACGGGGAGCGGGAGATTGAGAAGTGGGTGGTGGAGAAAGACAGGTGAGTTTCAGTTCTATTCTCCTCATCTTGTGTTTTCGGGAAAAAAAGCAATACTTATAATGTAAATCAAAAATAAAATTATTTGTCAAAAATGTAGAAGTTCAGTTCCGAAGGGAGCAGCGTTTAAACATTTTTGCGGAAAGATATGGTATCCGTTTTCGGAGTCGGGGAACAAGTGTCCCGGTTGCGAAACAAAAGTAAAAATTATCGAGTGCCCGTTTTGTGAATTTCCGAGCGAATACAAGACTTGGATGAATCAGTATGAAGTTCTTGCTCAAGAAGCTACAGAAAGGGAATATGAATTAAAGAATAGAGTTGGTTTTGTTTGGCTTGAAAAAATTGTTGATGACCGCCTGAGTTGGATGAAAGAAAACGGACTTATGCGGACACCTGCAAAGAATATTCTCGAAGAAATGTTAAGTAAGGAAGTTGACAGCGATTTAGGTTGGAAAGATTGGAAACCGATAGAAAGCAAAATAACCGGTAAACAGTTGGATGACTTTGAAAATATATATAAAGTAAAATTGCCGAAGTCATACAGGCATTATCTGCAATATAAACATTTCTACAACTTATATCTTGAAAACAGAACTATAAACTTACCGAACAATTTGCCACAAAAAGAGCCTAAGATGATTACAGACAAGGACGTTTGTCTGAATGGATTCATAGATAAAGGGCTTGTTTATTTTGCAGATTATGATGATTACGGCTTTTTGTGCTTCGATACTACCAAAATGGACGAGCGGGGTGAATGCCCGATTTTCTACTTTGACCATGAAGAGTTTTATTTGCCTGAACACTTAAATGAAAAAAGCGGTTTACATAGATTTAATTCTTTTGAAGAACTTCTTGTTTCAAAAAATAAAAACTGATATTTTATTGTCAATAAATAACCCACTCGCCTTGGGTTGCTCGCGAGGATTTGTAATCCTCCGCGTTGTCCTTGCAAATTTGTAATTTGCTTTTGCATATATATGCAGTAATACTTTAGCAAATTGCAAATTTGCGGGGGAAAACGTTCGGCATTACAAGTGCCGACGAGCGACGCAAAAGTGTTATATCAAAACAGAGTCGGTCTGTAAAATTGTTTGAGCAGAATTCTATCAAAACTAAACTAAAAACTAAAAACCTAATATGGCAAACCAAAACAACCCAACCGCCCCCGAC
>JAHDCG010000235.1 GCA_020629965.1 Saprospiraceae bacterium | reverse complement strand
ACGGCTCTGCAACGCGTTTTCAGCCCCCTAACCCCCAATGGGGGAACTTTCTCCGAGCTTGAGTTCGCGGGTTTAAGTTCAAAATTTTCGGGTTCTCTCGATTTGATTGAAAACCGAACTTTGAAGGTCAACTTTTTTGAAATCGAATTCAAATTCAAAACGAATTTCAGTTCTGAAAACAGATACTCCCCCACGTTGGGGGTCGGGGGGTCTTCAGTACGGCTCTGCAACGCGTTTTCAGCCCCCTAACCCCCAATGGGGGAACTTTCTCCGGGCTTGAGTTCGCGGGTTTAAGTTCAAAATTTTTGGGTTCTCTCGTTTTGATTGAAAACCGAACTTTGAGACTTAACTTTTTTGAAAACGAATCTAAATCCAAAACGAATTTGAGTTCTGAAAACAGATACTCCCCCACGTTGGGGGTCGGGGGGTCTGCATCACGAATTTAATTCAGCGTAAAATCATAAAAAACCATAAAAAAATCAGCGTAAAAAAATCCAACAAAAAAACATGAAAAACCTCTACATCTTCTTCTTCTTATCACTTTCAACCATTGCCTTAGCCCAACAATCCGACAGCCTGCGCCAAGAACTCACCCTCTCCGGCTACGTCGATGCCTACTACCGGCACTTCGCCGACGACATTGCCGAGACCTTCGCCGCCTCTACCACCGCCGGACCGCGCAACCGCACCATCGGTATCAACGTCGGGCAAATCGGTTTGAAATACCGCAGCAGTCGCATTCGAGGAAATTTTACTTACCACACCGGCGACATTCCGGCGGCGACTTGGTCTTCCGATTTTACGCAAATACAAGTTGCCAATGTCGGTGCGCGCCTCGGCAAGTACCTGTGGGCAGACGCCGGTTTTTTCATCACTCACCTCGGCATGGAAGGCTTTTTACCCAATGCCGATAATTTGAGCGAAAAGGCATTTACGACTTTCAACGAGCCGTTTTATCAATCGGGGCTGCGCCTTAGTTACGAAAACGACGCCGCGCCGTGGTACGCCGAGCTGTGGCTGCTCAACGGCTTAAATTCCTTTGTCGATAACAACGACGCCAAGTCGCTCGGGCTGCTGCTGCGCTACCGACTTTCCGACCGCGAAAGTCTGACCTTTACCGGCATTTACGGCAACGAAGCCGCGCCGGGTAATCCGGAGTCACAATTTCTGCTGCTCAACAACATCTATTGGCTGCGCGAATTTAATGATAAATGGTCGGTCAAACTGACGGGCACTTACGGCGTGCAGACCAACTCCGACCGCTTCAATATCAACGATGCGGCGGTACAAACGGGCGGTATCGTCACCGTACATTATCAAGCGGATGAAAACTGGGGCTTCACCCTGCGCGGTGATTTTTACGACGACCCCTCGGGCATTTTAAGCGGTACGCAGCAAACCGATATTTCCGTTCCGGAAGGCTTCACGGCGACGGGCATTACCTTTGGCACGGAATACAAACCGACCGCCGGTTCTTACCTGCGGGCAGAGACGCGCTACGCGGAAGTGCCCGATGACTCTCTGTGGTTTCCTATGGAGTCGGGCGATTTTGCGAACAGCCGATTTTCGGTCTTGTTGACTTTCGGGGTGTTTTTTGATAAGGTTTTCGGGAAGTAAACAGATTTTTTGCGCTCGAATGCTCGTTAAATTGTGAAATTAACATTTTTGTTATACCTTGTGCTGTTTACAGTTTTGAGCGTTTATCGTCTCAAAAGTGATAAAAACCGGTTCGATACCCGTATTTCGGACTATACGCAGAAAGTGAAAGTTATAAATCCGAATATTATCTTACGCTCCGGGGCAGACGTCGCAGTGCAACGTCTCTACGCTGAAGCAGGTGCTTAGAATCTGCGGGAAACTTTATAAAAAATGCCGAATTCAAATAACTGCAACCGCCGCACCGCATAAACAGATGAACGAATAAACAAACAAACTCGCCATGAAATTATTCAAAAAAAGCAAAAAAAAATCCGTCCGTCCTTCCCTCTTTTGGTTGGCGACCGAGGGCTTTCGTGCCTTGGCGGAGGCAGGGGCGTCTTATCCGTATCGCCGCTTTTTTGCCGATGCGACCGAGGGCGACGGGCATCCGATTTTGGTGCTGCCGGGTTTTATGGCAGACGATAACTCGACGGCGCGCCTGCGTAATTATCTGAACGAACTGGGCTACAACGCCTACGGTTGGGAACTCGGTCGCAACTACGGCAAGGAAGAAATGCTGTACGCCATCGCCGACGTGGTCGAAAAATTATACGAAACGACAGGCAAGAAAATCAGTCTTATCGGTTGGAGTCTCGGCGGGGTGTATGCGCGGCAGGTCGCTAAAATGCACACGGACAAGGTGCGGCAAATTATTACATTAGGTTCGCCCTTCATGGGTATCAGCGAGGCGAATAACGTGGCTTGGATTTATAATTTAATCACCGGCGGGCAAAAAGTAGCGGAGGTTAATCCCGAATTACTCGCAGATTTACTCATTCCCGCGCCCGTACCGACGACCTGCATTTACTCCAAACAAGACGGCGTAGTGCCGTGGGAATATTGCCGCGAGGCGGAAGAAACGAGCATTCACCAAAATATCGAAGTGCGCAGCAGCCACCTCGGCATGGCAAACAATCCGGCGGTTTTGAAAATTATCACCAACCGTTTGCAGTACAAACGCGAGACTTGGGAGCATTTTTATCCTTGCAATGTGATGGAGGATTTGTTGTTGTATCCTTCGTTTCGATGAAATAAAAAAGCGATTGCTGCGTGAATGCGGTAATCGCTTTTTTTTTACGACCGGCTGAAGCCGGCGGTTACTTTTAGCTTATCGACTGAAGTCGATGCTACGGGGAGGAAACGCACTAATGCTCAAACCAACTCCGATAATACTTCCCGTCGTCCAGTCGCATCGCATTTTCCGTGACCTGTAAGGGGCGGAAAGTATCGATCATCACCGCCAATTCTTCCGTACTTTTTTTGCCGATACTGCGCTCGTAAGCCCCCGGGTGCGGCCCGTGCGGAATACCGCCCGGGTGCAGTGTAATGTAGCCTCGGTCAATGTCGTTGCGACTCATAAAATCGCCGTCCACATAGTACAGCATTTCGTCGCTGTCGATGTTGGAGTGATTATACGGCGCGGGGATGGCCTGCGGATGGTAGTCGTACAGACGCGGCACGAAGGAACAAACCACGAAGGCTTTGGTCTCGAAAGTCTGGTGTACCGGCGGCGGCTGATGTACGCGCCCGGTGATGGGTTCGAAGTTATGAATCGAGAAACCGTAAGGGAAATTGTAGCCGTCCCAACCGACCACGTCAAAGGGGTGCGCGGCGTAAACGAGACTGTGCAACATGCCTTGTTTTTTGACTTTTATCGTAAAATCTCCCTCGGCGTCGTGCGTCTCTAAGTCTTGCGGCAGCTTCAAATCGCGCTCGCAGAAGGGCGAATGTTCCAGCAGTTGCCCGAAGTGATTGCGGTAGCGTTTGGGCGTGTACAGCGGGTGAAAACTTTCGGCGTAGAGAATGCGATTGTCTTCGGTGTCGAACTCGATTTGGTAAATCATGCCGCGCGGAATGATGAGGTAATCGCCGTACTCAAAACGGATATTGCCGACCAAAGTCCGCAGCGTGCCCGTGCCTTGGTGAATGAAAAGCATCTCGTCGGCGTCGGCATTTTTATAGAAATAATCGGTCAGCGATTTGCGCGGCGCGGCGAGTCCGATGATGATGTCGGAATTGACGAGCATCGGTTCGCGACTTTGCAGATAATCGTCCTGCGGCTGCACGTTGAAGCCGACGAGTTTACGCGCCGTGACGCTCTTTTCCACCGCGATTTGGGGGGACATATCGACGGCTTCGCCGATGGATTTTACCTGCGTCGGACGGTGAATGTGGTACAACAAAGACGACATTCCGTCAAAACCGATGGTGCCGAAAAGCTGTTCGTTGTACAGGCTGCCGTCGGGCTGCCGAAACTGTGTGTGGCGTTTTTGCGGTATTTTTCCGAGTTTATGATAGACGGGCATAATCTGAAATTTAGCATGAAAAAGAGGTACACAAATGTAAGGAAGATTTGGGGAAAATAGTTGTCATGGCAAGTATTTTTTTTTAGACCATGAGAGGCGGACAGGATTGAAAGGATTTTTTGGCTTTTTTTGTTTCGACAGATAATATACACACGGATAAGACCTGCGTAGAGACGTACCGGTGTGAGGTCTTGCTGTGAAAAAACAAAACCGACACGGGACAATTGACTTAGCCTTCGCTCGGAAGAAGAGTTGTCAGCCTGAAATTTCGACATATTCCGGGGCAGACGTCGCAGTGCAACGTCTCTACGAAGCTTGAGGTTTTCGGTTAGTGCGAGATTGTGAAAACAGGGTTTAAGCAAGATTTTATTTTTACTGCATCTCAAAAACTCAAAAACCGCTCTCCTTTCTCCGCATCGCCCTCGATTTTCACGCGC
>JAHDCG010000083.1 GCA_020629965.1 Saprospiraceae bacterium | reverse complement strand
CGGTTGACGGTTGACGGTTGACGGTTGACGGTTGACGGTTGACGGTTGAAAATAAAGGAAAGCACAAAAACTATCGAACTTTCAAAAAAAAAGTAAAATTAAATTACAACACAATTTAAAGCAAATCACGAAAACTCCTCGTACATCGTACATCGTAATTCGTACATCGTAATTCGTAAATCGTTTCACTTGTTCATTTTGCCCAAAAACAGCATAGCTTGCTTAATAAACGCATCCAAAGTTTTATTCTTCGATACGTCAATCATCAATTCGTAGCAGACCGTTTTATCCGTCACCGGACCGACTCTGAATTTGGCTTTGGATAGCGCGGCGATGTATTCTAAAGGAATGGTTTCGGTGAGCGTCAGATTGAGCAAAATGTCGAATTCGCGCTGCATAAAGTCCTGAGCCTCAGAGCTTTTAGAGGGTAAAAGTGCGAGGTCTAAATCTTTGAGATTAAAGGTCGGAAAGGCGATATTCGAGGTATCTTCTTTGGTGCGCATCAGACCCAGCAGTCTGACTTTTTTGCCCTGTTTTTCCAGTTCTTTGCCGAATTTTATAACCCTTTCGCGCTGCGCCAAATCCGTGCCGTCGAACAGCAGACCTACCGTGCGGGCGTCGGCAAAATTGACAGACGTGCGGGCGGTACGCTGATTTTGTACGGCATTTTTAAACTTATACCGATGATATTTGACCTTCAAATCCTGAATGAATCCCATAGTTTATTTTGCTTTCGCCGTCGCCTCCGCTTCACTTTCCAATACATCGTACTGCCCGATAGACCCGAATTTTTCCAGACGTCTTTCAATCCGCTCTTCGGGTGTCATTTTCTGCAATTCCGCGATTTCTTTTTTCAAATGACGCTTCAAAATTTTCGCCGCCTCATCGGGTGCCGTGTGTGCGCCGCCGAGCGGCTCTTTGATGATGCCGTCCACGATGCCGAAATCGGTCATGTGCTCTGCGGTGAGTTTGAGTTGCTCCGCCGCCTGCTCTTTGTAGTCCCAGCTGCGCCACAAAATCGACGAGCAACTTTCGGGACTGATGACCGAATACCAAGTATTTTCCATCATATAAACGCTGTCGCCCAAACCGATGCCGATGGCTCCGCCGGACGCGCCCTCCCCGATGACCGTCACGACAATCGGCACGCGCAATTGCGCCATTTCAAACATATTCCGCGCAATCGCCTCCGCTTGTCCGCGCTCCTCCGCCTCGATGCCGGGAAATGCGCCGGGCGTATCGACCAAACAAACGACCGGGAAGTTAAACCGCTCCGCCAATTTCATCAGACGCAGGGCTTTACGGTAGCCTTCCGGATTTGCCATGCCGAAGTTGCGATACTGCCGCATTTTGGTATTGACACCTTTTTGATGACCGACAAAGACGACCGATTGCCCGTCGAGACTGCCGATGCCGCCGACGATGGCTTTGTCGTCGGCAAAATAGCGGTCGCCGTGCAACTCCACAAATTTGCGACACATCTGCTCGATGTAATATAGAGTGTACGGTCGCTCCGGGTGGCGCGAAAGCTGTACGCGTTGCCAGCCGGAGAGGTCGTTGTACAGCTCCTTGCGGGTCTGTTTTATTTTATTTTCCAGTTCCTTAATCGTCGCCGAGACATCGACTTCCCCCTGTTCTCCTACCTGTTGAATTTTTTCGAGTTGTTCGTATAAAACTTCCAAAGGCTTCTCAAAGTCAAGAAATACCATAGTTGCGATTGTGGTTTTGTGAAACAGTGCGTTTGTTTTGCGTCGGCAAAATTACATTCTTTTCCCCGTCGGTCGGTTATTTTTCGGTCAGTATTTTGTCCGGAGGTTTTTGGCAATCACAAAACTTGTAATATTGTGTTTCGTTGTCGGTTGCCGGTTGTCGGTTGCCCGGGGAGCTTTCGCTTTGAAAATATCTCGTCTTCATGACTGACTGCCGTCCCTGTCTAACGTCTAATATCTAAAGTCTAAAATCTCAGTAAAAATGGTTCGTCTCTCCGTAAATGTCAATAAAATCGCCCTTTTGCGCAACTCTCGCGGCAGCAATCTCCCCGATTTGGTACAAGTTTCCAAAGACATCGAAGCCTTCGGCGGGCAGGGAATTACCGTGCATCCGCGCCCCGATGAGCGGCATATTCACTACGCGGATGTACCGAAATTGAAGGCGATTTGCACCACGGAATTTAATATCGAAGGCAATCCGATACCGAAATTTATGGATTTGGTCATGCAGAATAAACCGCATCAGGTGACGCTCGTACCCGACTCGCCCGACCAACTGACCTCCGATGCGGGTTGGGATACCATCAAAAATAAGGCGCGACTGACGGATATTATTGCGCAATTTAAAGAGGCGGGCATTCGGACTTCTATCTTCATCGACCCCGTTGAAAAAATGATTGAAGGCGCAAAAGCGGTCGGTACGGACAGGATTGAATTTTACACCGGTCCCTACGCACACGGCTACGCCAATGACCGGGCGGCGGCAGTCGCACCTTACACGCGCTGCGCGGAATTGTGCAACGAAATCGGCTTGGGTATCAACGCCGGACACGATTTAAACCTCGAAAATTTGGCGTTTTTTAAGCAAAACTGCCCGGGTTTGGCGGAGGTCAGCATCGGTCACGCTTTGGTTTCGGATGCGCTGTATTACGGTTTGAGTAATGTGGTGCAGATGTATTTGCGGTTGTTGAAGTAGGCATTTTTTGAACCTGATTTTTATGATTTTTATGATAGGTTATGATTTTGATTTTACTTCGTAAAATCCGCAAGACTACTACTTAAGGTAACTATGAGAGATTAACAAACATCAGCATCAGGTACGGGGTACTTCCCTAACGAACAGCGCGAAATATTTCGATATTATTCCGCGCTTCACAAAAAAACAAGTACCTCGTACCTTTCCACCTGAAACAAGTAAAAAATTTACAAAATCAAAAAAAGATGTCTCCAAAATACACAAGTAAACATATTTTGTTTTAACTTAGCCGCGTCAATTTTGACAAAACAAACAAAATATATCAGAATGACCATCCAAGAAATTGCGGCAAGACTCATCGAACTTGCCAATCAGGGAGATTTTAAAACCATCTACGCCGAGCTGTTTTCGCCCGAAATCGTCAGCATCGAACCCGAAGGCGTGCCCGACCGCAAGTCACACGGCTTTGACGGCTTGAAAGAAAAAGGCGAAAAATGGAACGCCGGACTCGAAGCCTTTCACGGGCAGGAAATCGGCGAACCCGTTTTCGCCGGCAATTTTTTCTGTATGCCGTGGACGACTAACGTGACTTTTAAAGGCGCACCCGGTCCCGTCGAGTTCAGCGAATTATGTGTTTATGAAGTGAAAGACGGAAAAATTGTGAAAGAGCAGTTTTTCTATACACCGCAGGAAAACGGTTGATAGTTGATGGTTGGTGGTTGGTGGTAGCCGGAGAAATTTACTGACAGCAATCAATTTAAACCGAGTCAAAAGGCATTCTGTGTACGCGGGATGCCTTTTATTTTTTTCTAATAAAACCGTCTGCCGCATACTCTTTTAAAATCCCCCCGATTTCCGCTGCAAAATCTCACCTTTTAAACTACTTTTGAGCAAAATTTCTGAACATCTGTAAAGAGATTTCACCATCGAACCGAGTCACGCCGGCAGTCTAACATCTAACGTCTAAAATCTAAAGTCTCAACCCAAATGCAAGCATTCACCGATTTCGCCTCCGCCTTTTCAAGTTTAGCCTGGGGATTGCCCTTGCTCATTCTCCTCGTCGGCGGCGGCATTTTTCTGATGTTTTACTCGGGTTTTCTGCCGTTCAGACATCTGCGTCACGCCTTTGCGGTGCTGCGCGGGAAGTACGACAACGACCTTGCCGAGGGTGAAATCACGCACTTTCAGGCTCTGACCACGGCACTTTCATCGACCATCGGTATGGGAAATATTGCGGGTGTCGCGGTGGCGATTGCTATCGGCGGGCCGGGCGCGGTCTTTTGGCTGTGGGTCAGCGGTATCACCGGCATGGCGATTAAATTTTTCACCTGTACCCTCTCCGTTTTGTATCGCGGCAAAGACTCGGCGGGCAAAACGCAGGGCGGTCCGATGTATTTTATTACCGAAGGTTTGGGTAAAAATTGGAAGCCGTTGGCGATATTTTTCAGCCTCGCGGGCATGATCGGTGCTTTGCCGGTCATCAATGTCAATCAACTGACGCAGGCTTTAAACGACATTTTGCTGGTGCCGGCGGGCTATGCGGATAAAGCGACCAACGGGTGGATAATCGGAATCGGTTTAGCGGTCATCACGGCGATTGTCGTACTCGGCGGTCTCAAACGTATCTCGAATACGGCGGCGCGGGTCGTGCCGTCGATGGTGGTGTTGTATTTCGTTTCGGTCATCGGTATTTTGGTGGTCAATGCCGACCAAGTACCGCAATATTTTATGATGATTTTTACGGATGCCTTTGGGGCGGACAGCTACGCGGCGGCGGCCGAAGCGGGCAATGAAGACGCGCAACCTTTCCTCGGCGGTATGCTCGGCGGCTTGATTTTGTTGGGCATTCGGCGCGGAGCGTTCAGCAACGAAGCGGGTATCGGAACGGCACCGATGGCACACGGCGCAGCGAAAACCAACGAGCCGGTGCGCGAAGGATTGGTAGCGATGTTGGGACCGGCAATCGACACTTTGGTGGTCTGTACGCTGACGGCTTTGGCGATTTTGGTGACGGATGCGTGGCAACTCGCCGGCGTAAAGGGCGTCTCGATGACGGCGGCTGCCTTCGGCGAAAGTTTTCCCGTTTTCGGTAAATATTTGTTGCTGCTGTGCGTAGCGGCATTCAGCATTTCTTCGCTGTTTTCGTATTCTTACTACGGCACAAAATGTATGTCTTACTTGTTTGGAGTTGAAATCGGCAAGTATTATAATCTCTTCTACATCGCAAGTATTGTGGCGGCGGCAGTGACTTCTTTCGGAGCAATTTTGGATTTAATCGACGGCGTCTTTGCGCTGATGGCAATACCGACGATGACGGCGACCCTGTTGTTGGCACCGAAGGTGAAAGCGGCAGCGCGGGATTATTTTGCAAGGATGAATTTTTAGGGCTGTTTAGGTTGTTTAGGCGTTTAATCGTTTAATCGTTTAAGAGATTAAAAAAAGTAAAAGCCGAGCATCCTAAACGCCTAAACCTTTTAAACAACAAAGCACGCATCTTAAACGCCTAAACCTCCTAATGCAAAGATTTATTAGTTGCTGATACTTTTTTTTTGAACCTGATTTTTATGATTCTTATGATTGGTTATGATTTGGATTTTACTTCGTAAAATCTACACGACCAATGATGAAAGAAAACTGTCAGAAACTAAAAAACCACAGCACTAAACCCTTAAACAACAAAAAATGCAAACCACCATCAACTGTCAAGGCAAACTCATCGACCTCGCGCGCCCCTGCGTCATGGGAATTTTGAACGTAACGCCCGATAGTTTTTATGACGGCGGTCGATTAGAAAACGAAAAAGCCGTGTTGCTGCAAGCCGAAAAAATGCTGACGGAAGGCGCGACTTTTTTAGACATCGGCGGCATGTCGAGTCGGCCGGGTGCGGAGGTTATCCACCCGGAAGAGGAATTAAAACGAGTGATACCGGCGGTGAAAGCGGTGCATAAAGAATTTCCGGAAGCGGTCATTTCCGTCGATACGGTACGCAGCGTGGTTGCCCGTCAGGCGGTCGAAAACGGAGCACATCTTATCAACGATATTTCCGCCGGGCAATTTGACGATGACCTCTACGCGACGGTTGCGGATTTGGGCGTGCCTTACATCTTAATGCACATGCAGGGTCAACCGAAAACGATGCAGGTCAATCCCGATTACGACGATATTGTACACGATGTTTTGGATTTTTTTGTGGGAGAAATTGAAGATTTGCGCGATTTGGGCGTGAAGGACATTATCATCGACCCGGGTTTCGGTTTCGGCAAAACGGTAGCACACAACTACGAGATGCTGAACAAAATGCACGTTTTCAAAATGCTCGACGTGCCGATTTTGGCAGGCATTTCACGCAAGTCCATGATTTGTAAAGTACTGAAAGTCAACCCGAAAGACGCGCTGAACGGAACTACTGCTTTACATATCGTTGCTTTGCAACAAGGAGCAAAAATTTTGCGGGCGCATGATGTGAAGGAGGCGACGGAGTGTATTGCAATTTTTGAGAAGTTAAGGGTTTGTTGAATCGTTGAAGGCGGTTGCCGCAAAACCGAACTTCGATATAATGCTTCCGAGCATTTTCAACATTCAAACCACTAAATCCGATGCTGACAAGGCCTTCATCAATTCAACACCTCAACAATTCAACGATTCAACATTTTCCCGAGTAACAAAATGCAAACGCAATCGTTCTCCTTATGCCGAACAGCATTATTTCCGAACAAAAACGCAACATGAAATATATATTTGCCTTCTTTTTTCTTACACTTTTCACCTTTTCCGCGCAGGCGCAACTGAAAAAAACCGTGCACCAAACCATCGAAGTCGGTGAGGCGCGTAACATCAATTTAGACCTTTACGGCGAATACGAAATCGAAGCGTGGCCCGGAAATACCCTCATGTCGGAGACCAAAATCGAACTCTACGACGCCTCGCCGCACATCCTCAAATTTTTCTTGGAAGAACAGGAACGCTACAAGATTTTAGCCGACAACAGCGGTGAAAATCTCAGCGTTTATTCCAATGACAAAGAACGCCGCTCGATTTCTTATAAAGGAGCACAGTGCTACGAAATTATCAAAGTAAAACTGTATGTGCCGGAAGAATTTGAAGTGGTTAATCCGAAAACTTTAAGAAAAAAAGCAGACTAAAGATAGATGTTGGTTGGTGGATGATGGTTGACGGACAAGTACGCTGTGACTTTGACCCTACCTGATTTTCATCAAAAAAGCCCCGCTGCTTATAGCAACGGGGCTTTTTTATTTTCAATTTTGACAACTTTATAAAGCTCTCTGCGCCTCCGCATCCTTGCCTCTCAAGGTTCTGCGTTCCAACAACGGATAACTGCTTTTCATCCACTCAAAAGCACCGAATAACAAACCTGCGTAAACGACATTGCCCAGCAAAGTATTTTTCAGAAAGGGCAAACCCGCCGCATAAGCCGCCGTTAATCCCGCAAAATCACGGGAGTATAAAAACGGCATTTCCAGCCACGAACCGAAGTTAGTCGCCAAGAAGAAAACCGCCGTACCCGCTACCGCAGAACCCAAGACCGTACCGACGTTTATCTTCTTCAACATTCCGAAACCCAACAGCGTCATCAGTCCGAAACCCAAGTAAACCATCGGGTTGCTGAACCACTGAAAACCGTCGTAAAACTCGGCATAAATCACATTGTCCAAAATCAAACTACTCACCCACAACGCCGCCAACGGAATAATCAAAGCCCAAATTTTGCGACTGAAATACGCCGCCCCGAACAAGGCAATCGCCCCGATCGGACTGAAATTAAAAGGCGAAATAAAACGCGATGCCGCCGCCAATACTATCATGCCGACCAATACGCCGAACCTTATATTTAATTTTTCTTTGCTCATTGCTTTGTGAGATTTTAGATTTTAGATATTAGACGTTAGATTGCCGTGCTGACCTACTCCTCACACTCCTCTTTCTGTCTTTTTCTTTACTGCCGCAAAGATATAAATCTTCTTGCGCAAAACTGCGCCAAAAGCCGACCGACCTTAACTTTTCCCCAATTCAATCGCTCTTTCCAAAGCCGCATTTGCGCCGGCAATGATGTCTTTATGCACTTCCGTTTCTTTGAAAGATGCCAGTGCCGCTTCCGTCGTGCCGCCCTTCGAGGCGACTCTGCCAATCCATTCGGCGCAGGATAAATTGGACTTGGTATGCAAATTTACCGTGCCTCTAAACGTCTGATTGACAAGCAGTTCCGCTTCCGATTCGGTAAAACCCATCTCGCGTGCCGCCTGCGTCATCGACTGCATAAAGTACCAAACGTAAGCCGGTCCGCTGCCCGAAATCGCCGTCACCGCGTCGATGCTGCTTTCCTTTTCCACGTACAAAGTCTTACCCGTTGTCGCCAAAAGATTTTGTACCATCACCAGTTCGATGCGCGTCACATCGTCGGTCGAGTTAAACGCCGTCATGCCCATTCCGATTTGCGCGGGCAGATTCGGCATGGCACGAATGATTTTTTTCGCGCCGAGTGCCTCCGAAATCGTCTTAATTTTCACACCCGCCATAATCGACAAAAACACCTGCTGCGGGTCGATGTGCGGTTTTAAATCGGCAAATAATTTCGCGCAGTCCTGCGGCTTTACGGCAAAAATCACCAAATCCGCCTGCCGAATACAGCCCTCCGCGCTGCCGTACACCGTGCCGATGTCCTTCTGCGCCAACAGTTTAGCCTTTTCGGACGACTTCTCCAAAATCATCATATCCGACTTGACCGTAATGTGACTGTTCAGAAAACTTTGGGCGTAAGTCAGTCCCATATTTCCACCCCCGATGATAAGTATTTTCATTATTTTGTATTTTGCGGCAAAAATAGGGGTTTGGGGATTAGCACGTCGCTTGGAAAAGCGGATATTTACGATGGCGAGGGAGAAAGGTTTTAAAGGTTGGAGCGGTTTTAAAGGTTGTAGTCGCTTGCGGAACGGGGTTAAGATAAATGAATATTCGATTTCAATCGGTGTTTGTTTGAAACGCGATGCGGATAAAATCAGCGTAAAATTCAAAAATACCGGCCGGCGTCAGACACGTTTTTTGCTTAAAAATAAGTCTAATCTCAAAATAATCTTCAGTTCTTGATACCCGTGTCAGACGCCTTAAAATCAGCGTAAAAATTCAGCGTAGATATACATCCGTTTTTATCGACGCTTGTTTGCAAAAAAGAAAACAGCGAAAATCACATCAAATCACAATCCTAAAAGAACAGCGTAAATCATCCCGACCAAAGGTGCGGGACAGGTAGCAAATCATACAAAATCAGCGTAAAAAATTAACTTAAAATGAAAAACTCAACCTACCTTCTCTTCCTCTTCATCCTCCTCGTTCACTCCCAATGTCAACCGCCCAATCCGCCCGAGGTCAAAGAAAAAACGGCGTCGGAAAACGTCGAACGTCCCGCCTACACCATCGTCATCCACGGCGGCGCGGGCAGCGTATCACCCGGAAATACGGATGCGGCGCGCGAAAAAATGTACACCGATACCTTGAATTACGCCTTGAATATCGGCGAAGAAATTCTGAAAAACGGCGGCTCCGCGCTCGATGCGGTGGAAGCAACTATCGTTTTTATGGAAAATTGCTCGCTTTTTAACTCGGGCAAAGGCGCGGTTTTCACCCACGACGGCACCAACGAACTCGATGCCTCCGTGATGAACGGCAAAGACCAAACGGCGGGTGCGGTCGGCGGCGTCAAGACCATTAAAAACCCCATCAAAGCCGCACGTGCCGTCATGGAAAAATCGCCGCACGTACTGCTGACCCGCGAAGGCGCGGAAGAATTTGCCCGCGACAACGGTTTGGAAACGGTCGATAATTCCTACTTTTTCACGCAAAACAATTACGATTATTTGCAGAAAATTCTGGAAAAGGAAAAGAAAAAAATGCAGGGCAGCTTAGACTTCACGCACCCCGATTGGAAATACGGTACCGTCGGCTGCGCGGCTTTGGATAAAAACGGCAACCTTGCCGCCGGCACCTCGACGGGCGGCATGACCAACAAACGCTGGTCACGCATCGGTGACAGCCCCATTATCGGTGCGGGTACTTATGCGGACAATGCCACCTGCGCGGTCAGCTCGACGGGGCACGGCGAGTTTTTCATTCGCTATGCCGTCGCTTATGACATTGCGGCGCGGATGATGTACGGAGAGGCTGCTTTTCAGGATGCCGCCAACGAGGTTATCAACAAAAAATTAGTGGAAAAAGGCGGCGCGGGCGGCATCATCGGCGTCGATAAATACGGAAATGTAGCGATGCCTTTTAACACGGCGGGTATGTTTCGCGGCTACGCTAAGCCCGATGAGCGAGTGGTGAAGATGTTTCCTGATGCGCATTACGGGGAGTGATTTTTCAATACTCACAGAATCAAAAAACCGCCCCCGAGCATTCCTGCTCCGCAGCGGTTATTAAAAAAATGAGGAACCATACACATTGCCTCGACCTCCTACCCTTGCTCCCTCTCAGGCCTGGGGGAATTCAGAAGGATTCAATCGTATGGCCCTCATCGACCGCAAAAGTAATAAGTTTTTGCATAGTGACAAACTTGGTTTTTAAATTTTTAAAATTTCACGGAAGCCGCCGTTTTGCGTTTAAAGGCAGCGACCGACGATTACGTTTTTTCCTTCTGCCTTCTTTCTGAAATCAAAAATTATTACCGCGCTTTTTGAAAAATATTAGACAGTAAAAATTTCCGCCCTTTCCGAGAATTTTCCGTTTACCGACTTCCGCCGCGATAATCTGCGCCGGTTTGTAAAACAGAATCCTACTTTTGCGTTATATTCAAAAATCAGCGATTATTTCCTTACATCGGAAAAAGGTACGAGGTACTTATCTTTTGCAAAATCCGGAGAAATACCGAAATAATGTAAGTTGTTCGTAGGAAAAATACCCCGTACCTAAGCAAATACATTCTCATTTTAAAATCCGTATCCGCTATGCCGCAAAAATTGCTTTTTGCTTTTCTGCTTCTGACCCTGTTCACCGCCTGCCGCAACGAACTCCGCGAAAATCTGCTCGGCAAGCGCACCGCCGTCAGCATCACCGAAGAAGGCGAAGAACTGCCCGTCAACACCGAAGAAATCAGCCTCAACGTCAAGCCCGACGGCACTTACCGCTATACGGGTACACTCAATTATCGGGAAGCGGGTAACTGGTTTTTAGAAGAAAATCTGCTCTACACGCAAGACACGACCGGCGAGCAAAAGCAAAAAGCCGTCTTAATTCTCCGTTCCGAACCCGATACTTTAGTCCTCAAAATGACCGAAGCCGGCAAAGAACGCATTTTGACTTTGACAAAATCGGAGTAAAAATCGCTCCCGTCGCCGTTCTCGAAAATCACCCGCTCATGCAACTCCTTCGCAACCTTTTCAACCTTCTGCTCTACGGAAATTTTTGGATTGCCGCCTGCGCCGCCGCTATGACTCTGCAAACGATTTACGTCGCTGCCGGCAGTCTTCAAGCCACACCCTACTTAGGTTTTGTCACCTTTTCTACTCTGATGCTCTATGCCTTCCACCGTATCATCGGACTCAAAAAAGTAAAACCCTTCACCGACCGCGGTCGTTATTTTATCATCGAAAAATACAAAAATCATATTCTCGTTTACGCCGTTCTCGGCACCATCGGCTCCGTTATTTGCTTCTTTTTGCTGTCGCTTAAAATGCAAATCGCCCTCGTCCTTCCCGCGCTTTTGTCGCTCGGTTACGTCATCCCCTTCCTCAAAAACAAGCAACGCCTGCGCGATTTAGACCACCTCAAAATTTTTCTCGTCGCCCTCGTGTGGTCATGGGTCACCGTCGCCCTGCCCCTCCTCGAAACACCGACCGACACCACCCGCCAACAGACCGCCCTCCTGCTTCTCGAACGCGCCCTGTTCATCTTCGCCCTCACCCTCCCCTTCGACGTCCGCGACCTGCAAATCGACGGCTACACCGGCGTCCGCACCCTCCCCTCTCGACTCGGTATTCCGCGCACCAAAAAACTCGCAAGCCTGCTGCTGCTGCTCACTTCCTTCTGCGCTTTCCTCTCCGTGCTTTTCACGTTTTACAGCTTCTACATCGGCATCGGCATCATGCTCAGTTGCTACGTTGCCGACTCCCTCATCCGCAAAGCCGACACCCGCCAAGACGATTATTTCTTCTCCTTCGGCATCGACGGCTTAATGATTTTACAATTCGTATTGGTCGTTGGATTAGATTATTTTTTAGGATAATTTTTGGACAGGATTTTGGGATTGGAAGGATTAAGTCAACTTCTAAACCGAACCGACAACCCTGTAAAAATACCAACGGCATGCTATCTCCCGCCCCGATTTGTCGGTCAGGATATGCTGATGCCCGGGTTCCGCCTGTGTCTGCACTCCCCCCTATAAGTCAGGGTTGATTGGTTTTGTTTACCATAAAATGAGGAGCGCAGAAAGTCCCCCCGATTCGGGGGTTAGGGGGCTGAAGACGAGTAAAGCCGCGCGTCTTCAGTCCCCTCCGCCCCCGAATCGGGGGAACCCTACCGGGAGAAACTTGTACCCCGGTGCGCTGAACTTTGGAACCAATCAACCCTGTCTAAAAGTGCCAACGGCACGAGGCACTTCAGCCCGGTACGTTAGTGCCGGGTAGCGAGAAGAATTTTCCACGAAAAAAATCCGCCCAATCAGCTAAATCCGCGAATCCCTCAACCTCCTAACCTCACGACCCCCTTCCCCCGGTACAATTTTTGCTCCTTTCTAATGTTATTTCAAACCCTCGACCCAAAAACTCAAACCTCTAACTATCAACACCTTACACATATAAATAACGACACTTTACCAAAACAAACACTCCCTTACACATGTCGCATTGTACCAAGCCGATTTTACTTCTCCTTTTCTGCCTGTTTAACCTTTTGTTAAATGCGCAAAACAACCTCGACGTCACCTACGCCTCCCCCGCCGACGTACCCGATTTCCTCAACGTGTGCGGCAACCCCGATACCGTCAAAGTCACCGTTACGACCGCCGGATTTTCCCCCGCATTGCGCAGCAACATCAGCCTGCAAATCGACCTTTTCGACGGCGTTTCTTTAGTCGAATTTTTGCCCTCCGCGAATGTCGCGCTGACCGACAATACCGACCCTCACCGCCCGGTTTTTTCTCTGCCCGATTTAAGCCCGAACGGACTTTCTTCCATAGAAATCGCCTTTACCGTCCGCGCCGACTGCGGCTACACCGACGCGCTTGCCGCCGATAATCAGGTCAGCGTTTTCGACATTTACAACTTCACTTACACCTTCGACGGACAAGAAAATATCACCGAAACCGACTTTACCAACGAATACCGCGACGCTTTTGCCGTGCCCTTCTACACCATCGAAATCGACAACCAAACCCCCGCCGGTCGCGTCGGCGAATGCAGCAGCCGCGAAATTTTTATCAGCAATTCGAGCCTCAACGGTTTTTCCGAATCCGTGACTTACACCGTCTTGCAAAGCGAAGGCGTTTTCATTGAAGAACTCAAACTCGGCGCAGCTTCCGTGCCTTTCACCAAGACCCTGCAGACCGGCGGAGATACCCTGCTGACCGCCGTCATTTCCGGCGATTTACTGACCGGCATCGACGGCAACGGTGACCCTCTTTTCGACCCCGGCGAAAGCCTGACCCTCACCGAAAATTACTGCCTGACCGCCTGTCTCAACGGCACTTTTAGCACGCACAGCATCGGTTGGGGCTGCGACGACGACCTCTGCGCGGAAATGCTCGACGTGGATTTTGTGACCTTAGGCGAAGGCGCGGCGAATGCCCAAATCGTACCCGCGCAAGCGGCAAACGAAGGACTCGCCGGCTACTGTCAAACGGGCGCAAAAACCCTCATTTTTACCAACAACGGCTTTGAAATCGAAGCGGGTTTCGGCGCGATGCGCAACGTCACGGCGGGCATCGGTTTGAGTATCGACTATCTTTCGGAACACAACGGCTACCGCATTTTTAACGCAACCATAGCCGGCGTACAAATCACGGATAATCAAGCACTTATCTCACTCGACAATCACCCGAATTTCACCGCCGACCCCGACGGCAGCGGCGGCTTGACCGATACCGACGGCGACGGCTTTTTCGATGATTTGCCTTTAGGCGAAAGTTTTGCGGTAGCGGTAGAATACGAATTCGACTGCTCGAATGCGCAGGAAATCACGGGTTTTGACGAGGGCTGCACTAATGATTTTACGACGACGCTCAACGGCAGAATTTCTTGGACAAATAACTGCGAAGAAACCGAAACGCGCGACCTTTTTGCTTTTATTCGCCCCGCCAATAACAATTCCGACATCGAAAACTTCACGCAAACCGACGCTTTTGCCGAGGAAGAAATTTTCGTCGTCATCCACACCGAACGCCGCACCGTGCGCGATTTTGCTTTCAATTGCAGTGCCGCAACCTTTACCGCAAAAGTCGTTTTGCCGCCCGGCATCAATCCCGAAATCAACGAAACCAAACTGCTGAAAAATTCCGCCAACGAAATTCCGCTTTTGGAAAATACCGTCAGCAACGACACGCTGATTTTAATTTACTCCGGCAATAACTCCCCCTTTATCAACGGCGAATACCGCTTGGATTTAGCTTTTTCGGCGACCTGTGATGCACCTTTAGGACAGACAAATTTTCCGCTGACTTTTGAATTTTCCTGCGCCGACTGCGACTGCACGCACCTGTGGTACTGCGGCGATTTGACCGGCCCGCGCATTCACAATCAAAATCCGCCTTGCTCCGAAAGTCAAACTTTGGATTGCCCCGCCGGCTTACAAACCGTTGATTTTCAAGTCAATCGCACCAATTTCGGTTTTACCGATGCGGATTTTACGCAACCAATCGACCCCGCAGACGCCAATCAAAAAATCGCAATTTCCTGCGATAACGTAGCGGCGGAAGTCAAAAACGTGGTCGGCGACACACCTTTAAGCGACAACATCGGACTGCGCATTTCTTACAAAAATCCCGATAATTCCGTCGATGATGTCGATGTTTTCGACTACCAAACCGGCGAAGTTGTTTTTGTCAGCGGCGGCGAGGAATTTTTGTGTAGTGTCGGTGCGAACCAACTCACCACCGAACAAAACGGTGCGACGCGTACCCTGACCGTCGATTTATCGGCTTGCCTGACGGGGCTGAATTTGACCTTGACCGAGGGCGACTCCGTTAATTTCACCGGCAATTTTAACCTCAACCCCGCCGGACCTTACGGCACTCAATTTACCGTCATTCCCGAGTTTCGCGCGGAGGGTTTTGCCCTTGTCAACGGCACGCAAACGGTCTGCGATAATTTCGGCGAAAACTTCACGGTCGCCATGACGCAGACCGCTTTCGACTTTCCGAATAACGACGATTTTCCCGTCGGCTGCGAGCCGCGCCGCTTGGACTATCGCCTGCTGACGGTCAACAACGGTTTCTCCGAATTTTTCGGCGAAGAACTGCGCCCCGGCGCGACGGTCGATAGTTTGGTTTTCGATTTCGACCCCAATATTTTGACCGCTTTTGAAAATACCGGCGTCGAGGTCAGTATCCCCGGTCATCCTGATTTCGGGGAAGATTTTTACGACATCGCGCCGCTTACCGACTTCCCGGGCGGGCATTACGTCGCGCGTTTCGATACCCTCGATTTTCAGCCGACTTTGAACGAGGTGCAGAGCTACGTTTTCAATCTGCGTGTACACCTGACGGGCACCTGCGAGAGTCCGACGGGCAGCAGTACGGGCAACGGTAACTACGTTTTTTCGCCGACGATTTACTACCGCGACTACAACAGCAGCGCGACGAATGCGCCCGCCGCCTGCAACACGCCGACCTCCGAGTCCGTCGTTTCTACGCTGCAATACACCGACCCGCCGCAGCTTTCCCTTACGCCGGAGAGCGCGATTAATCATATTTTGACGGGTGACACGGCGACTTGGACGGTGCAATTTTGCAACACTTCTCCCCTCGCCGATGCAACCGCAACCTGGTTGGCGGTCGAAGATTTCAGCGGTATTTTAGAATTTATTTCCCTCGAAAATATCACTGACGCAAGCAACATTGCGGAACTGCCGCTGCAACCTTACGGCGCGGATAATAACCTCATTTTCACCGAAACGGGTCTGCTGCAACGCGCGAACGGACTCAATAATTTCACACAAATCTGTCGCAAAATCCGACTTAAAGCTCGCGTTAATTCCTGCGAGAATACCGACTTTAACCTCCGCGCCGGCTACAACTGTCAGCCCCTCGTCCCGGATTGGACGCCCGCCGACAATGACAACTGCGCCGAAGCCGGTCTCAATCTTTCGGTCACACTGCGCGATCCGTTTTTGGAAGCCGAAGTCAGTGAACAAGATGCCGTCGCGGGCGAAATCTGTACCGAAAAAACGCTCACTTTGCGCCTGCGCAATAACGACCAAGGCGCGGCTTTCGACTTGGCAACCAATATCATTTTGCCCGTTTTCGGCGCGGAATACGTCGCGGGCAGCACCGAAATTGCCTACCCCGCTTCCGCCGCTTTTACGCCGTTGAATATCGAACCCGAATTTCTCGGCACAACCGTCGCCGGCAATACTTACCGCTTCGCCGATTTTACCGGCTTTCCGGAGACTCTGCAGGACGGCGGTTTGCCCGGTTTCAATCCGAATAATCCTTCGGATGACAATGAATTACTACTGCGTTTTCGCATCAAAACGGACTGCGATTTTGTCAGCGGCTCGTTGGTTTCTTACAATTTTCAAGGACAAAAAGCCTGCGGCGAAGCGACCAATTTTGAAGCGGGCGAAACTTTGCCCTTAGTCATCGAAGGTACACAACCCTTTGACAATCAACTGTTTGAAATCAATTTCGCGGCGGGCACTTCCGTCATTCCGAATGCTGTTTCGACTTTGAGCGTAGAATTTACCAACCTCGGCACCACGCCGACCGACGCGCAGGATGTAGTTTCCGTGACACTGCCCGAAGGTTTGATTTATTTAGGAAACACCTCCGCTGCGACGACTCCCGCTGATTGGCAAATCGGAGAACCGAGCGTGAATTTTTCCGGCGGATTACAAAATCTGACCTGGCAAATGCCGCTCGGCTTGGGCGAAAACGAAACGGCGATTTTTACTTTTAACGTCAATTCCGGCAACATCGACTGCGCCGTAGAAATGTTGGATTTCAGTCTGACCACGCAATCCCAAAGCAATCTTTTTTGTGCGGAAACCGCAGAAAATTGTACGGTAGCAACCCTGACTTCAACCAACGGCGGTGCGCTGCAAAGTCTGCCGGCAGCGGGCAGTTTGTCCGTCATATTCGATACTTCCGTCGCGGAATGCGTGAATGTGATGACTGAGGAAATTACGGTCGGCGGGCGCATTGTCAGCACCGCAGCCGCCTTCCCGCAGCAGGATTTTGCATTGGACATTTACTTCGACGAAAACGCAAACGGACTCATCGACGCGGACGAACCGATTGTGCATCAGGTGACGATTAACGGCGCGGTGACGATGAATAATGCGCTGCCCTTTGCCTTCACATTTCAGACCGATCTCGACCGCGTTTGTAATTTGTTGTCACAACTCAATACAAGCGAAACGGAACTGTGCGGTATTACTTTGAACCCGCTTCCGACGCCCGTGCTGCACAATGCGGGCGAAAATCGTGCTTTTTGTGCGGACGGAAATACGGAAATTTCTACCGTTTTGGGCATCGACGACTGCCCGACGGACGGCACTTACAGCTACACTTGGACGGCGATTGCGCCCGCGACCGTCAGCGATTTATCCGCGACCGACACTGCGCAGCCAACATTGAACATCGTGCATACGGGTCAAGCGGGGCAACCGGATTTGCTTTACGTTTTGGCGACGCAACGCGCTGATTGTCAGACGGTTTTCGACACGGTGACGGTAGCGCGCGGTGTAAATCCCGTGATTGCGGAAGCGGCGGCGCAGCAAATTCCGCCGGGCGGTACGACCTTTTTACAGCCGCAAATTACGGGCGGAATTGCTCCGTTTACCTACGCTTGGAGTCCGGCGACGGGACTGAATAATGCGGCGGCGCAAATTCCGCAGGCAAGTCCGGAAGCGACGACGGAATACACGCTGACGGTGACGGATGCGAACGGCTGTGCCGACTCGGAAGTTTTTACGGTCATCGTCGCAAATCCGATTGACGCGCAGATTTCGCCGAACGTGACAACGCTGTGTGCGGACGAAAATTTAGTACTGACGGCAAGCGGCGGTGACAACTACCTGTGGCAAGCCGACCCGGCAAACGGCGCGGGAATGTTGAGCAATTTTAACACGGCGCAAACTCAATTTTCGGGCGGCACGGCGGGAGAAACTTATGCTTTTTCGGTCATTGTCAACAACGATGAGTTTCCCGATTTTACGGATACGGCGAGTATTTCTTTTGAAATTTTGCCGGCACCGACGGCGAGTGGGGGCGGCGATGTCTTGATTTGTGCAGGCGAAACGGCTTTGCTAAATGCGACTTTTACAGCGAGTCCGGGCGCGACGGTGGCTTGGTCGCCGGCGGTGGATTTCGGTCAGAATAATGCGCAGGCGATTGTTTCACCGGCGCAGACGACAACTTATACTTTTACCGTGACCGAAACGAACGGTTGCACGGCGACGACGGAAGTAGAGGTCATTGTCGAAGATTGCAGTTGCAGTCCGGCGGAGGTGACGGGTATTTCCGTGCAAAACTCGGTCTGCGGCGGTAGTGAGGGCGCGGTGATTATCAGCACGGCAGCCCCGGCAACGGACTATAATTTTGTGTGGAATACCAACCTCGGCGTGACGAATGCGGCGGGTAACGAACGTTACGCATTGCCCTTCGGCGGCTACTCGGTGCGTATCGAAAACGCAACGGACGCGAACTGTTTTACGGAGGTTTTTGTGACGGTAGAAAACGAAAATGCGGTCACGGCAACGGCGGTGACGACACCCGCGACTTGTATGATTGCGGACGGTACGGCGACCTTGACTCCCGCCGATTTCGACTATTTTTGGGCAGACGAAAGTACGGAAAACGAGCGCACGGATTTAGCGGCGGGCACTTATTTCGTCACCGTTACCGACCCGACTAATCCTTTGTGTTCCAACGTTTTAAGCGTGGTCATTGATTTAGAAAATCCCCTTTCGGCGGAACTGAACGTGCTTACTTTGCCGACCTGCGGCAATGCGGACGGGGCGGTTTCGCTGACGGTCAACGGCGGCAGCGGCGACTACAATTTTTCGTGGTTAAGCGAAACGAATGTGCAGGAAAATATCGCGGCGGGCATTTACCAAGTCCTCATTTCCGATAATGAAACGGGTTGTGAATTTCCTTTCCCTTTTGCCCTCGATAATGACGTGCCAAATGCCAACGTGACGCTCGACGCGGTGACGGATGTGAGTTGCTTCGGCGACGCGGACGGGGCGGTGAGTTTTACTTTCATGCCCGACGCAGATTTTCAAAATCCGACCGATACGATAATTTCCGACGGCTTGCAGGAATTTACTAACGGGCAACTGCCGGCGGGCGATTATTGTCTGCAACTCTTGCAAGCGGACGGCTGTGCGAGCGGGAATTTGTGTTTCACCGTCGAGTCTCCCGCGCCGCTTAGTGCCGATTTTGTGACGGAAAATGCCTGTCAAACGCCGGGCAGCATCACGACGGAAATCAGCGGCGGCACGGCTCCTTACACCTTTTTGTGGTCGGATTTTAACGCAAATCAAAACCGCGAAAACCTGCTCGCCGGCAGCTATGCGGTGACGATAACCGACGCGGCGGGCTGTACGCAAACGACACAGACGACGATATCGGGTTGCAGTTGTGACCTGCCCCAAATTACGGGGACGAACAGCGAAGCGACGACCTGCGGCGAAGCAACGGGCACGGCGACAATTATCACAATCGAAGCGTCGGAAACCTTTATCTACACTTGGTCTCCCGACATCGGCACGTCGAATACAACGGGCAACAGCCGCACGGATTTACCCGCCGGCAACTACACCGTACAAGTCGCACGCGCCGACGAGCCGAGTTGTTTTTCCGAGACAAATGTCATCGTCAACAACGGTGACGGACCGGCGGTAGAGATAAATACGACCGCCGCATTCTGCGATGATGCCAACGGAACGGCGACGCTGTTGCCCGCTGATTTCAGCTACGATTGGCCCGAACCTTTTGCCGACGCGGCGACGCAAAATGCGCTGCCGGCGGGTTCTTATATGGTCACGGTGACGGAGCCGATGATACCCGACTGCCCGAATATTTTGTTGGTGACTGTGCCCGAGGCGAATCCTTTGTCGGCGGAAGTGACGGTGAATCAACAACCGATTTGCGAGCAGGCAAACGGTACGGTAACGCTGAACGTGACGGGCGGCAGCGGCAATTACGGCTACTCTTGGCCGAGCGGTACGGCGACGCAGACCGACCTCGCGGCGGGGCTGTACACGGTGACGGTGACGGATTTAAACTCTTCCGACTGTCAACTGCCCGTGCTTTTTGTGCTGACGGACGACGTGCCGCAGGCGATTATCGACGACCCGACGGAGCAAAATGTAAGCTGTGCCGGCGGCGCGGACGGGGAGTTAATTTACGACGTGACCGCCGAACCGGGATTGCCGCAGCCGCTGACGACGATTTTTTCCAACGGCATTCAGGAATTTGAGAACGGTGCGCTGCCGGCGGGCAATTATTGCGTAGTCCTGCGCGACGGAAACGACTGCGTGGCGGGCGGTTATTGTTTTGAAATCACGGAACCCGAGCCGCTGTTCATCAGTGCGGCGATGACCGAAAGTTGCGGTAACGACGGCACGATTGCGCTGACTGTTACGGGCGGCACTCCGAGTCCGGAGGGCGCATACACCTACGCTTGGGCGGACGACGCGACGGCGGAAAGCACGCGCACGGGTCTCGCACCGGGCAGCTACGCGGTGACGGTGACGGACGCGAACGGCTGTACTGCGGCGCAGGAAATCGAAGTCGAGGACTGCGGCGATTGCGATATTTTTGGAGAGGCGACGACGGGTGTTTTTCAGGCGGCGCATTGTGACAGTACGTTTTTACTCTGTACGAATTTGACGGAAGGCATCGCCGAGATTTACACTTTTACCGATAACGGAACGGCGGTAACGGTCGATATTTTATGCGGAGAAAACGAGGAAAATTTGGGCGTGAATTTGACTACCGGTACGCATCTTTTGGTTGCCGAAAATACGGTGACGGGTTGCCTCGACACGCTGAACGCAGAGGTCGTTTGCACGGTGACGGACACGGTCGAGGTGAGCTTTTTTCAGTTTGACGAAGGGCTTTTTTGCTTGGAAACGGACGGGCTTTTCACGGAATTCGACACGCTGATAAATTTTTGCCCGGAGAGTTCTGCGATTGATTATGAAATTGTAAATGACACCTGCTTACTCTTCAATACCGCAAATATCGACGCGGGCGAATTGTGTTTGGCGGTCTGCGACACGGTCGGGGTTTGTGATACGACTTATGTGAATTTGACGATTTTGGACAACAATCCGGCGGACATTATCGACACGATTATCGTCACGCAGACGGGCACGGTTTGCTTCGATACTTTGATGACGAGTATTGCGGGCGAGTTTGCGACGATGCAGAATTTGTGTCCGGAAGAAAGCGGGCAATTCATTGATTTTCAGCCGAACACGAACACTTTTTGCATCAATTACGAAGGCATCGCGCTCGGTACGGATTTGGCTTGCATCGAAGTTTGCGACGCGGAAAACAACTGCGACACGTTGAATATGTCGCTGACCGTGGTGCCGGGTGAGTTCTATTACGACACGCTTTTCATCTCCGCCGAAGCGGACACGCTGTGCTTGGACATCGACGCGGACGCGCTGCAAGGCGAAATTGTCAGCGTCTCGGATGCCTGTCCGGAATTAAACGGCGAGAGCGTGGAATTTTTGATTTTGGAAGAGGAATTTTGCGTGGTTTACAGTCCGCTCAACCCCGGTATCGACACGAGTTGTGTGCGTTTGGAAGATGAATTCGGGAATATTACGCTGACAAATATGGTCATCACGATTATCGAAACAACGCCCGAATTTATCGTCGATACGATTTTTATCGCCGAGTCGGACACAACTTGTCTCGACACTTCGGAATTTTTGGCAGGCATTGATTTCGGCGACGACGACTGCGCGGAAAACAGCACGGGCAACGTGGATTTTTTCTTTAATCCTGTCACCAATTGCGTGGAATACACGGGCATGGCTATCGGAAAAGATACGGCCTGTTACTTCCTCTGCGACTCGCTCGGCATTTGCGACACGACGTATTTTTGCATTTTGGTGGAAGAATTTTTCGACCCGCCGATTGCCGGTCCGGACATCGACACCACCGAACGCTCGACGCCTGTGGTCATCGACATCAAGGCAAATGACATAATTTTCGGCGGCATTACGGAGACCACAATTACCTCCGAACCGCAGTACGGCACGGCGATTATCAATCCGGATTGCTCGGTAACTTACCTGCCCGACCCGGAGTTTTGTGAGCGGTCGGATATTTTCAGTTACGAAATTTGCAACGAAAACGGCTGCGACATTGCTACGGTAGAAATTTTCATCGAATGTCTCGACGTTCGTGTTTTCAACGTCATTTCACCGAACGGCGACGGGCTGAACGATGAATTTCACATCGCCAATATCGAAGGAAAATCGGGTAAATTGGAGATTTACAACCGTTGGGGCAATCTTGTTTTCCGCTCGGAGGCGTACCGCAATAATTGGCCGGGCGTGTACGGAAAGGACAAGGATTTGCCGGACGGCACATATTATTATTTGCTGGAGTGGAGTGACCCGGACACGGGCGAGGAGTTTTTTCAGCGGGGGTATTTGGAGTTGCGGCGGTAGTTGACACGATAGATTCGCGGATTTAGCGGATGAGGCGGATTAGGGCGGATATTTTACCGCTCTAATCCGCTTTTCTTTCGTCACGAACAGTCAAAATAAAAAATCCGCCTAAATCCGCTATATCCGCATCTTCCGTCCTGTCCCGTACTTCAGTCGGGATTATCCATCAACCTCACACAACAGCTTCACGCCACATAAACCGTCTTCACATTCACAAATTCCTTGATGCCGTAGTGCGACAACTCGCGCCCGTATCCGCTCGTCTTGATGCCGCCGAAAGGTAAGCGCGGGTCGGATTTAACGAAAGCATTCACGAAGCAGCAGCCCGCTTCCAACATCTCCGCCGCTATTTTTTCGCCGCGCTTTTTGTCTTTGGTGATGACCGCGCCGCCGAGTCCGAATTGGCTGTCATTGGCGACTTTTATCGCTTCTTCTTCGTTTTTTACCTTAATCACCGAAGCGACCGGACCGAATAATTCTTCTTCGTAGGCGGGCATTCCGGGTTTTACGTCGGTCAAAATAGTGGCGGGATAAAATGCACCTTTGCCTTTGGGTAACTCGCCGCCGAGTGCAATTTTTGCTCCTTTTTCCACACTTTTTTGCACTTGTTCGTGCAGTTCTTCGCGCAGGTCTCGGCGTGCCATTGTGGCGTATTTGGTGCTTTTTTTCATGGGATCGCCCTGCTTGGCTTTTTTCATTTTCTTTTTAAAGGCTTTGAGAAATTTATCGTACACTTTCTCCGTGACGATGAAGCGTTTGGCACCGATGCAGCTTTGTCCGGCGTTGAGGAGGCGACCGTTTTTGCAGATTTCGGCGGCTTCATTCGGGTCGGCGTCTTCGAGGATGAGGTAGGCGTCGCTGCCGCCGAGTTCTAAAACGGTTTTCTTGATGTTTTTGCCCGCATTTTCGGCGAGAGAACGCCCGGCGGGATCGCTGCCGGTGAGGGTGGCGGCTTTGACTTTGTCGTTTTCTAAAATGTCGGCGATGGCATCGGACTCGACGTTGAGGTGCGTAAATGCGCCCTTGGGAAAGCCCGCTTTTTCAAAGACCTCCTGTATCGCGTCACCGCAGCCGATAACGTTGGAGGCGTGTTTGAGGATGCCGACATTGCCCGCCATGAGACCGGGCGCGGCAAAGCGGAAGACCTGCCAAAAGGGGTAATTCCACGGCATGACGGCGAGGACGACGCCGAGGGGCTGAAAGGTGACGTAGCTTTTGCTCGCGTCGGTTTCGACGGTTTCTTTTGCCAAAAAATCGGCGGCGTTGTCAGCGTAATAGCGGCAAACCCACGCGCATTTTTCGATTTCGCTGACGGCCTCGGTGATGGTTTTGCCCATTTCGCGCACCATCAGTTTGGCGTATTTTTTCTTGTTGTCTTCCAATACTTCGGCGGCTTGGTGCATGAGTTTACTACGGTGAGCAAAGTCGGTTTCGCGCCATTTCAGCCACGTTTTGTGGGCTTTATCAATCTTTTTTTCGATCTGTTTTTCGGTCAGTCGCTTGTAGGTTTTGAGGTCTTCGCCGGTAGCGGGGTTGGTGGTGGTTACTTTTTTCATGTCGGGTGGTCGAGTTTTTTTTATGCAAAGAAATACACTTACTGCCTTTGAACGCATCAAACTTCGTCAGGTTGAAAAATAACAAACCGGACTTTTTTCGGTATTACAGAATCAATAAGTCACAAAGACGTTTGCTTTGGTTTTCGCAGGTCATTTTAAGATTATCAAAGGTGAATGTTCGCTACCCGAATCAACGTATTCTAAAAATATTAACACGGTCAAAAATCGGAATTGCGCCGTCGATTTTCTATCTTCGCGCCACATTGTTCGCACTGTTAAGACTGAGTAATGATAAAAAAATAACTTCCTAATTTTGACAGGTCAAACTTCCTTCATTTTTCACTTCAAATCACTCAAAGTATTAACAATTATCGTGCTTTGAAGCCAAAACTGAAAAAAGTTATACTCTGTCAAAATACAGAATTTATTCTTTTATCATTACTAAACAAACTTACTTTACACCGGCAAAAAAAATTTTCTGACTTCTCATTTTTTTGCCGCAGGTTCTTCGCACGACCTGTTTATATTTTTGTCTCGAAATGAAAAATCAATCCTGTTTTTTGCTCCTCTTTTCGCTTGCTCTTCTGTCATTTTTCACCGTTCCATGCTCGCTTCTCGCTGATACGCCGAGTGAAATGTATGTGCCCGACGACGCGACTATCAATGCGCGTTTCGGAGAAATGAACTGTCTGGTGAAGCCGAAATTAACGCCCGCCGTGCGCAGTTACATGAAGACTTATTTGCAGTTGCGACGCGCGCATTCCGAGGTCATTTTGGGCAAAACGGTGATGTATTTTCCGATGTTTGAAAAGAAATTCAGAGAGCATGACATGCCCGAAGATTTGAAATATTTGTCCATCGTGGAAAGTGCGCTGCGCCCCAAGGCCACCTCACGCGTCGGTGCCGGCGGACTGTGGCAGTTTATGCCCGAAACCGGCTACTCCTACGGCCTTGAAATCAATGAATACCGCGACGACCGCAGCGACCCCGAAATGAGTACGGAAGCGGCCATCGCTTACCTCAAAAACGCGCACAACCGCTTCGGAAATTGGGAACTCGCCCTCGCCGCTTACAACTCCGGTGCCGGTCGCGTCAACCGTGCCGTGCGTCGTGCCCGCTCTAAAAACTTCTGGAAAATACAGCGTTATTTGCCGCGTGAAACCCGTGCTTACGTGCCGGCATTTATCGCCGCAACTTACCTTTGCAAATACTACGCAGACCACGGACTGACGCCGCAATATCCTTCGCTCGATATGCAAATGACGCAGACCGTTAAAATTTACGACCACATTTCTTTCTACAAAATCGGGCAGCTCACGGGTCTTTCGCAGTACGTCATCGAAGACCTGAACCCTGCGTACAATATGGGTTTCGTACCCGCCAACGGCAAAGGTTACACACTGACCCTGCCGAAACGCGTGATGCAAACGGTACTCGATTATTTGAGCCACATCAAGCGTCCGGACGGTAATCAACGGGACTTGAGTTTGGCGGTAACGTCGGTGACGATTAAATCGCGTCCGATAAAAACCGACACCCGCGACGAGTATTTCGAGTCGATGTACACGGTGCAGGAGGGCGAAACGATGGAACGCATCGCGGAAATGTACGGCATCACCAAAAACAATATTATGGCCTGGAATAACCTGACGAGTCCGTACGCTTACGTCGGTCAGGAGTTAAAAATTTTCCATCCGCACAAAATCGAACGGTGGTCGCCGCGCACGGAAACGGAGGAAGCGCCGCCGATTGAATCGCTTGCTTTGACGCCTTTTGCGGTAGCGGGCTTGGATGAAAATATGCGGGCAACGCGGGTCGAAAAAGCCACTTCCTACAAAAAGAAAAGAGCAAAAAAGGCGAAAGTGAAATCGACCGATGTTAAGAAAAAAGCCGCCGGCAATGCGACTAAAATGCGCGGCAATTACATTTATTATCGCTTGGAAGCGGGCGAAAGTTTGCAGGATGCGGCGGATAAATTTCCGGGAGTGCGCTTGCAGGATATTTTGGAATTGAATAAGCTGAAAAAGGTGCGGAAGGGGTTGAAAATACGCATTAAGAAGATTGATGAGAATATGGAGTGATTGCTTAGACCTCAAGAGACGGACAGGATTAACAGGATTTTTAGGATGCGTCTCTACTGTTTTGACTTGGATAGATAAGCGGATGATGCGGGTTAAGCGGATTAAAGCGGATTTTTCTTTTGTTGTTTGTGTTTTCGTAGAGATGTGGCAGTGCAACGTCTCCATAAAAGAAAACTTGAAGTTGATTATACAACCGTCCTAAAGCAGTCGTCCGTCGTAAATCGAGTCATGGCAAGACGTCGCAGTGCAACATCTCTTCTTAAATAAAAGCGCGCAGCACTGCGTAGAGACGTACCATCGGGACGTCTTGTCAAGCAAAAACGA
>JAHDCG010000004.1:108142-109327 GCA_020629965.1 Saprospiraceae bacterium | reverse complement strand
ATGTACGATGTACGATGTACGATGTACGATGTACGATGTACGAAATTTAGCGGCTTCGTATAACTATTCTAATAATTTACCGACTTTTTTTGACCCTTCCTCCCGGTAATGCCACCGGCATGGAGCACTTAAGCCCGGTATGTAAATGCCGGGAAAGGGGGAAAACAATTTACGAAAAATACGCAATTATGGCGGAATGCGCCGTGGTTGCGTATTTTTTTCACTTGGGTTTGTGTGTGTATTTTTGCAAAAAATTAAAATCCGTTGTGATGTATAAAATCTTCTTTTTCCTGCTCATTTTATCCGGAATTGTCGCCTGCACGCCGCCGCAGCCGGCTTTGTTGGATATAGAGTCTTTTTATTTTCCCGTTGCCGACCTCGACCCGGGCAGAGTGTACGAATACGAAACCGCAGACGACCCGCGCAATCCGCCGTTTTACTATTATTATCGCAATGTGCGCTCGGGCGGGGTGCTGTATTTGACGGGCACTTATTACGATTATAATTTTACGCCGATACAGTTTGTGCGTGAGGAGGTGAAGGACAACGGCATGATTTTGTCTGATTTTTATTTTTATCATACCGATACCTTGACGCAAAAACAGAGTCAAGTGCCGGTCGAAATCGTAGCGAATAACGTTTTTCCCTTTACCGCCGATGAACAAAACCCCGGCGTTTTGTTATTTACCGTGAAGTGGAATGACCCGGAGGTCGAAGGCACGGAATTTACCTTAATCCGCAATCGACAGTTTGCCGGCAACACGACTTACGTTTATCAAGGCAAAGAATACGACGCGGTAAAATTTTACGTTAGAGAATTGATTGATAACTACAACGAAGGTCACCTCGAAACGGAATACGACGGTTTGGAAATCTACGCCGAAGGCTTGGGTTTGGTCTATTTTGAAAAGAATATTTCGGAAGAATTTCAGATAAAATATAAACTGAAAGATACTTATGCGATGGAGGTTTTGGAGGAGAAATTTAAGGAGAGGGAATGATTTACGAATTACGATTTACGAGGATGCTTGCCGGGTTGTATAGATTTCTCAACTTCATAGTCTGTTTTGACCTTTTTTGCTTTAATCTGTTTCGACTGTTATGAACATAAATAATATCATCCACTCTTCAAAGAAAAACAGAACGACGGTATATCTGCTCCGAATGCTAAGCAGTCGTACATCG
>JAHDCG010000004.1:92487-108042 GCA_020629965.1 Saprospiraceae bacterium | reverse complement strand
AAAGAAAAACAGAACGACGGTATATCTGCTCCGAATGCTAAGCAGTCGTACATCGATAATCCTCTTTATACTCCTTTTCTCAATCCAAACCGGCACCGCCCAAGTCTCCGCCCCTGACTTCCTCTGCGTGCGCAATGATACCCTTTTTTGGAATAACGTGCCGAACAACTGCGGCGTTTTCAACGCTTACAATATTTTTACAAGCGAAAATGAGGACGGGCCGTTTACGCTTTTGGAACAAGTGACCGACCCGACGCAGGATTTCTACTACGATAATGTGCTGCCGGGCACGGTGGTTTTTTACTATTTGACGGCGGATTTTAACTGCCCCGGGCAGGAAGTCTTGACCTCCGACACTCTGGATAACCTGCTGCCGCCGGCGGTCGAAGTGCTGTCCGCAACGGTCAACGGCACCGAGACCGACATCACTTGGCTGCCGAGTACCGCGCCGGAGACGGGCAGCTACATCGTCTATCGAGAGACGGCCACGGGGGTGCAGCCCGTAGCGACCGTCGATGAAAACACCTTTGCTTATACCGACGTAACGGGCGACCCGACGAGCGGCGCGGAGAGTTTTTACGTTTTGGCGGAAGACAACTGCGGCGGCGTCTCGATTTTCGGGGCGGAGCATCGTACCGTTTTTTTGGAAATTGCCACGGCAGACTGCGAGGACTTTGTGACTTTAAACTGGACGGAATATTTGGGTTGGGAAGAAGGGGTGGACAACTACGAAATATGGGTCAGCAACAACGGCGATGCACCCGAATTGGCGGAAGTATTGAGCGGAGAAACGCTGAATTTTAACTTTCCGCAGCCCGATAATTTGGTCGATTATTGCTTTACGGTCATCGCCCGCGAGGCTAACGGCAGCAACAGTTCAGCGTCGAACGAGGCTTGCATTTTTATCGACATCATTCAGCCGGTGCGTGATTTCTCGTTTACCGATATCACCGTCAATCCCGACAACTCCGTGCGCCTCGACTGGCAATGGGGCACAAACGCCGATATTACCGCTTACGACATCAATCGCAGTACAGACTTCAACGCGCAAAATCTGCTGCTCACCGAAAATATCACGCCGCCGCTGACCGCACAAAATATCTTCCTCGACGACACCGCAAATCCGGAAACGGAACAACTTTACTACACCGTCACGGCGGGCGATGCCTGCGGCAATGTCGGCGGCACGGAGGTCGGCAGTCCGATTTTTTTGTCGGGAACGGCGACGCCGAGCGGTCAAAATCAATTATCCTGGACAGAATTACTTTTGCCGGGTGCAGAGACGGCGAGCTACGAAATTTTCAGAATTGAAGAGGGCAACCCGGTCTCGGTCGGCACGACGGACGGGCAGACTTTCACCTTCACCGACGCCGCCGAAATCGCGCCCGATGCGCCCGTTGCCTGCTACTTTATCCGCGCCGCAGGCGAAGTTACGCTTTATGACGAAAGCACGAGGGGCTTTGTCTCTAATTCCCCGCGCATCTGCGTAGAGCAAAACAGCCGCCTTTTTCTTCCCAATGCTTTTGCGCCGAACGGTGTTAACCGCGAGTTTCGCGCCGTCGTCCTCTTTCCCGAAACGGTCGATTTTGAAATGCAAATCTATGACCGCTACGGCAAACAAATTTTCGTCACAACCGACCCGCAGACCGGCTGGAACGGAGAATTGGACGGCAGAATTGCCCCGCAGGGTGTCTATGTTTTTCACGCCCGCGTGACCCAGACCAACGGGCGGGTGATTGAGGAGCAGGGAACTTTTTTGTTGGTGAAGTAGGGGCGGTGGACGGTTTTACGGTGGACGGTGGACGGCTGTTTTCGCTTAGAAGCAGTTGTCGCTCCCGTTCACCGTCGAGCGCAGCGACCGTCCACCCCCTTTATTTCACTATTTTTATTCTTTTTCGTGAATTATTTTCACCAACTGCTTCCAAAAAATAAATCCCTTCCGCCAAATTCCCCGTTTCCAGAGTCAAATAATTTCCCTCCGAAAATTCGACCCGCTGCACGATTTGCCCTACCGCATCATACAAAATCAACTCGCCCGTTTGCATTTCTTCCGGAATTTCCACCGACAGCAAAGCATTAAACGGGTTCGGAAAAACACGCAACGGCTTTTGTGATGCCGCATCGTCAGTCGAAACAAAATCATCCGGCATCAATTCAATCGTAAAATCCGCCTCCTCGCCTTCTGCCAAAGTAAAAGTAAAAGTCTTTGTATCATAGCCCGCCAAACCCGCCGTCAGCGTAAAATCTCCCGCCAATGTACCGTAGCGAAACTCGGCGAGCGGTGACAGCGGCAGGTCTTCCGCAGCGTTTAAAGTAACGAGGGCATCCGCTAAAATTTCGCCCGAAATGCTGTCTTTGACCACCCCCCGAAAACGCACCGCGCGCGTATCGTTGAAAGTCCACACAAACAAACCCTGCGTGCGGTCGGCACCGATAATTTTGCCCGAGGGGAAATACGGACAGGCAGACCACAGTCCTTTAAATCCGCCGCTCATGCCGTCGAAAGTGTCGTACTGCGCCACCTGCACGGGCAACGTCGGGTCGGCAATGTCATAGACTATCAAACCCTCCGTATTGTGTGCACAAAATGCCCACTCGTCGCAGATGTAAGGGTTGTGCAGCAGACTCAATTCGTTTGCCAAAACGCGGGCTACGGGCGTGGCATCCGTCAGGTCTTCTACATTAAAAATCGTGGACTCGACGCCGTCTTGCTCGTCCGCCACAAAGAGATATTTACTGTCTTCGGTCAGCCAAGCGGAGTGCGTATTGTCGCCGGGGTCGGGAATAATCGCCTCCAAAATCGGATTTGTTTTATCCGAAATATTCACCACATCGACCTGCGTTTCGTTGAAGGCACAAGCGTAAAGATAATCGCCCTTGATGTGTCCGTCGTGAATGTAATAACCGGGCGCATAAACTCCGACCTCCACGGGATTAGCGGGGTCACTGACATCCAAAATGTGCGTGCCGTCGTCACTGTCCGCGCCGTGCACATACACGTAAGGCGCGTCGCTGTAAATGTCACGCCCGATAATGTGACCCATTTGAAAAGTCTCGTTGTATTCGGTGACGAGCGAAATGCCGTCGGGTAAATTGCTCAAGTCGATAACCTGCATGGTGTGCCCCGTGTCTTGTACGTCCGTGACGACGTAGGCGTGCTGCTCGATGACCGTAATTTCTCGCCAATTCGTCGCAGGTCCCGGTATGAAACCGAGTTCAGTGATGTCGTCCGCCGCGTCGATGGAATAAACCGCCGTTCCCGTTTTTGCGCCGATGAGCGCGTATTCGCTGCCGTCGGGCGCGATGTAGGCCCACGAGCCGGAGTAGCGTTCGTCACCGCGATTCACTTGTCCGAAAAGGTCGATGTTGAGGATGTTTTGGGCGGAAAGAGAAAGGGAAGAGAGGAGGAAGAGCAAGGAGCAAAAATTTTTCATAGGCTTTGTTGAATCGTTGAGTTGTTGAATCGTTGAGCGCGTAAACCTTGAATACCGAATAGTTACTCGAAGTTTGGTGCTTTGATGAAGCAAAACAGAAAGCTCAAATAATTTTTTTTTCAAATTTGTTGAAGTAGTAAGCCATAACTTGAATACTGTTAAATTACTAAGTGCGTAATTCTTGAAAGTCGAGCGATGATAGGGTATTTTTCAACGACTCAACGATTCAACAGTTCAACAGAAATCAAAACAGGCTGTCCGAAAATAACGGACAGCCTGTTGTTAGTTAGTGTAAAAAAATCTGCTGTTTTTTGACTCTTTTTTTTTGTGTAGAAGTAAGTGTTTCGTTCGATTGAGATTTATGAAATTTTAAATTTCATTTCAATCGTCGAGCCGTTGTTGGTGAAATTAATGTCGTCGGACAAAGCACGCATCAAGAAAATACCGCGACCACCGTTTTTTTCAATATTTTCGGGAGCAAGGGGATTGGGGATATTGTTGTAATCAAATCCGTGCCCTTCATCCGAAACTCGGAAGGTGAGGTCGTTGTGTTCTTTTGCAATGTCAACCTCGACGTGTTTGCCTTCTTCGCAGCAGTTTCCGTGACGGATTGCGTTGTTGACGGCTTCGGTGAGACTGACAAGGATGTTACCGTAAGTGTCCTGATTGATGTTAATGTCTTGTGTCGCTTGCTCTACAAAGGGCTGCACGGCAGAGACATTATTCAAGTTTGAATTTAAAAGTAGCATAAAAGATTTCCCTGTTTACTGACTGTTAGTGAAAAAAAAGTAACGGGTAACCGGTTGAGATTTCCGAAAAAATTTCAAATCGAAATCTGTTTTCAAACACCGAAATATCCGAAACACAAACCCCAAAAATCGGTTCGGGATGTAAATTCTTTTATGTTCAAGGGAGACTATAAATAACTAAAATCAAGCAAAATGTACTTTTACATTTCGCACTTACCAAACAAAGGTACATATTTTTTTGCTTCGTGTCAAGGGTACATTAAGATTTAGTTAATAATCCGGGGGATGAAAGCCGTTTTTCAGCCGATAAAACAGAAAAAGCGTGTCTGAACATTAAAGATTCAGACACGCTTTTTTATAAAATCGGTTGCCGGTTATACCTTAAACGTGGCAGTGTCACGTCTCTACAAAGCCAAGGATGACGAGTTATCCGCAACGACTCTACCCATTCTAACTAACACAAACAACTCAAACCTTTTTTCCTACTTCGACCGCCGTCTGCCGCCGCCGCCTCTTCTGCGTCCGCCGCCGCTACCGCTGCCGCCGCGTCTGTTGCCGCCGCCGCCGCGATTACCGCCGCGCCCGCGTCCTCTTCCGCCGCCGCCACGTCTTCTGCCGTCGTCGTCACCCGCTGCGGGCACGGCTTTGGCGAGAAAGTCGGGCAGTTCCAAGCGTTTGACACGTTGCTCGATGAGGTCTTCAATTTGTTTAAACTTTCTGCGGTCTGCCCAACTCACAAAAGTCAGTGCGGCACCGTCGGCGTCGGCGCGCGCGGTACGCCCTACGCGGTGCACATAATCGGCGGCATCGCCCGGCACGTCGTTATTGATAACGAGGTTAATGTCTTTTACGTCGATGCCGCGCGACAAAATATCGGTAGCGACCAAGACCGGCACGCTGCCGTTTTTGTAAGAGCGAATCATTTCTTCGCGCGCATCCTGGTCGAGGTCGGAGTGAATTTCGCCGGCGTTGATACCGCCCTGTTGCAGTACCTGCGTGATTTTTTTCACCTTACTTTTCGTCGTTGAAAAGATGAGAATTTTTTCTTCTTTCCAATTGCGCGAGGTCAAAATGTGCTTGAGCAAATAAGGCTTGGCATCGTCTTTCACTTCGTAAACCGCCTGTGTCACGTTGGCTGCGGGCTTGGAAATAGCCAGGCTGATTTCCGCCGGATTTTGCAAAATTTCTTTGGCGAAGCGGCGAATTTTGGAAGGCATCGTCGCCGAAAACATCAAGGTCTGCCGCTTTTTCGGCATGTAATTGATGATTTTTTTGATGTCGTCGATAAAGCCCATATCCAGCATGCGGTCGGCCTCGTCGAGTATCAAGCTGTGCAGTTTGTCCATTTTGACGTAACCCATGTTGAGGTGGGCAATCAGGCGGCCGGGCGTAGCGACTACAATGTTAGCACCGGAAGAGAGGGCTTTTTTCTCCTGCGCAAAGGCGTTACCGTCCCGACCGCCGTACACGGAAATCGAGCTGATATTCGTAAAATACGAAAAACCGACCAGTTGTTGGTCGATTTGCACGGCGAGTTCACGCGTCGGCACGAGTATCACGGTGTCGATGCTTTTGGTTGTCAGGGTGCTGACGGCGTCGATAGTCGGTAAAAGGAATGCGGCGGTTTTGCCGGTGCCCGTCTGTGCGCAGGCGATGAGGTCTTCGCCGTCCATGATGACGGGAATGGCTTGTTCTTGGATAGGAGTGGCCGTGGTAAATCCCATGGCGTCTAAGCCGTCGAGAATTTCGTAGCTCAGTCCCAGTTCTTCAAATGTCAAATCTTAAAATTTAGGCGAACAGCTTGTTTTGAGACTTTAGATGTTAGACATTAGACGTTAGACTGCTGCCGAGACACTGAGCGTCTCTGTATGAAGGGAAATCATTTCAGCGGGTGTTTTCTAAAAAATTCTTACAGGGTCTTATCTCAAATAAGCGTATTCAACTGAAAAAATATCAGTCGTGATGCGGCACTTTACCGCAATATCCGCCCGTCGAATTTTGTCAAGGCGGGAATGTCTTTTAAATATACGTTTGCCGACGGTGAAAGGTTGCCGGCTGCGAATTTTTGCAAAAGTAAGGAAAAAAGAGGAAAGACCGGGTATGGAAGGTTTGACCGGCTTGTAGGTTTGAATTGTCGGAGCGACTCAAGCGCGGGAATATTCGTTTGGTTGGGAAGTTGAGAGGTTGAGCGGTTCGGCTTCCTGCCGGTCCTGAAAGCACCGAACCGTTCTGCGTAGAGACGTTGCACTGCGACGTCTGACTCCGGAGAGCGCATTACAATTCAAGATAAAAAAGTAATTTTAAAAAACGACTGCCTCCCGTCCACCGTAATCCGTCCACCGTCCGCCGTCTACAATTTACTATGCAGCACTTCCGCCTTCTGAAAATACCGTCCTTCCTGTTTTAACAAATCCTGCAGCAAACGTTTAGTCGCTGCCGCGTCTTCTCTTTTCAAGTACGTCAAAGCCGCGTACCAGGTAGATTCCCGATAATAATCTTTGCCTAAATCGCGCGCCTGCATGAAGTTTTCCAATGACTTTGTCAAATCATTTTTTTCCAAATAAGACAGCCCCGTATAGAAAAATGCCTCTTGACTGCGCGGATTATTTTGCAAAAAATTTCCTAAATGTTTGATACACTTATCAAAATCATCGACATCGTAAGCCTCCAGACCGGCAATTAATTCCGCCTCGGCTACATTCGCGCTGCTGTCATCGCGCAAAGCCAACAGAGCATCGGACTCATATCTTTCGTGAAATTGTGCATAGAGACGTTGGTCATTATTCGACCAAAAAAACAAACCCAGACCTGCCGCTACGATAATCGCCGCCGCTGCCGCAATGCGCCCCAAAGTAAACCGGCGGGCGGGCATTTGCACCGTTTTCGCGGTCGGTACTTTCTCTTCGGGAGCGGCGTCAACCTTTTTTAAGAAATCATCAAAAGAAAAATCGGGAACATTGCCGGCGGACTGACTCAAACCTTCGACGGCATCGGCTGCAAAGGGGTCGTCGAGCAGTTGATTTTCGATGCGAAAGCGCTCTTCGGCGGAAGTTTTATCCGTCAAATAATTTTCGATTTCTCGGGGACTCAGGTTAGTCGTTTTTTGAAAGATGGCTTTTAATGTATCTTTTGTGTTCATTTTACACGATAAATTTTAAGACGACCGGTTTTGTCGGAGTCGTAAGAGTTGTACGGTTTAGGAAAATCTTTCGAGTGTTTGCTCCAAAGCGTTGCGCAGGTTGCGCTTGCCGTTTTGCAGGTAACTTTTCACTTGTTTCAAATCAAAGGGGGTCATTTCGGTAATCTCTTTGTAGCTCTTTTTTTCAAAGAAAAACAAAGTCACGCACTGTCGTTGCTCGTCGTTTAAAGTTGCCATGGCGTCAGCGACTTTCTCCTCCAGAGACTCCGTGTTTTCTACCAGACGCAGCATGCCTTCGTTTTCCATAAAGGTGCCGGCAATATTTTCGTCCAACGAATAATTGTCTTTCTTTTGGCGTTCGCTTTTGATTTTGCGCAGCCGCGCGATGCACTCGTTGCGCACGGAGCCGTACACGTAGCTTTTAAAATTTTGGACATTGACCTCCGGCAGTTTGCGATACAGTTTCTCGAAGACCTGCGCCACCATATCGTTGGCGGTTTCTTCGTCTTTCATATACTTCAGCGCAGAACCGTACACCAAGTGCGCGTACCGCTTGTACAACACCCCAAAGGCTTGTTTATCCCGATGCTTTGAGTATCTCTCGACGAGTTCTTCATCGGAAGCCCCGCCGAGCGAGTTATGTGAATTGGGTTGGGAACGCATATAGTTCTCTGTTTAGAAAATGCTGTTTTTATGTGGGGAACGGAAAAGGTCAGTTTCGGAATATCGGTGTTTCGCGGATGCAAAAGTAGTAATTTTCTGTTGAAAATTTTGGTTGACGGTTGTCGGTTGACGGTTGACGGAGGGCTTTCGCTTTTTTCGCTTTTTTAGGGGTATTTCAATGGTTTCGTTTTTTTTTCGGAAAGTTTGTTTTCGGGTTATTCAGTCTAATCCGATTTTACTCCCGGAGTGACTCAAAGTCACCTTTTGAGTGAAGATGAGTTTTCCGACCGATTTAAAACGTTCAACCGTTTTTTCTTTGTCGTTTTCCCCTATTCCGTCGAAAACCATCGTTTTTCAAAGATAAATCTTTTGACGTAAAAATTATAGAAAAAAGAAACGATAATCGCGACGATTTGCGGCAGTAATTTGTGCCAATTCGTTTGCATGAAAAATTCATAATTGACCAGCCACGCCACGATACCGGTGCGCAGTGCCATGCCCAACAGCGAGGCTGCCAATGCCATAAAAAATGCGGCGGTCAGCGTCCTTTGCAGGTCAAAGACAAAGCGTTTTTGCATGAAAAAATTGATAAGAATACCGATAAAATCACCCGCGGCGGTAACGATGATAATCTCCGTCGCAGTAGCGGGCGTACCGTCTGCGGGCAAGATGATGAGGACAAACAGACTGTAAAAAAGGAAATAGAAAACCGTGGCGACGAGGGAAATCGCCGCAAATTTTATTTTGAGTTTGAATAATTTTGTGAAATTGTCAAAAGCCTGCTGCATGGCGCAAAGGTACGCAGTACAAAGTTTACTCCGACTTTATATCCTTGAAATACTCCCGCACTTCCAACCAATTATCGACGCGGTCAAAACGCTCTTCGGCAATGTTGTGCGAAGCGGTAAAGACAATCGGGGTGCCGGTAAAAGTTTCTAAATTGTGTACGTGGTCGTCGATGAGCCAATCGGTTTTGATGATGCTTTTGTCACCGCAAAATACGAAATTTCGCCAATGCAGGAACGGGAAATGCTCTTGCAGCCAATCGTATTTGTCTTCAAATGAACTGCGAAATTCCATCGCCGCCGTCACGATGTAAATGTCGAAACGTTCGTGGAGTTCGCGCAGCACTTCTTGGCTGTTTTCCATAATCGGCAGGTCACGAAAAAAACCTTTTTCAAACAGATTGGGGCGCAAAACTTCCGCACCCGGCAACAGTTTCATTTTCTTCCCCCAATACTCTTCTTTGGCGGGGCGGCGTCCGTATTTCGCTTCGTAAATGTCCAGATATTTGGTGTAAACATCGGCGATGACTTCGTCCATATCTACGGCTATGCGTTTTTTCATGAAATTGTTTATTTGTTGATTCGTTTATTTGTTTATCTGTTCTCAACCGCAATAATACCCTTTCCGTGTTAATTTAAAATTAAATACGAATCTTTTCGTAGAAAACTTGTAAATACGAAAAGATTCGTATATGTTTGCAGCATAAATTACGAAAGCGTTCGTATTTACTAAAAAAACGTAGAATATGAAATTCAAACCAAGCGACTCGGAATTAGAAATTTTACAAATCCTGTGGAAACAAGGTGCCTCCTCGGTGCGCAGTGTCAACGAAGAACTCAACAAAAACCGCGAGGTCGGCTACACCACGACTTTAAAAATCATGCAAATCATGGCGGAAAAAAATCTCGTGACCCGCAACACCGACAGCCGCACGCACATCTACACCGCCGCCGTAAACGAAGCGGAAGCCCGCCAAAATCTGCTGGAAAAATTTGTCGATACGACCTTTCGCGGCTCGGCGATGTCTTTGGTAATGCAGGCTTTGGGCAATCATAAAGCCTCGGCGGAAGAATTGGCGGAGATAAAAGATTTGATACGAAAAATGGAAAACGACGCTGACTGACAGGGTGACTCCCTTGTCTCTCAGGAGAGTCACCTTTTCAGTCATTTTTTTCTGATTTTTCTCAAGTGCTAAAATTCAAATCATCATGACACACATACAGGAAATTATACCACAGCAAATCATATCCGCCGCAAGCGAAACCCTGCTGCATTCCTTATGGCAGGCAGCACTAATCGCCGGTTTGCTGTACTTACTTTTCGCCTTCAATAAAAGACTAAACGCGCAAGGACGCTACTTAGCGGCCGGCGCTGCGTTGACGGCGGTTTTGCTGTCGGCAATCGGGACATTTGCTTACTTGTACGAACCGATTTACACAGAGCAATTTCTGTTGACTAATGAAATTTTGCTCGACGAAACGGCACTTTCGGCAACGGAAAATACATCGCCGACACAAACTTTCGGCAACTTTTTGACCGAAAACACCGCCGCTCTGTTCACGCTTTACCTCGTAGGTATGAGCGTTTTTTTGCTGCGCTTCCTCGGCGGTTTTGCTTATGTTCAATACCTGAAAACGCAAAAAGTACGCTCGGTTTCCGATTATTGGCAGCAGAAAACGGACGCTTTGCGGAGGTCGATTCCCGTCAAAAGCGCGGTGACTTTGCTCGAAAGCAGCTTGGTCAAAATGCCCGTCACCATCGGTTTTTTCAAACCCGTCATTCTCTTTCCGTTGGGTCTGATTGCGCAATTGACGCCCGCGCAGGTCGAGGCGGTTTTGGCGCACGAGTTGGCGCACATCGCCCGTCGCGACTATCTTTTCAATTTGTTGCAGTCCGTCGTCGAAGTTATTTTTTACTTCAATCCCGCCGTGTGGTTTATCTCCGGCATCATTCGCAAGGAGCGCGAAAACTGCTGCGACGATATTGCCCTGCGCGTCACGGGCAACCCATTAACTTACATAAAAACACTCGTCAATGTCGAGGAAATGAGCCGCCGAGCCGTTCCTTTGGCACCGGCATTTTCTCAACCTAAAAATCTTTTACTCATGCGTGTACAACGAATTTTAAATCAATCGCCGCGCCGCTCGCGCAACGCCGAAAAATTTATTATCGGGCTGTGCCTGATAACTACGGTTTGCCTTTTTGCTTTTCAAAATGAGCCGGTCGTTGCTGCGGAAATCGACCCGCTCGACTCCTCTCTTGCAGTGACCGATACTCTGCCGGCAAATCGAAACTGCACCCTTAAGATATACAAAGAAGAAGACGACGGCAGTACCGTTGAATTTGAAATCAAAAACGATGTCATCAAGAAATTTGTACTCAACGGAAAAACCGTCCCGCCTGCAGACTACCCGAAACACGAAAAGTTACTTACCAAATTGAAAGAAGAAGCGGCAAACATCCCCCCGCCACCGCCACCGCCGCCTTCCTTTGACAAAACCGCACCTCCGGCACCCCCCGCGCCGCCCGCAGGCGTAAACGGTAATATCGCACCGCCGCCCCCGCCGCCCCCGCCGCCGCCGCCGGCACCCCGCGCACCGGGCGAGCAGGATTTATCGTATTTTCATTTTCCCGCAGAGTCGCACCACATCGCGGGTTTGGAAGCGGGTATCGAGGGTTTGGAAAGCGGTTTGCAGCATTTGGAGAAAGAAAAAGCCGCTTTGTTATCCCCGAAAAACGCGCAAAAAAATGCCGATAAGATGCGCGAATTACAAGAGACAACGGAAGAGCTTCTGTCGGAAAAATTGAATTTACTGCAAATCTTAGCCGAAGAAAAAAAGACTTTGGCAGAGAAGCGAGCAGCCGGCATTTATCCGCCGCTGCCGCCGCAAAGTCCGCAGTCTGCCGTAGAAATTGAAGCGGAAATGTTGGCAATGTCGGCACAAGAGTGGGCACAAGCGGAGCGGGAACGCATTCAGGCTATGCAAGAAGAATTACTGCTGCAACGCGAAGACTTGTTAGCCTTACAGGCACACCGACAGGGTGTAGTCAATCAACGCAGAGAAGCCCTTTTGCAGGCGGCAAAATCGCAAAGAATTAATGCACAGTCCGACCGCATCGAGGCCGAATTAAAAAAAGACGGCTTTTACAACGGCGGAAAATACAAGTTGAAATTTAACGAAAAACATCTGAAAATCAACGGTAAAAAACAACCCGCCGCCGTATATAAAAAGTATCGAAGTATGTTGGAAGAAATGAACGTCAGCGGTGTAAAGGACTTTGAAGTTCACATCGAAAAGACCGAAAATTCGCGTAGCTCTTCTTATGATTTTGAGGAAGAAAAATCGCAGTAAGCAAATCAAACAACCCAAACGACAAAGCCGATTTTGACTCATCAAAATCGGCTTTGTCGTTAGCAATCTAACGTCTAAAATCTAATATCTAACGTCTCAATTCCCCTCAATCATCTCCCAAGTATGGTCCGACATCAACTTAGCGGTATATAAAAACGTGTAAGGTTTCTTCCGTCCCCATTCATTCGGACCGATCATCGACAAGACAAAAGTACCGTCCTTTTTCTCATACAAATGGTAAGTGTGTCCCATCAGCGGCTTGAAATTCATCTCCGCTTCGTAGATTTTAACGCTCATTTCTACCCTGTCCTGTATTTTCTTCGCCTGCGCCGCTAAGAGGTTGACTTGCTCACGGATTTGGTCGAGTTGTGTATCGGTCTGCTCGTACATTGCCGCGACCGCCTGACCTTTGACGCGCCCTCTGTCCATCGGCTTAATAACCGGCCCGGCTACGGTATGTGCGTAGGGCAGCAGGTGCGGATTTTCCGCTGTTTTGTCCTTATCTATCGGATTGATGAACGGCTTTTCTTCCGCTGCTTGTTCCTGTTTTTTCTTTTCTTTAGTCATATTGTCGATAACAAAGAATGAGAAAAAAGGTTAGAAAAAATGCGTGTCGGGCAGCAAATTTGTACATCGAAGTTACAGCCTACCTTCCCGCTTCCGCCTCCACGTAAGCCCGCAAATCTTCCGCCATTTGGTCGGTCATTTTTTCCTGCGTGTACAGCGGCATGTATGCACGTTTGCCCGGCAGCGGGGAGGTACCGTAGCGCGTCACCTGATAGGTCGAATAGTTGGTGTATTTCGGAAAGTGTTTTTCCAAATATTTGTAGGTATAATCCGAATCATCGAGATTAAAGTAAGAGTACCGCTGCCCCTCGTGACAGTGCAGGCAACTCGTTTCGTACACCAACTTCCCGTTTTCCGGATTGCCGACAATGCCCGCGTAACCTTCCTTACGGTCTTCAGGCGGCTTGACAAAAGTAGCGGGTGCGCCGGGTAAATATTTGCTTTTCAAAAACTCTGCGCTGCTTGCTTTCTCTTCGTTTCCGTTTGCCGCCGCCGTCAAATCGGACAGTTGCTCTTCGGTCAGATTCAAGTCTTCCAACTTCAAATCAATCGTCCACAAATAAGCCAAAATGCTCTCGACTTCCCAGTTTTTCAACTTGCGCCCCTGAGCACATTCCACCGCGCAAAGTTGAATCGCCTTGCGCAAATCGTGCCGCGCCGGTTCCACTAAATCACCGTACTTTTTCACATAATCGTCATTGTAAAAAGTCGAACGATTCACCGCGCCGTACAGCGCCGTGCCCTGCACCATCGGCAGTCCGCGCTGCGCCGAGTACTCCAACCGCGCCTGCGCATCGACTACGCCGAGATTCGGCTCGTCGCGCTCGACGTTGTGACAAGAAGTACACACAAAATGCGCACTCTGTTTATCGACCTTCCCGCTGCCGTCTCGCTCGGTCGCAAAACCTTCCGAGACCAACCGCCGTCCGTTTTCGATGCTTACCCCTTGCAAATTCATCATCGGCTGATGCGGCTGCGGCTTCTCGCCCAAACGCACCAACAAATCCTCCACGGAAGTATTTTTATCTACCGCGAAGTAATCGTCGGAAGACAGTGAGGTTAAGGCTAAAACCGACGCAGCTATCAGCAGGACAGCGAGTATTTTATTTTTCATTTTCTGTAATGTTTAGAGGTTTTGAGGTTGAGAGGTTGGGGAGTTGTGAGGTTGAGCAACAGCCCGCAATTTAATTCAAAATCTAAGGAACAGAGCCGCAGGGCAACCATCAACTACCAACCACCAACTATCAACCAACTCAAATCATCTCCTTGGGCTGCACCCACTCCTCAAATTGCGCCTCCGTCAAATACTCCAACTCCAACGCCGCCGCTTTCAAAGTCTTATCTTCTTTGTGCGCTTTTTTCGCAATTTCCGACGCTTTATCGTAACCGATGTGCGTATTAAGCGCGGTCACGAGCATAAGGCTGTTGTTGAGATTTTCCTTAATATTTTTGTAATTTGGTTCGATACCCTGTGCGCAGTTTTCGTTGAAACTGTTGCAAGCGTCACCGATTAAACGCGCCGACATCAGGAAGTTGTAAATCATCATCGGCTTAAAGACATTCAGCTCGAAGTGACCCGTCATGCCGCCGATATTGATGGCTACATCATTGCCGCAGACCTGCGCCATTGCCATCGTCAGGGCTTCGCTTTGCGTCGGATTAACCTTGCCCGGCATAATCGAAGAACCCGGCTCGTTCGCAGGTATCACCAACTCGCCGATACCGCAGCGCGGCCCGGAAGCCAACATCCGCACGTCGTTTCCTATTTTCATCAAAGAACACGCCACGGTTTTGAGTGCGCCGTGTGCCTCTACGATTGCGTCGTGCGCCGCAAGGGCTTCAAATTTATTTTCCGCCGTTCTGAACGGCAAACCCGATAAATCCGCGATATTTTTCGCCACCAATTCCGAGTAACCTTCGGGCGTATTCAGACCCGTACCGACCGCCGTACCGCCGAGCGCGAGTTCGCTCAAATGGTCGAGCGTATTTTTAATAGCTTTAATGCCGTGGTTGAGTTGCGACACGTAGCCGCTCAACTCCTGCCCGACCGTCACCGGCGTCGCATCCATAAAGTGGGTGCGTCCGATTTTAACAACATCCATAAATTCTTCGGACTTTGCCTGCAAAGTATCGCGCAAGGCCTCAATGCCCGGTATCGTCAGTTCCGTAATCATTTTGTACGCCGCAATGTGCATCGCCGTCGGAAAAGTATCGTTGGAAGACTGCGATTTATTTACGTCGTCATTGGGGTGCAAGGCTTTTTCTGCATCCGTCAACTCGCCGCCTTGCAAAACGTGGCCGCGATTAGCAACCACTTCATTCACGTTCATATTCGACTGCGTACCCGAGCCGGTCTGCCACACCACCAGCGGAAATTGATCATCCAAATCTCCCGCCAAAATCTCCTCGCACACGCGCCCGATGAGGTCGCTTTTATCTTTCGACAGCACGCCTAATTCCGCATTCGTCATGGCCGCCGCCTTTTTCAATATCGCAAAAGCGCGAATAACTTCCGCCGGCATCCGGTGTCCGCCGATTTTAAAATTTTCGGTAGAACGCTGTGTTTGCGCCGCCCAATATTTGTCCGCCGGCACGTCGATGTACCCGATACTGTCTTTTTCTTTTCTAAAAGCCATGTGTTGGTTGGTGGTTGATGGTTGGTAGTTGATGGGCGGCTTTCGCTATGCCCTTTTGGTTTGCCGCAAAGATAACGGCTTTGGTAGGGAGTGGTTGAGATTTTTTGTGTCGTTTTGCGACTAACGGCATTAAATGAGCTAAACAAATTACGACAGTAATCAGTGTTTCTTCTCGTCTTCAGCCCCCTAACCCCCGATTCGGGGGAACTTTCTCCGCGCTTAGGTTTA
>JAHDCG010000004.1:46096-92387 GCA_020629965.1 Saprospiraceae bacterium | reverse complement strand
CTTAGGTTTATAGTTTAATCTTTGATTTTTTTGGTTCTCTCATTTTGAATAATCACGAAATTCAGAGTCAAAAAAAGCCGTTCCCGCCTCTCCCCTCTCTCCTCTTCGCTCTCTCCTCCTCACTCAAAAACCACCGTCCGATTATTATAAGCCAAAATCTTATTCGCAATCTCCTTACTCACCGCCTTCGCCAGCGTAATCTTCTCGATATCCTTTCCCTTTCTGATAAAATCACTCACCTTATCACTGTGCGTCACCAGCGAAACCCCCTGCTCGATAATCGGCCCCGCGTCGAGGTCTTCGGTGACGTAGTGACTCGTCGCACCGATGAGTTTGACACCACGTGCATGTGCTGCGTGATAGGGTTTAGAGCCGATAAAAGCCGGCAAAAAGCTGTGGTGAATATTGATAATTTTACCCGCATAAGCCTTGATAAAATAGCTCGAAATAATCTGCATGTAACGCGCTAAAACGATAAAGTCGATGTCGTTTTCCTGCAATAATTTCAACTGTGCCGCCTCCTGTTCCGCCTTGTTTTGCTTGGTCATCGGGAAGTGATAGTAAGGAATATCGAACTTCTCCGCCAAGTGCCGCAGGTTGTCGTGATTGCTGACGATGAAAGGAATTTCAATGTTCCACTCACCCGATTGATAGCGGTACAGCATGTCGTAGAGACAGTGCGAGAGTTTAGTCACATAAATCGCCACGCGCTTTTTATTTTCCGAAAAATGCAGTTCCCACTTCATGTCGAATTTTTGGGCAATCAGCGTCTCGAAATACTCCTCGATTTTTTCTTTTCCGATGAGAAAATTATCCAATTCCCACTCCACGCGCATAAAGAACTGACGCGAGGCGGCATCCGTGTGTTGGTCGAGGTAGATGACGTTGCCTTTATTTTCGTAGAGAAAATCGGTGACGGCGCGCACGATACCCGCTTGGTCGGGGCAGTGCATGAGGAGGACGGCGGTCGGTTTTTTCATTTCGTTTGTTTTTCGTGAAAATGTCTTTTGCAAAACGCGTGATGCTTCGGCGATGTTTCGCAGGGGGAAAGATAGCGGTTTTTGGGAAAGCAAAAATGCCTTTGCGAGATGAATTTCGCAAAGGCATTTTTGAAAAAGAGAAAATATTTCCTATAAAATAACCAACTTTCGGGTCAGAAAACGACCGCTTTTTTTATCCGAAAAATGAAGAAAATAAAAACCCGGCGGTAAATCACTTCCATTAAAAATATAGTTACTGTCGCCGATTTCGGATACAAAATATTTCGTTTTTCCTTCCGCATTCTTGATTGTCAAGTTCAGCCCGACCGCGTTGTTTATTTTGAAACTGCCGGTCGTCGGATTTGGAAAAATCAAAGGCTCTGCTTCCAAAACGCTTTCAGTAGTCACCGTGCTGCAATCCTGCTCCAAAGCTGCCATACGATAGGGTGGAAAATCCGGAAGTTCATTTGTTTCTAAAGTCGTGCAACTGTCTTGCGGCGTTTCGGGTAACGTTATTGCCTTGTGTACAAAGTTGCAGGCAACACCCTCCACATCCGGATTTTCGATAAAATGAATGTAAGGACTTCTGGTAACTTCTGTGAGCATGATTTTATCGTTGGGCAGTCGCAGCATCGAGTTAAAAATACTCGGCAATATCGACTCACCGTTAGCAGCGATTTCCGCATAGCTGCCGTCCCATGTGCCTACGGTTTCTCGTTCCGCTATCGGGTCGTTTTTATCCAAATCCACTTGATACAGTACTGTTCCGAAAGCTAAATACAAAAATCTGTTGTTTGCGGAAAATTCAATATCACCAATATTACTGACGCTCGGTGCGGTATTGTTAATCGATAAAGAATCCGAAAGAATTCTTTCCGTTAATCCCGTACATCGGTCAAAATCAAAGACTTCTACGAAATTCATTTCATCAGAGTCTAAACGAACAATCAAACGCGCCGTTCGCGTACCGTCTTTAGAAACAGCAACGTGTCGATATTCATTCGACCTGCCGTTTTGGTCTGAATAATCGTAAGTTTTGATTTCTTCTATACTTCCGTCGCTTTTCAGAAGTAACACATAGGCTTCATCCGTCAGTATTTTCGGCACATGAATCCACCAATCCTCTCCGTTGGCGTGTTTGATGAAGTTCAAATTATTATGCACCAAAAAATCATCTACAATCAACTGTTTTTGTTTATCGGGCGGCAAATACAAACCACCGTCCGGTCTGAGTTCTATTTCGGATAAATAAAATCCGTTTGAATAACCTGTTACCGGCACCCCGTTATCTTCCAAATCGATTTCCCACCCTTCCAGATTTGCCCACATTTGAGAACCGAGATGAAAGTAATAAAAAAGCGAATCGGTGATCGGAATGAAACCCGATGTTCCCTTAACTAAGGGGCTAAAACCTTCGGGCCAATATTCAATAAACAGTTCTTGCTGTATGCCGACTGCAATATTTTCGCCGTTTTCCGCTACTACCCCATTTCCGTTGTAAATTTGCAATCCTGTGCTAAAACCTAACAATTCCCCGTTTTCCGTGGATAGCGTAGGCGTTCCTTGCGTACTTGCATTCATTGAAAGAGGCGTTATTTCGATGTCCTCCGAATCGGGATTGAAATAAATATCAATTCCTTGACAAGTGAGACCATTATCAAACTTCTGAATGATATGAGCGTCAAAGTGCTGCGCTTGAGATTTTAAAGAAAGAAAAAAGAAAAAAATCAGAGTGCCGTAAATACGAAATTTCATAATTCAAAGATTTAGAAGTTCAAAAACTTAAGGTCTAAAAAAACTCATTATTGAATTTTTACAAACTTATAAGTTTTGTTTTCTCCCTTTAATCTTATGTAGTAAAGTCCGGTCGGTAACTCACTAATGTTTATCGTAGAAACATTTGTCAATGTAGTATGACTTAATCTCAAAGTTCCTGACATGTCGTAAATTAATACATCCGCTTTTTTCTCATTTTCGATTGTTAAATAATCTTTTGCAGGATTAGGGAAAAGAGCAACTCCGCTGTTTGTCGGCGATACTTCGGAAAAATTATTTCTCTCTTCAATGTCTGTATCTCTGCAGTCAAACGGTAAATAATTTTCATCAACTACCGACATAATAACTCTTGCTGTTACTACAGCCGGTCCGTACTCTTCAATACAACTGTTAGCCAAATCAATTACAGTATTATATTCTTCACTATTCGGTTGAATGCCCGTTTTCAACCTTAATAATATTTTATTTACCTGAAATAAATCATTTTCGAGTTCTACTTCAGAACTCAATTCATCTAAAGCGGCAAGATTAATATTTATGTTATCTAAAAATTCTGCTTTTTCAACAGCAAAAATTTCCGACTGCGTATCTAAATATTCCGTGTAATCGTCAGAATTCAATAGAATACCTAATTCATTATAACTCGGTTCCGGTAAATCCTCGAAATTTTCTCCAAATTCATTACCTAAATTTACAATGTCAGATAAGTACAAGGCATTTTTTAAAAAATGGTGGTCACCTTCTGCGTAAAAATTTTGAAAGGATTCGTTACTCAATAACTCGGAATGCTTGGACAGCCTTTGAATTAAGTGATAATTTACATACTTACTCATTCCGGTATTTTCAACAGATACTTCTTCACTCTGTCCAATAGCGTATGAGTATTGTTCAGAATGAGACCAATTGTTACTTTGAGCAGCTTGCGGCAAGCAATCATTTGTAAATCCGTTTCCTTCAAACCACCCGTCAGGGGTTATCCCCGTAGGAAATTCAGTAGAGTTACTCGGTACTTTGAAACGCATTGATGATAATTGAGGGTCACCTGTTGTCATTCCGTTAAACTGTGCGGGTATAAAGAATGAGCCGTTAAAATCATTACCTTTATTATCTTGCTTTGCCGTCATAACATCATTTCTGTAATACAGTCCTACGAATGACGAATGGAAGTGATTGTCTTTAAAGTCCAATCCAAAGTTAATTCCATTTAATTGAAATCCTACAAATCCTCCAAACATCGAATTATCACAAAGAACAGCATCTTCGCAGTCAGTCATCATGAAATTTTGTTCTTCAGAGTCATATAGAATGTTGGATGAGATAGTAGGATTTTCAAGATTTGCAAGTAGCATGTTTACTTTACCATCTTGAATAGTATTATCATGAATGATAGCATCAGTGCAAGCATCTGCTCTAATACCAATGCCATGATTTTCTATGTCAATATAATTATCAACTATTGATATATTCGAGATACCGGTAACTTGAATAGCGGATTGAGGGTTTGAAGGAGTACCAAATATATCATTAAAAACATTATTTTCAATAGCTACTCCCTGCTTTAAAGATACGACGATACTCCCGTCAGTAAAATTGTTATTTGATATTACAGTTGCAATGCCTTGAATACCGCCGGATACGGAAATCGACTCATTGTTAAAATAATTGTTCCTAAAGTCCACATAGGTTGCCGAGCGCAAATCAACAGCAGGTCCTCCTCTCTCGTTAAATGTTGACCCCTCTTCTTTTATGGTAACCCATTGAAGATTATTTGTTTGGTCAACTTTTATTCCGTGAGAAGAGGGTGAAGTGTCATATAGATTATATTTACCTCCATAATTTCCGTTAATCATCTTTACTCCCCACGAATTACCCCCAAAAATTTTACAACTATTTAAGATAACAGTAGAAGATGAATGTCCGGTTATGGCTGCATCATCAAAACGAGTTCTAAATCCATTCAGAAAACAGTCCTCAAAAAGTAAGTTTATTCCCTGCTCAATATCTTTAATAATCGAATTACTCACAAGGTCTAAATAAGTTTTATGGTAAATGTCAATACGGAAAAAATCACCTAAGAAAGACTTTTCGACTCTAAAATAGGTCTCATCGTACATCTCTATTACTCCGCCTCCGAATAAAGCTGAGTTATTAGTAAAACGTAAGTCGCTTCCCCATATCTCAATATTTCCGCCATCCATACTAATATGCACGTTGTCAAATACGAGTTGCAAATAATTAATCGTCAAATTGCCCTTAATGTTAAAATCTTGGCTAATCACACCATTGTTGACAGTAATCAATCCCTGACCGATTGCTTGATTTAAAGTAGGAACTGCGGGTGACGCATCTGTGCCTATGACAACTTGACTGTAAGAATTTGAAGAGAAGATGAAGAAGATTGAGATAAAAAGAAAGAGAGAAAGGTTAAAGTTTTTCATGGGTTAGGAAATTTTATGAATTAAAAGATAAGCAAATATATAGATTTTTTTTGACATTATTGCATTTTTGCAATTTTCTGACGAAAAAAACTCAACCCCTTAAATATGAGAAAAAAACTTCTTCTATTTTATACCTTGCAACTTCCCTTCAAAATTTCAACTTGTAGAATTGAGTAGAAGTAGAATTTTATTTTTAAACCCTTAGCTTATTAAAAAAATGCCTTTGCAAAACAAATTTTTGCAAAGGCATTTCAAAAAATCTAAAAAAAAAACCCTAAATCTTCTCCAAAACCACCTTCCGCGTCTGCACTTCTTCACCCTGCTTCACATTCAGAAAATAAATGCCGTTTTCAAATTTTTCCAAGTCAATCATGTTGCTGTAAAAGCCGCTGAATTTCACGTTTTTTTCGCTGTACACGACTCGACCTGCGAGGTCGGTTATCGTTAACTGTAAATTTTCGCGGGTATCGGAAGTATAGACCGCTCTGATTTTTCCGCTCGTCGGATTTGGAAAAACGGTGAAGTCGAGTGTCGTTTCGGGTGCGGCAATCACGGCTTCGGTCACTTCGATTTGCGGACTGCAATCGGGTGCCCAAGTCATTTTTTTGTGCGCGCGTTGTCCTAAGATAACCTCGACAGTCTGCGGATTTTCGGCACGAATAAGGTCGATTTCCAAGAGGTCGCCCGGCTCGAATTCGTTGAGTGTACCGGTCAGGTCGCAGTTAGTATAAATGCCGTAACCGTCAATCATGTTAATGATGTCGCCGACCTGCAGACCGTAAGTTTGCGCCGCCGACTCTTCTACGATTTTGGTGACGACTACGCCCGTAAAATCTTCGTTTCCTTTCGCGGAAACACCCAAAAACGGCAAAGCCTCCGTTTCGAGCACCACGGATTTATAAGCAGCGCAGCCTTCCGCGTTTTGTTCTTTTGCACTGTCAAAAGTCCACGTCTGTTTTTCGCCGTCGAGCGAGGCACTGCGGAATACTTTAATGTTTTCCCGGCGGCTGTTCAGCAAAAAATCGACTACATCGAAGTTGTAAGCCTCGTCGCCTTTCAGCGCGATTTGTCCTTTCTTTTTCGCCTCGTTTTCGAGGTCGTAAGTGATGTATAAAGAGGCACGGTGCACATCGCTGTCTTGTGCCGACAAAGACACAAAAGGAGCGGAGCAGTACAAAGCAAAAAGGCATAAGTATTTGTAAGTCATTTATTTATGAGTTTTAATTGTTCGAAAAAAGCGGGAAGGAAAATTGCCGGAGGGAGGCGGGGAGTTGTAATATAAAGGACGAATATCGTTCCGAATTTCGGGAAAGCGAAACCGGTCGAAGTCGATAAAAGATAACACGGGCACAGATTGTTTATACCAAAAATAAAAGTCATATTTAAAGCCGCGTCAAACAACAGCTTAGCAAGTCACCGAATTATATTCCGAAAAAAATCGTATATAACTTTAACAATAATTTGACGGTAAACGAATCTGTCGGCGCAGCAAACATCCGCCTCAATATCAAGTTTTACCGACATGAACGCACCCGACACCACCACCGACCTCCGCGCCAAAGCCATGCTTTTGGAAAAAATTCTGAACGCACACTACGGCGCACCCTTCGCCTTTTTCAGTCAGCGCGACCCCGTCAGCGAAATGGTCAAAACGCTGCTGTCACACCGCACCAAAAATCCCGTTACCAAAGTCGCTTACAATACTTTGGTCGAACGCTTTCCTACCTGGCAACAGGTCATCGACTCACCGACCGCTGCCGTGGAAGATGCCGTCAAACTCGTTACCTACCCGGAGGTCAAAGCACCGCGCATTCAAAACGCCCTGCAAACCGTCAAAGATTGGGGCGAGGGTGAATTGACTTTAGATTACTTGGAGGACATGGACGTGCCCGCCGCCCGCAAACGCCTTGCGGAAATACCCGGTGTCGGCGCAAAATCTACGGCAGCTATTCTCAATTTCAGTCGCCTGCAAATGCCTGCCCTCGTCGTCGATATGCACCACCTGCGTGTCGCCGCCCGCCTCGGCATTGTTCCCGCAAAAGCGACTTTGGAAAAAGGAGCGAAAATTTTACAAAGCTATCTGCCCGCAGATTACAACGGTCAGCAGGTCTTCGATAATCATCAAGGATTTATGCGGCACGGGCAAAAAGTTTGTCATTGGCGCGGCCCGAATTGTGGGGCTTGTGTCGTGCGCGACCACTGCGATTATTTTCAGAAAAAGAACAGTAACCCGGCGGCTGTTTGACAAACGGAAGGAATTGAGGTTTTTTCGACAATCCGGGTGGGTAAAGTCTGTTAGTTTTGCGTTGACGGTGGACGGTTAGAAGGTGGACGGCGGACGGGGGCAGACGATTCTAAATTTAGAAACGACTCCGACGATTCTAACAAGTCAAACCACTCCAACCATTTTAACAAAGATTTTTACCAACTAAAAAAATACCGATGAAAAAACTATTCCTTCTCCTTTTCTTAGCCGGCGCATTGACCGTGCAGGCGCAGCAGGAAATTTATTCCAAAGTAAAAGTCAGCCTGTCGGCAGAGCAAACGGCGTTTCGGTTGTCGCGTTTGGGCTTCGACATTACGCACGGAGATTACGCGCCGGCAAAGCATTTTACCTCCGTTTTTTCGCAATCGGAAATCGCTCGGATAACGGCGGCGGGTTTTCGCACGGAAATTCTCGTACCCGACATGAAAGCGCAATATTTAGCGGGCGGCCCGGTCGTAGCCGAAGGGCGCGACGAAGACTGTAACACCGACGGCAGCTCGCCTTACGACCAATACGAGACTCCCGAAAATTATACTTACGGCAGCATGGGCGGCTACCATACTTACGCCGAACTGTTGGCGGTTTTGGATAATATGGCGGAGTTGTACCCGAATTTAATCTCCGAAAAAACACCCGTTCCCGGCGCACTGACGCACGAGGGCAACGAGATTTATTACCTCCGTCTTTCCGACAACCCGACGACCGACGAAGACACCGAACCCGAAGTACTCTACACCGCCGTACACCACGCCCGCGAGCCGAACAGCGCCTCGCAAATGATTTTCTTTTTGTGGTATATGTTGGAAAATTACGAGGATGATGCCGAAGTGCAAAACCTGATAAACAACGTCGAAATGTACTTCATCCCGGTCGTTAATCCGGACGGTTATCTGTATAACGAAGAAACCGACCCCGAGGGCGGCGGCTTTTGGCGTAAAAACCGCAGAGACAACGGCGACGGGACTTTCGGCGTGGATTTGAACCGCAATTACGGCTACGAATGGGGCATTAACGATGTCGGTTCTTCGCCGAATACCAACTCGAATGTCTATCGCGGTCCGGCGCCGTTCAGTGAGCCGGAGACCTCGGCGGTGCGCGATTTTTGCAATGCACACGAGTTTCAAATCGCACACAATTACCACACCTTCGGCAATCTGCTGATACACCCCTGGGGCTACGACGACTCCCCTACGCCGGACGATGAATTATTTAAAGCGATTGCGGAAGAAATGACGGTGCAAAACGATTTTGTGTACGGCACCGGCATCGAGACCGTCGGCTATAATGTCAACGGTGTGTCGGATGATTGGATGTACGGTGAGCAAACCACCAAGCCGAAAATCTACGCTTATACGCCGGAGGTCGGCAGCGGTAACTTCGGTTTTTGGCCCACGCAGGCACAAATCGACCCGTTTAACAAGAGCTGCATGTACCTGAATTTGGCGACGGCAAACTTGGTTTTGAACTACGGTCAGGTAAAAGATTTGACGGGCGACCTGTTGGAAACAACCGAAAACACTCTCGATTTTGAAATCAGCCGTTTGGGTTTTCAAGAGGGCGCGCTGACGGTTTCGCTCACGGCGGTCAGTGACAATGTAATCGTAATCGGCGAGCCGCAGGTTTTTAATTTAAACCAAAACGAAACGGCGAACGGCAGTCTTGCTTATGTTTTGGACGGCGATATTGCTTCCGGCGAAACGGTAGAGTTTATCCTCTCCGTCGATAACGGCGTCTTTGCCGCCGAGCAAAATTTGACAAAAACCTACTTCATCGCCGAAACGACCTTTGCGGACGATGCTTCCGATTTAGAAAATTGGTCATCACAGGTGTGGAATACGACCACGAGCGAGTTTGTCTCCGCCCCGTCGAGTATCACCGACTCTCCCGACGGTAACTATGCTAACAATTCCCTGAGCTTTTTAACTATGGAAGAGGAGGTCGATTTAGGTACGGCGGAAGCCGCTTTTCTGTCATTTTGGGCACGTTGGGATATTGAAAACGACTACGACTATACTCAAATTCAAATCAGTGTCAACGGCGGGCCCTACGTGCCGATGTGCGGCAACTTTACCAACGAAGGGGTTAGTGCCCAAGACGGCGCTGAGGGCGAGCCGCTCTACGACGATGTGCAACTCGAATGGGTGCAGGAAAAAATCGACCTGTCCGAGTATCTGACGGCGGGCGAGCAGCACAGCATCCGTCTGCGTTGGTTGCTGTACTCCGACGGCGGGGTGCGTGCCGACGGCTTTTATTTTGACGATATGGAAATTTTGACGCCGGATATGACCAGCGACGTCGATAATTTTACGGCGAAAAATTTTACCGTAGAGGCGGCACCTAATCCGGCAAAAAGCTACACGGTTTTGACTTTTTCGGAAGCAGTACAGGACGGCAATTTACGTCTGACCGAGGTAACGGGTAAAATGCTGCGCGAAGTGAAATTCAGCGGCGACAGCTACCGTTTAAATGTAGCAGACTTGGCGGCGGGCATTTATTTTTACGAAGTAAGTGTAAACGGCGAAACCTTTGCGGCGCAAAAGCTGACGGTGAAGTAAGGGTGATTTCTTTTTGAATTTGAAGCCGCGCCTGTATTTTCACGGTCGCGGCTTCATTTTTACCATCACACACCCGGGTGATAATGTAACTTTTTTCTTTTGGTGCAGTCTTTGTATTAAAATTCCTCGTGCAAATACTTTTCTTTTCCGGCAAAGGTTATACATTTGCTAACGAATTGGCTGATATTGTATTTGTTCGGTTAAATTCATGTTAACTGTTTAACATTATTCGCATGGCAATTATTATTTGCCTAAATTTGAATTATCAAAGCGGATAAACAGTTTTCTCCGCTCTTTTCATTAAGTAATTTTTCGCGGTTATACCCTATATAATCACGAATTTCGTTTCTCATTCAAAACACGTATCTATAAGCATTTAACTTTTACACTTTTTCTTTTTTTACCGATATTATTTTTTTCAACCGTAAAAAGGTGTAAGTTATGCAAGTTACTCAGCTTAATACAGCTATTGCTGTACGTGAACAGGACGATAGTACGCTCATCAAGATGTACATCGACGGAAACGAGAAAGCATTCGAAGAATTACTCTCTCGCTACAAAAACAAAATCTACACTTCTATCTACCTTTTCGTCAAAGACGACGCTAAGGCGGAAGATATATTTCAGGAAGTTTTCATCAAAGTTATCAATACCCTGCGCAGCGGTAAGTATAACCACGAAGGCAAATTCAGCCAGTGGGTCATGCGTATCGCGTACAACCTGTGTGTGGATAATTTTCGCCGCAATAAGCGTCGTCCTACGCTCAGCCCGACCGACGACTTCGATATTTTCGATGTCTTAAAATCAAACGACCTCAACGGCGAGCAGCAAATTATGCGCTCACAAACCCACAACCGCATCCGCAAACTCGTGGATAATCTCCCCGACGAGCAGCGCGAAGTCGTTATTCTGCGTCACTATGCTGATATGAGTTTCAAAGAAATCGCCGCCCTGACCCGCGTCAGCATCAATACTGCCCTCGGTCGGATGCGTTATGCTTTAATCAATATTCGCAAAATGGTGGAGGAGAATAATCTGCAATTGCAATAAGTTCGGCGTTTATCGGTAACTTGTGTGAGAAGCGAGACGTTAGATTTTAGATTTTAGACGTTAGATGCCAATAGGACTTGTGCCGCTTTGAGATAGAAGTAAACTTCGTTTCTTCCGATTTAAAATTAAAAAAACTTGTCCCGGCGGGACAAACCCGAAAAGGGGACAGATGAAACAACTTTCCGAAAAAATTGTATAATTTCGGAGGGAGAAGTTTTCGCTGTCCCTTTTTTTCGTTGACTCGGATTTCTGTTACTCACAGGGGGACTTACTCGTCCCGCAGGAAAGTCACCTTTTGAGTAGTATGCGCAATTCAATCAACAAGACCACAGAAAAACTCTTCGTTGCTGTATCAGACCAAAAATTTTATGAAACTCAAATATATCTTATCCGCTTTCGCTCTTTTCGCGCTGACTTTTACCGTCGCCGCGCAAAACGACAATCGCAAATCGGAAGCCTATTATCAAATCGAAGCCAAATTTATTGCAGCGGGCGGCGAATTAGCAAAAGGCAAAGTCGATGAGGCGATTGCGATGTACAAAGAATTGCTGAAAGAACCCGAAGCCGCCGCCGCCGTGCAGTTCGAGTTATCGCGCATTTACGACGCAAAAGAAGATAACCTCGCCGCGATAAAAGCCGCAAAAGCCGCCGTCGCCGCCGACCCTGCCAACGAATGGTACAAAAAGCAACTCGGAGACCTTTACCAAAAAGCCGGAAACGATGATGCCGCAGCCGAACTCTACGGAGAATTAGTCGCCGCGCACCCCGATAACGACTACTATTATTACAAACAAGCCTACTTTTTAGTCCGCGCCAATCAACCGAAAGACGCATTGAAAGTTTACGATGCTTTGGAACAAAAACGCGGCATCAACGAGGAATTGACACGCCGTCGGCATACGCTGTATCTCGGTTTGGGCGACGAAAAAAATGCGGAAAAAGAAATTTTACGCTTGGTAGAAAGATACCCGCAGGACTTGGACTACCGTCATTTTTTGGCGGGCTTTTACGAGCAAAACGGGCAAAAAAACAAAGCCAAACAGGTTTACGAATATATCATCGGCAAAAACCCGACAGATGCGGATGCGCTGATTGCTCTCGCGGAAGACAAGCAGCCGACCGGCAACGATACCGAATATTTGTCCGCACTCAAAGCCCCTTTCGCCAATCCGGAATTGGCGATTGATGCTAAAATCGTACAAATCATTCCGCTCATTCAGCAGGTAGCCGATACGGGAGATAAGTTTTTGGCGGATGAATTATTGGAGTTGTCCGCGATTTTGGAAGAAACCCACGACGACGCGAAGGCGTACAGTATCGCCGGCGACCTTTATTTTTATACAAATCGCAAAGCCAAAGCCGTCGAAAAATACGAGCAGACCATCGAGCGCAACGAAACCGTGCTGCCCGTTTGGGAGCAGTATTTGACGGCATTAAAAGATACCGGTAAAAACAAAGAATTGCTCGCCCGCTCGGAAGATGCGCTCGACGTTTTCCCGAATCAAGGCAGCATACACCTGCTTAATGCCGTCGGCTACGGTCGTAACGGTAAGCCCGCCGACGCGCTCAGTGCGCTGCAACAGGCGAAAATGATGTCTTTCAACAATCCGCCTTTGGAATACGGCATTTTGACGGAAAGCGGTAAGCAATATGCGGCTTCCGGCAAGCCGAAAGAAGCACACTCCGCCTTTCAGAAAGCCATCGAAATGAACGCGCAGGGTACGGATGCCCTGACGGGCTACGCGGCTTTTTTAGCGGAGCAAAACGAAAATTTGGGAGAAGCGGAAAAAATCGCAAAGAAAGCGACTGATTTAAAACCCGATAATGCCGAAGCGCAAGCCGCTTACGCCGCCGTCTTTTTGGCGAAAAAAGATTATAAAAATGCCGCAGCTTGGTATGCTAAAGCTGCGGAAAATATGACTTACGACAACCCGCTGATTTTGGAAAAATACGGTGATGCTTTGCTGAAAAACGGTGACTCCGCCGGTGCGGTTACGCAGTGGAAAAAGGCAATGGAAGCGGGCGGTAATGCGGCGCGCATCAATCGGAAAATCGAGGAAACTTAGGTTTGAATACCGACAGCGATGGATTGCTTTGTTTTTCAAAACTGCGACCGCTCGCCGTTTCCGATGTAAGAATCTGTATATAGCAACAACGGTCCGCCTCCGTTACATGGCGACTGTTGTTTGCCGTCACAAAACGAAAATTGAAATTGGCTACAAGACTCGAATTCACCGTCGGCATTAGTTTTTTCAAAACAAATTTCGTCATTTATATGGTAAAAAAATTTTGTAAGATTTGCATTATATCTTTTCTGATACGAAGTAAAGGTACCTGTAGGCTTTCCAAATAATCGAAAAACTTCTTTATCAGAAAGAATCATTAAACATTCTACTTTATACTTTCTCCACATTCTCAAAAAACGACTTCCCTGCGTCCAAAGAACTATTTGATTATCTTCTTCTGTATGAATTTCTTTAATCGAATAAAAACCGTTGGCTTCTTTTTGCCAGGCTTGGTCAAGGTATTTGTAATAACACGCGCAATCGGGGTATTTATGTGCAAGTTTGCGAGTAGACTTACAGCTAAGGTTCATCAATATGAAAGCTGTAACAAATATCAAAAATCTTTTCATAGCTTAAAAATTTTGGTAACGGAGTTAGAATTTTCATTGGATACTTGCAAAAAATAACTTTCAAAGTTTATTAAATCTCTGACTAACAGCTATTTAACAAAGCATGTTTTTCTTGTTTGCAAACAAGTTTGTTACTAAAAAAAGAACCGAATATAACTATTTGTTCATTCTTTCTAAAATAAAACAAAATATACTCGCACTTTATCAGACTTACTGATGTCTTGCGTATTTTGTAATCGTAACTTTGCGAACAGCTTCTTCATGTTCAAATATGTATTGTTACAACAAATTCAGCAATAAAAAATAAAACATTATTTTCAAAAAAGATGACCATCGAAGATTACATTCTCTCCTTAGAAAACTCCGCGCAGGCAGACCTCATCGCCGCCGCGCACGACCTGATTGAAAATCTCATTCCGCAGGTCAAATCCTCGATAAAGTGGACAGTCCCTTTCTACGAGTACCACAAACACCTCTGCTACCTAAACCCGAAAAAGGGCGGCGGTATCGAAATTGCCTTTATTCACGGCGCACTTTTCTCCAACGAACAAGGGTTGCTGCAAGATGCCGGTCGCAAGCAAATCAAAGGTCTGCTCATTAAAAATCTCAAAGAATTGCACAGCGACGCCGTCACCGAAATTATCTTGGAAGCCGCCGCGATTAACGAAGAATTGAAGCGCGACGGTTCGGATGATTGGTATAAAACAATTCACAAAAAATAACCGGTTTTCTTGTTCCGAAATTGCAGAGCGAAGCAGCCCGTCCACCGTTTGCCGTCCACCATCCACCGATTTTTCCAAAAATAATATCTTGATTTTCGCTAAACCTTGTTAAATTAGCTGCGTAAAAGCGTATTCTTTGCCTTTCGGAAAATTTAATTTTGAAAGCAAAAAATATTTCAGCGCAAACGGCAGAAAAGTTTGTAAACCAACTCAGCAAGCAAAAAATGGGCGAACAACGAGTATCTCTATTGGAAGAAAAACAGGAAATGCAGCAATTCGTGCGCAGCCTGTTAAACGACGTAAAAGCATTGGAATACATGCTGAAAAACGACTGGTTCGAGTCGGGCATTACGCGCATCGGCGCCGAACAGGAAATGTGTCTGGTGGACGATGAAACGTACAAGCCCGCCCTCATAGCGATGGAGGCTCTGGAAAAAATGAAACGCTACCCCTGGGTCGAAACCGAGTTGGCGAAATTTAATCTGGAAACCAACCTGACGCCGCGCGTTTTTAAAGGCGACTGTCTGACCAAATTGGATAAAGAAAATTTTGATAAGTTACAAAAAATCAAAGAGCGACTCGTCAAAATGAACACCAAAGTCGTGTTGACCGGTATCCTGCCGACACTGACCAAGTCGCACATGACCATCGACAATCTCACGCCCAAACCCCGCTACTACGCGCTGATGGATGCGCTGAGCAAAAATTTGGAAAACGGCGCGACTTTTCAACTCAAACTCGAAGGCATCGACGAGCTGCGCATCACGCACGACTCTCCGATGCTGGAGGCGGTGAATACCTCATTTCAAGTCCACTTACAGGTTTCTCCCGATAATTTTGTGCAGATGTACAACATCGCGCAGGCACTCGCCGGACCGGTGATGGCAATTGCCGCCAACTCTCCGATTGTCTTCGGCAAGCGACTGTGGCACGAGAGTCGCATTGCGCTGTTTCAGCAGGCACTCGATACGCGCAGCAGCAAAGACCACCTGCGCGAGCAACAAACGCGGGTGCACTTCGGTAAAGATTGGCTGTACAAGTCGGTTTTAGAAATTTACCGCGAGGATATTTCCCGCTTCCGCGTTCTGTTGGCGGGCGATGTCAAAGAAGACTCTCTGGCAGAAATCAAAGCGGGCAACGTACCGAAACTGCGCTCTCTACAAGTCCACAACTCGACGGTTTACCGCTGGAACCGCCCATGCTACGGCGTGTCCGACAACGGAAAACCGCACCTGCGCATCGAAAACCGTGTATTGCCCGCCGGCCCGACAACTGCCGACGAAATCGCCAACGCCGCCTTTTGGCTCGGCTGCATGGTCGGCATGGCGGATAAGGTCAAAGATGTAAAAGAATTGATGTCCTTCGCGGATGTCAGCGATAACTTTTTAAAAGCGGCAAAGTACGGTATCGACTCTAACTTCACTTGGTTCAACGATAAAAAATACAGTGCCTGTCAGTTGATTTTAAAAGAACTGCTGCCGCTCGCCCGCCACGGTTTGGCGTTGCACAAAATCAACCCCGCCGACATTGACAAATATCTCGGCATCATTGAGGGTCGCGCCAAAAAACACACCAACGGTGCACGGTGGCAACTGCGGGCTTACACCGAGTTTTGCAAGCGACTGACCAAAGACGAATCTCTGACCGCACTTACCAAACTGATAGTCGAAAATCAGGAAAAAGGCATTCCCGTACACAAATGGAAACTGCCGAACGCCCCCGAAATCGACGCCTACCGCCCCGGCAAAATGCGCGTCGAGCAGTTCATGGAAACCGACCTTTTCACCGTGCGCCCCGATGACATCGTAGAACTGACAGCCGACATGATGGACTGGCGAAAAATCCGCTACATGCCCGTCGAAGACGACAAAGGCAAACTCTGCGGTTTGATTACTTCGCGGCTGCTGTTGCGTTATTTCAGTCGCAAATCGGCACTCAATCCCGAAAATAACGAAACGACGGTCAGTGATGTGATGGTCAAAAACCCGATTACGGCGAGTCCCGGTATGACAATTATCGAGGCCATGCACATCATGCGCGACAATAAAGTCGGCTGCCTGCCCGTGATTAAAGGTGAAAACGAACTCATCGGCGTCATTACCGAAATGGACTTTTTGCGCATTACGGGTCGGTTGATGGAGCGGTTGGAGAAGTAGGTGTCGGTTGTCGGTTGTCGGTTGTCGGTTGTCGGTTGCCCGTAGGCACGTTCTTGGACGGCTTTGACGAGCTTTGCTGTAAAAATTATTTTCCGGACACAGAAAAGGCTGTACTTATGAAGTACAGCCTTTTCGATTTTAGCTATCAAGGTAAGAAAATACTTCCCCACCCCTCAACTTCTCAACCTCAAAACCTCTCAACCTCTCAACCTCTCAAAAATTCTTTTTAATAAAATCCATCGCCATCGCGTTTGCTTTTTGCGCCGCTTCGCTGTTGTAATTCGGGTTAGACGGATTGGCGAAAGCGTGGTCGGCTTCAAACCAATGTGTCTCTAAATCTTTATTGGTGGCAGCCGCTAATTTCTCGAATTTGCTGATGACCTCGCGGTTTATCCATTCATCTTTTTCCGCAAAAAGACCCAATACGGGAGCTTCCAAAGGTGCCAACTGCGCCGCGTTTTCTACGGGCATGCCGTAGTACATCACACAGGCTTTGGCATCTTCGCCTGCCAAAATTGCCGAGCGCAGCGACCAGCCGCCGCCGAAACACCAGCCGACGGTCGCGATTTCCGGCTCTTCGCCCGCGTAGTTGAGTGCGCCTTTGACGATGTTTTCCAAGCGTTCCTGTTCGCGGCTTTGCATCAGTTTTCCGGCCTCGTCGGGATTGTCCGCGCTTTTGCCGTCGTACATATCGAGTGCCATGACGTTGACGTTTTCGAGGGCGTTGAAGTAGCGGTCGGCTTCGCGTTTGATGTTATTGTTCAGACCCCACCATTCCTGAATGACGAAGAGGTATTTATCGGTCGGTTCCGCGGCTTTCAGCATATAAGCGGAGGCGGTTTTACCGTCCGGCGTGTCGTAGGTCATCATTTCGCCCTGCGGAGTGAAGTCTGCGTTATTGGGCGCGGGGTGTTTGTCGCGGAAGTCCTTGTCGTCGGCAAAATCCGCCATTTTGTCTTTGCTTTCTTCCGTGGTGTCGGCGGCTTTTTCGGCGTCGCCGCAAGCAGTAAAGAAAGCCAAAATGCTCAGGAAAAAAAGAAGAGTAAGTTTGTTGGTCATAGTTTTTGTTTTGCTTTCGGCGTAAATCCGAAATGTTTGAAATCAATAAAATGTAAAGGTTCTATTCCAAAAATAGTTCACCGTAAATAAAACGGCGGCAGAAAGTCGCGGCTTGTCGAAGAACCAAAATTATCATAATTTCGCGGCATGAAGCATCTTGTAGCACCTTCCGTTTTGGCGGCGGATTTTTCCGACCTCCGCACCGATTTCAACATGGTCAACGACAGCCGTGCCGATTGGTTTCACGTCGATATTATGGACGGCACTTTCGTTCCCAACATCAGTTTTGGGTGGGATATTGTCAAAACCATGCACACTTTGGCGAAAAAACCGTTCGACGTACACATGATGGTCGCGCAGCCGGAGCGTTACATCGAAAAGTTTCGGGAAGCGGGCGCCGAGGTGATTACGGTGCATTACGAGGCCTGTCCGCACATTCACCGCACGCTGCAACAGATACACGCTACGGGAGCAAAAGCGGGCGTTGCGCTCAATCCGGGTACCCCCGTTTCGGTTTTGGAAGATTTGTTGGAAGACATTGATTTGGTCTGCATTATGTCCGTCAATCCGGGTTTCGGCGGACAAAAATTTATCTATCAGGCTTTGCAAAAAATCCGCAAGTTGAAGGATATGATTACGATTAAAAATACCAATACGCTGATAGAAGTCGATGGCGGCGTCGGGCTGCAAAACGCCGAAGAGGTGCTGAAAGCGGGCGCGGATGTCTTGGTCGCCGGCTCTGCGGTTTTTAAATCGGACGACCCGAAGCAGACCATCGAGCGTTTGAAAAATATCGGGCGGGAAGGGATTTATGTTTAGAGGTTGGGTAGTTTAGGGGTGGGGAAGTTGGGAAAAATCTCATTGACTTTGTACAGACGCGGGAAAACGCGTCTCTGCGTTCTCCGCTCTCTAAATCACCGTCAACTTCCATTTTCCCCGCCGAAATAAAATCACCGCGATAACCGCCAAGGCACTTTCCGCAATTACAATCGACGCCATCACACCCGCCACGCCGAGGTCAAAATGCTTCGCCAACAGAAAAGCCAACGGAATTTCTATTGCCCAAAAGCAAATCAGATTGATGACCGTCGGTGTCCGCGTGTCGCCCGCCCCGCCGAAGGCTTGCCCCATCACCATGCCGTAAGAGTAGAAAATGTTACCCGCGCAGAAAATGCGCAGACAGAGTACGCCGGGTTTCAACACCTGCGGGTCAGCGGTAAAAATGCCGATAATCGGCTCGGCGAAAAGAAAAAAAAGCACCCCGACCGCTCCCATAAAAACGGCGTTGTAAGCCGAGGCTTTCCATACTGATTTTTCGGCGCGTTCGGGCTGACCGGCACCGAGGTTTTGCCCGACGAGAGTGGCGGCGGCGTTGGCAATGCCCCAAGCGGGCAGTATCGCAAATATCACCAAGCGAATGGCGTAAGTGTAGCCCGCAAATATTTCTTTTCCCAAATCGGCAACGATGCCCGCCAAAAATATCCAGCTGCAGGAGGCTACCGCAAATTGCAGCGCACCCGTCGCACTTACATTCATCAATCGCTTAATCGTAGCGGGGATTACCTTGAAATTTTTCAATGTCATGCGCAGTACGCTGCCGCCGTTGAAGAGGATGTAGAGTTGAAAAAGCACGCCCGCGCCGCGACCGATAGTAGTCGCTACGGCTGCGCCGAAAAGTCCTAATTCCGGAAAAAAACCGATACCGAAAATGAACAGCGGGTCTAAAATTATATTCAATCCGTTGGCTATCCACAAAGATTTCATCGCCATGGAAGCATCGCCTGCGCCGCGAAAAACGCCGTTTAAAACGAAGAGCAAAACGATGACAATATTGGAGCCGAAAAGCAACCGCGTGTAATTCGTACCGACCGCGACTACCTCTTCGTCTTTGCTCAAAATGCGTAAAATATCATCGGCGAAATAAACACCGAAAACGGCAATTATCACCGCCAAAGCCGTACCCAGCCAAATCGCCTGAATGCCCGCTTCCGCCGCCTCGTCGGGCTTTTCTTCGCCGATACGCCTCGCCGTCATTGCCGTTACGGCGATGCTGATACCGATGGCAGTACTGTAAATGAGCGTCGCCACGGTCTCCGTCAGTCCGATAACGGTGACGGCGGCGGTGCTGATTTTGCTGACCCAGTAGGCATCGACGACGGCAAAAATACCTTCGCCGATCATTTCGATAACCATCGGTACGGAAAGCAAAATAATGGCGCGGCGAATGCTGCCGGTCGTAAAATTTTCCTCCTTACCGGTGAGGGCTAAACGCAGGGTGCGGAGGATTTTATCGAGCATAGAGAATTTTTGAGAGGTTGGATGGTTGAGCTGTTGCCTGTGCCGCAAAGAACGTAATAACCGGCGTTTTTTTGTACAGTCGATGCTTTTATAAAATCTGCCAAGCGCAAAACCTCTGAACCCTTCTTTTAGTTCCGTGTTTTACTCGTATGGACGTAATCAAAAAACACAATTTGAGCGAAACGGACTTAGACCGCATCGTTAATATGGCGTGGGAAGACCGCACTCCCTTCGAGGCTATCGAATTTCAATTCGGTGTGACAGAGGCCGAGGTCATTAAAATTATGAAACACCAAATGAAGCTGCGCAACTGGCAAAAATGGCGCGCCCGCGTGCAGGGCAGAAAAACCAAACACCGCAAACTGCGCGAGGACGATACGCTGCGTTTTAAATCGAAAGCGCAAAAGCACATTACGAAAAATCACATTTCCAAGAAAAAATATTAAAACCGGTTGATGGTTGATAGTTGTCAGTTGACGGCAAGTGCGCGCCTTGCGTACTAAAAGCAAACTTGACTTTTCGCTGCGTCTTTTGCGCTTAACAAACTGTCACTCTTGGTACTCATAAACTCCGATATCCGGCGTTTCTGCATCGCGTTCATTGCCTTCCAAGTCCGTATCGATTGTCGAAATAACCTGCGCCTGCCCCTCGGCAATCGACAGCGTATCTAAAAAATAGTTGTCATCATTCGGGTCAACGAAAAGGGCGTCGCTCGGTGCGGCATTGTTGCAGGGGTTGCAATTATCGAAAAAATCGGGGTAAGAACCCGGTTCGTTTTCGTCGATTAAATCTTGTACGCGCACAATGCAATTTTCAAATCTGTAATCCAAATCCGTCACATTATCACCGCGTCGCGTAAAATCTTCCAACACAATCTCATCCTGACGGCTGCCGTAAATAATGCAATTTCTGAAATCGGCTTGCAAGTCATTAGTCAAAGCCTCCTCACAAAATTGGTCTAAACACAGACCGTTGCTGATGCTGACCGCCGAGGCATCCACGCCGTAACTCGCCATTGTGCAGTAGTCAAAACTGTAATTTCCGCCCAAAATCATCTGCGCGTTAAAGCTGCCCGTGTTGTAAATCAGGCAGTTTTCCGCGTCAATATCCGCCGCTACACCGACCAAACCCGCGCTCGACATATTGTAAATTTGTGAGTTGTCGATTTCCAAAGAAGCGTTCGGGTCCACGCGCACACCGAACTGCGCATTTTTTATCGTTGTGTGACTGATTTTATTATCCGGACTGCGCATGTAAATACCGACCCATTGCCCCGACACCTCGGCAAACGGCGACTCCAACCGGTCGCCCTGTATCGTCACCGGTCGTTCCAAAGTACCGTCGATTTCGACGTGTCCCATACTGTCCACGTAAATCAAACCGCTGTTGTAAATCAAACTTTCGTCGGTCGCCGGGTCGATTTGTCGCGCAATACCGCCGTGCACATAAATCTCCGCTCCGGCGGGAATGTGCAACGTGCATTCGTTGATAAACAGCACGCCGTAAATCACGTAAGGCAGTGTATCTGTCCAAAATTCATCGCCGAAATCACAACTCAACAGCGCAAATTGATTCTGCGCAAAACGGTTAGGAATATAGTTTGCGTTTTGTCCGAAAGCCTCCAAATACACGACCTGCTCGTTGCCGTTGGTTTCGAAAAGCAGCGCATCTTCAACAATGTAAGGACTCAACGAAAGCGGGTCGTCGGGATTTATCGTTACCTCACCGAAAATATACAAACTGTCGTTTGCCGCAATTTCCACGTCCTGCGCTTCATTGCCCGGCACGCCGTCGATGTTGAAGCGAAATTTGGTATTCGGGTCTTGTACCGAAATGCGCGAAATGCTGACGGGACGGTTGTTGCGATTAAAAACTTTAATCGTCCGCGTCGCCGAACCCAACTCCGTAAACACAGTGTCAAAGCGCAGCGTATCCAACGAAAATTCCAATTTCGCACCGCTGTCGGTAATGAAATTATCATCCGGATTACAAGCAAAAGCGATAAAAATCAGGGTTAAAAAACCGAAAAAATATTTGTACATCTGTTCTTGTTGTTGTGTGGTTGAGAGGTTGGGGAGTTCCGGGTCGGAATACCCGACCTTTTCCCTTCCGTTTACATTTCTCTGCCCTCTCGCCTTGCAAAGTTTGCGTTCAATTCCCCTCAAACGCAAAAAACGCCTCTTTCGGTGCAAAAATAGCCGCTTTTTCCGCAATGCGATGTTAAATGCTTTTGGCATGTTCACCAACGGACATTAAGAATGTCGGGTTTTAAATTACCTTTGTGTCAAATTGACAATATATCTTGTCAATTAAAATCGTAAAGGGAGTCCGAATTTTATGACAAAGCCGATTATCGACGTCATTATTCCTGCGTACAATGAAGAAAAATCCATCGGCTTGGTCGTGCGTGATATTCCGAAAAAATTGGTGCGTGATATTATCGTCTGCAACAACAACAGCAAGGATAATACCGCCGAAGTCGCCGCCGCAGCGGGTGCCGTTGTCGTGCAGGAGTCGCGCCCGGGCTACGGTTCGGCTTGCCTGAAAGGCATGGAGTACATCGCGGCAAAGCCCGTGATTGAACAGCCCGATATCGTCGTTTTTATCGACGGCGACTACTCGGATTATGGTGAAGAAATGCCGTTGTTGATACAACCGATTGCGGAAAAAGATGCCGATTTGGTCATCGGTTCGCGGGCTTTGGGCGAGACGGAAGACGGGGCGATGCAGCCGCAGCAGATATTCGGAAATTGGCTGGCGACGAGTTTGATAAAGCTGTTTTACAAATACGAATTTACGGATTTGGGACCTTTTCGGGCGATAAAATACGACAAACTTTTAGCCCTGCAAATGAACGACCCGGATTTTGGCTGGACGGTAGAAATGCAGGTCAAAGCCGCTAAGATGAAACTGCGCTGCACGGAAGTACCCGTGCGCTATCGCAGTCGCATCGGGGTTTCCAAGATTTCGGGTACGCTGAAAGGAACAATTTTGGCGGGTCATAAAATCTTGTGGACGATTTTTAAACTGCTTTAAATCCAATCACCGGCGACTTTTCTTTTTACGATAACTTACACTCAAAAAAATGACTGTATTAGCTTACACTTTTTTGGTACTGTACACCATCGCTTTGGTCTATATCACGGCGTACTGCCTCTTGCAGTTTCAGTTGCTTTTTGCTTACAAGAAATTTTGGCGTAACAATAAAACGATTGCCAAAGCGCATTTGGCTAAGATTGCTAAAAAGAAAAAACCGGTTCTCGCCCTCGCAGGTGTAGGCGGTTTTGCGGAAGAAGAGGAAGAAATCTATGAGTACCCCGTCGTGACGGTACAGTTGCCGATTTTTAATGAACTGTACGTCATCGCCCGACTCATCGACCGGGTTTGCGAGTTCGACTATCCGAAAGATAAACTGGAAATTCACATTTTGGACGACAGCACCGACGAAACCGTCGATATCGTCGCCGCCAAAGTCGCGGAATATCAAGCCAAAGGTTTTAACATCAAACAAATCCGCCGTATCGACCGCACGGGCTACAAAGCGGGCGCGCTCAAAGCGGCGATGAGCGAAGCGACGGGCGAATTTATGGCAATTTTCGACGCTGATTTCATGCCGCGCATCGACTTTTTAAAACAAACAATTCCGCATTTTCAAGACGAAAAAATCGGCGTGGTGCAGACCCGCTGGGAACACCTCAACGAAGATTATTCCATCATCACCCGCTTGCAGGCTTTGCAGTTAAACGTGCATTTTTCGGTCGAACAAACCGGGCGCCGCGCGGGAAATTATCTGTTGCAATTTAACGGCACCGCCGGCGTATGGCGCAGAAAAACCATCGAAGAAGCGGGCGGTTGGGAGGCCGATACGCTAACCGAAGATTTGGATTTGAGCATTCGGGCGCAGTTGAAAGGCTGGCGCATTTTTTACCTCGAAAAATTCGGCTCGCCCGCAGAGTTGCCGGCGGAGATGAACGGCTTTAAAAGTCAGCAGTATCGCTGGATGAAAGGCGGTGCGGAGACGGCAAAAAAGATGCTGCCGACGGTCTGGAGTTCCGATTTATCATTCGGACAAAAGGTGCAGGCGACCTCGCATTTGCTGGGCAGCACCATTTTTGTTTTTGTCTTTTTGGTCGGTGTTTTCAGCGTGCCTTTGGTTTTTTTGATGGATTACGTGACCGTCAATACTTCGGTTTTTGCCTGGTTCCTATCGGGACTCATCAGTATTGCTTTGATTTACTTTGTCGGGAATGTGCAGGGCGACATTACGGGCGCGTCGCGGATTAAACTTTTCTTTAAATTTTTGTTGCTCTTTCCGCTCTTTTTGGCACTGTCGATGGGCTTGGCGTTGCACAATTCCATTGCTGTTTTGCAGGGTTATTTCGGCAAACAATCGCCTTTCGTCCGCACGCCGAAATACGGCATCAATTCAGTCAAAGACTCCTTTCAAAAGGAAAAATACCGCAGTTTTAAACTGAAAAAAACCACCGTCGGCGAGGGCTTTTTTACCCTTTACTTTTTGGCGGGATTGGTCGGCGGTATTTATTTGCAGCAGCCCGTTTTTCTGTTGTTTCACACGCTGCTGACTTTGGGCTACGGAACTATTTTCTTTTTTACGGTGAAGCATTTGAGTTTGAAATAACTATTCAGACCTTTTCCAAACCTATTGCGTCATTTCCGCCAATCGCGCCTCCAATTCCGACATTTTCAAATTAACCCCGACGATTTCGCCTTTTTCATTCAGTAAATAATTCGACGGCACTTCTTTCACACCGAATTCTTTGGCAATTTCGCCGTTAAAAAATTTGAGATTGGTCGCTTGGTCGAAAATGTGATTTTCCCAGTGCAGATTGTCTTGCTTAATCGCCTTTTTCCACGCTTTTTCGCTGCGGTCAACGGCGACGCTGACGATTTCAAAGTTTTCAATCTCCTTAAATTTTGCATCGTGATAGGTGTCGTAAATGCGTACCAAATCCTTGTTTTTAGCGCGACAGGGACCGCACCAACTGCCCCAAAAGTCTAAAAGAACGACACTGCCGCGCAGGTCGGCGAGTTCAAGGTTTTTACCGTTCATCAGCGTTGCCGAGAAAGCGGGCAGTTCTTCGCCGTCCGCATATTTGGGAGACATATAGAGATTCTTTCCGACTAAAATTAATCCCGCAACGATTAGCGCCGCAGCGAACATTTTTAAGGTTCCGTTCATTTTATTTTTCTATTTTCACGTTTTTTTTGAGGAGAGAGGGGAGAAAGTGAGAGGAGAGAGGCGCGAACAACTCCAACCACTCCAACAATTTTCTAACGACTCAAACAAAAATTTACCATGGCCGTAATCGACCCAAAGACAACCCCGACCCGCGACTTTCATCAATTCTTGCTCGGTGCCGTCGCGCCCCGTCCCATTGCTTTTGTGAGTACCGTGGATGAAGAGGGCAACGCAAATTTAGCACCGTACAGCTTTTTTAATGCCTTTAGTTCTAATCCGCCGATACTGGTTTTTTCGAGTAACCGACGTGTGGTCGATAATACGACGAAAGATACCTTAGCAAACGTCTTGGCGACAAAAGAGGTTGTGGTGAGTGTGGTAAATCATGCGATTGTCCGCCAAATGGCAGTGGCGAGTGTGCAGTTTGATGCGGACATCAGCGAGTTTGCGAAGGCGGGTCTGACACCGGTGCCGGCAACGGAAGTGCGTCCTTATTTAGTCGAGGAAAGTCCCGTCAATATGGAATGCAAAGTCACTGAAATCAAGACCCTCGGTGAGCACGGCGGCGCGGGGCATTTGATTATTTGCGAGGTGCTGAAAATGCACATTAAAGACGAAGTCATCGACGAGCGCGGACGCATCGACCCGCACAAAATCGACCTGATGGGCAGAATGGGTCGCGCCTTTTACGTGCGGGCAAGCGGGGCGGCAATAGAGACTATCGTGCAGCCCGTGACCGAAATGACTATCGGCTACGACGCGCTGCCCGAAAGCATTAAGCAGTCAAAAATATTGACGGGAAACAATCTCGGGCAGTTGGCGGGACTGCCGCAGGCACCCGCCGAAGCCGAAGTTTTAGAATTGAAAGAAAGCGACAATCGGGTGCGCGCGACGCTCGATGCGCCCGATGTACGCGAGGGTTTGCACCGCCTGGCGCAGGAAATTTTGAGAGACGACCGACACCGGATGTACGGAGCAAAAATTGCTTGGCTCGGAGAGTATGTATAGTTGTAAAACTTTCAAAAAAGAAAGCCGTTTTCGTTTAGGACGAGAGCGGCTTTTTTCTTTTGCAATTTGTTTAACCGTAATTTAAAAAAAATAAAGCAAAGATTTAAGAAACAATAGTATTACTATCTTGTTAATGAGTAAGTCAAACCATGTTATTGGTTTTGACCTGACTAAATTGTGCATTTTCCGTTTTTATTTAATCTTACTCCGTTCTAAATCAACTTGATAAACCGATATTTTATGGAAATTAAAAATCCGTTTACCCCGGCTAAGCGTTTTTTCCGTCTGTTGAAGCCCGACAGCAAGGAAATCAGCTACATTTATTTGTACGCCATTTTTGCGGGTTTTATTACGCTTTCTCTCCCCCTCGGCGTGCAGGCCATTATCAATTTGCTGACGGGCGGCGAGACTTCCTCATCACTGTGGCTGCTCATCGGTATCATCACGGCGGGTATTGCACTCAACGGTTTTTTGACCATTATGCAACTTACCGTGACGGAGGCTATCCAACGGCGCATTTTTACGCGCTCGGCATTCGAGTTTGCCTGGCGCATTCCGCGTTTGAAGCCCGAGGCTTTGACCGAAATTTATGCGCCCGAACTCATCAACCGTTTTTTCGATACCATCACCTTGCAAAAGGGCATTCCGAAAATTCTGATGGACACCTCCTCGGCAATTTTACAGATTATATTCGGTCTCATTCTACTCTCTTTTTATCATCCTTCATTTGTATTTTTCGGCGGTTTTTTATCGCTTACCTTATTTGCCATTTTTAGACTGACCGGACAGCGAGGAATCGAAACGAGTCTGAAGGAAAGTAAATATAAATATGCCGTAGCGCATTGGCTGGAAGAGTTGGGGCGCACGATGAATATCTTTAAAATGTCCGGCGCGGGGGAAGGACTGCCCATAGAACGCACCAATCATTTGACGGAAAGTTATCTGACGGCTCGCAAAAGTCACTTTAGAGTTTTGTTGGCGCAGTACAGCAGCATTATTGTTTTTAAGGTAATAATTACGGCGGCTTTGTTGATTTTGGGTACTGTACTGGTCATCAATAATGAAATCAGCATCGGGCAGTTTGTTGCGGCCGAAATCGTGGTCATCCTCATTACCGGCTCGGTCGATAAGCTGATTAAAAGCATGGAAAATATCTACGACGTGCTGACGGCTTTGGAAAAAATCGGTTTTGTGACGGACTTACCGATGGACAATACGGACGGGCTTTCTTTTGAAGACCTCAACACCGAAGCGGGTGTCGCCATCGAAATGGACGAAGTAAGCTTTCAGTTTGCGGACGCGGACGTACCGACCTTGAAAAATATTTCGTTGAGTATTAAAAAAGGAGAACACATCTGTATTTCGGGTTATAACGGCTCCGGAAAATCGACTTTGGTGTCTCTTTTGGAAGGATTATACTCGAATTTTTCGGGCATGATTGCTTACAACGGTATTCCGATTAAAGGTATCAATCCCGAAAGTTTGCGCAAACGCATCGGCGTTTTGAGTCTGCAAAACGAGATTTTTAACGGAACTATTCTCGAAAATATCACCCTCGGCAAAAACAAGGTTTCGGTGCAGGATGTCGTCAAAGTCGCAAAAGATATCGACCTGCACTTGGATGTCAATCACCTGCCCAAAGGCTACCAAACGGTTTTGCTCGCCGGCGGAACGAACGTGCCGCGCAGCGTGCGCACCAAAATCGTACTGGCGCGCACCTTGATTTCCGATCCTTGTCTGCTGCTGTTCGACAATTTTATGCCGCGTATCGAGCAAAAGGAAAAGGAGCACATTATCGACTTTTTGACGCAACAAAATCGACACCGCACACTCGTTGCCATTTCGGATAATGCGGAATTTGCCGCCAAATGCGACCGGGTTATTCTGTTGAAAAAAGGAGAAATCGTAGCCGACGGTCACTTCGACGATTTGAAGAAAAACGAATACATCAGAGATATTTTCCGGCTGCCGGAGTTGCAAAGTGCGGAATAATTTGAGGAACGCGAAAAAACTCTGCGCCTTTACGTTCGACATTTTTTAACCGACTAAAATTTTCCAACCAACATTCGCCAATGCTTAATATTTCAGAAAACTCCATAAAAGAACGCGCCGAGATAGAAAAAAACTCGGCATTTTCTTCTATTTCACTGCCCCGCGCCAATCGGATGACGGCATGGTGGCTGAGTATTACGCTGCTCGTGACGATTATCGTTTTCTTTTTACCGTGGACGCAAAACATTCAAATGAAGGGTAAAGTCACTACCCTGCTGCCCGGCCAGCGACCGCAAAGCGTCAACTCCGCCATCGACGGTCGGATTGAAAAGTGGTACGTGCGCGAAGGCGAACTGGTGCAGGCAGGCGATACGATTGTCTTTTTGTCGGAAGTGAAAAGCGAATATTTTGACCCGAATCTGGTCGGCAGAACCGCAGAACGGGTTAATGCCAAAAGAGCCTCCGCAGAAAATTACGGAGAAAAAGCCGCCGCCTTAGACCGACAAATTGCCGCCCTGCAACAAGAGCAGGTTTTGAAAAAAGAACAGTTGGAAAACAAAATCAAGCAGGCGGAATTTAAAATACAAAGCAATGAAGCCGCACTGCAACAGGCAGAGGCAGACTTGCGCATCGCGCAATTTCAAGCCAATCGTACCGATACTTTGTACCAAAAAGGCATTAAGTCGTTGAGTGATTTGGAAAATAAACGTCTGAAAGTACAGGAAACACAAGCCAAAGCCGTCTCCGCCGCCAATAAACTCGCCGAAAGCCGCAACGACTTGAACATTGCCAAACTGCAACTCTCGGCGGTCGATAACGAATATGCCAATAAAATCTCTAAGGCTCAATCCGAGAAATTTGCGACTTTGTCGGGGCAATTCGAGGCTATCGGCGACGTCAATAAACTGCAAAACGAATACGAAAATTACAGCCGCCGCAACGATTTGTACTACGTCATCGCACCGCAAACGGGCTACATCACAAAAACCATCAAAGCCGGTATCGGTGAAATCGTCAAGGCGGGCGGCGAAATCGTCACCATCGTACCGCAGACCCGGGAGCTTGCCGTCGAGATGTACGTCTCGCCGATGGACTTACCGTTGTTGACTACCGGGCAGAAAGTCGGTTTGATTTTCGACGGTTGGCAGGCATTTGTGGTGTCGGGTTGGTCGAATTTTACTTTCGGTACTTATCAGGGAGAAATCACGGCCATCGACAACATTCCGAACGACAAAAATCAATACCGCATCCTCGTCAAGTCCGCCGACCCGGAAAAACCCTTCCCGGATTTGCTGCGTGTAGGTGCGGGCGCACAAGGTATCGCCCTGCTGAAAGACGTGCCGGTGTGGTACGAAATCTGGCGGCAGTTAAACGGTTTCCCCGCCGATTTCTATGAAGATAACGTGAATATGAAAGAGGATAAATTTAAGCCGCCGGTGAAGGCGGTGGCGAAGTAGGTGATAGGTGGCGGGTGGTAGTTGGTGGTTGCGGGAGATTTTTCAATCGGGGGCTGTTTTCTTCAATGATTGCTGTCTCAAATTAAAAGCGCGGAACAGATACAAAATGTATATCTGTTCCGCGCTTCCTTTTTCAATTGCGTTGTTCTACTCCGCCTTATAAACCACCGCATTGATATTCATGCCGGCACCTACGCTGGCAAAAATAATCGTGTCGCCGGGGTTGATTTTTTGCCCCTCCATTTTACCTTTCCGGATCAAATCGAGCAAGGTCGGTACGGTGGCAACCGAAGAATTTCCGAGCCAATCTATGGTCATCGGCATAATGCCTTCGGGCAGCTCGGGAATATCGTACAGCGCATAAAGGCGTTCGATAATCGCGTCATCCATTTTGCCGTTGGCTTGGTGAATGAGCAGTTTTTTTACGTCGCACAGTTCTGTTTTACTTTTCTCCAAACAACTTTGAATGGCAGTCGGCACCGTCGTCAGCGCGTAATGATAGAGTTTACGACCGTTCATTTTCAGATAAATATCCTGCGGCGCGTCGGAGTCCTTTTTATAAGAAGTGTCCATTTTCAGCATTTGCGAATGCGTGAAAGTATCGGAGCGCGTTTTGTGCGCTAAAATACCGATAGGCGTTTCGCTGGTACGGCCTTCGAGAATGGTTGCGCCGGCACCATCCGCGTATATCATGCTGTCGCGGTCGTGCGGGTCACAGACACGCGAGAGGGTTTCCGAACCGATAATCAGTACCTTCTTGGCGTCGCCCGATTTGATAAAATAATCGGCTTGAATCATGGCTTGCAGCCAACCGGGACAGCCGAAAGGCAGGTCGTAAGCGACGCAATCAGGATTTTTGATTTTTAATCTGTACTTCACCCGGGCGGCGAGCGAGGGGACAATGTCCACGCGGTTGCTGCCGTGTTTGACATCGCCGAAGTTGTGGGCAACGATGATGTAATCCAAGGTCTCGCCGTCGATGCCCGAAGAGTCCAAAGCATCTTTCGCCGCGTGAAAAGCCAAGTCCGAAGCCACCATATTTTTGGCGGCATGACGACGCTCGGCGATGGTGGTTATTGCCTCGAATTTTTCAATGGTTTGCGCATTCTCACGCGTGACGGGTTCGCCTGTTTTATCGTAAAATTCGTGTTGCAGGAAATCCGAATTTTTAACTCGCTTTTTCGGAATGTAACTGCCCGTGCCGGTGATGACACTGTATATTTGTTGGTGCATGTAGATTATTTTATCACTTTGTCAAAGTTGATTTTGACAGTCGGAAACTTTTTTAAACCCGTGATGCGCGGGTCTTTTTGACCGTAATAAAGGAGAGAATCGGTAAGTTATCTGAGTGAGTTCCTTAGCAATAAAATCTATTATCCGGGAGCGGAAAATTAAAGGGATTATGCGTTGCTTTTTTTGCGAAGATAAAGGTAAGCAAATAAATCGAGGGAAAAAGCGACACAAATTTAATATTTCGAGGAAATACGATGTCCAAAACAGCGAATTTTCGCTAAAAATAGTTTCGATACCGGAGTCAGACGCTTCAATTATCTGAATATATTCCGATTCTTTGACTTAACAAACCGCAGCGTCGGGCATCTAAGCCGACTTTAAACAAACACAAAAAGCCCTGCGTCCGCACGGAACGAGAGCTTTTTGCTTATTTCTTGAGAGAATTATCTTAATCCTCTACACCAATCAAGACCTTACCGCGGTAGTAGAGGTTGCCCTCGTCGTCGAAGTAAGAACGGTGATACTGGTGCTTTTCGCCCGTGGTTGCACAGGTAGCGATTTGCGCGTGCGTCGCTTTGTAGTGCGTGCGGCGCTTGCGTTTGCGTTGCTTTGAAATCCGACTTTTAGGATGTGCCATTAGTCAAAATTTTTAAGATACGGATAATAAAATATCACATATCAATTTCTAAAAAATATTTTCTTCAACGACCAAAATGTCGTCGTTAATTGCTGTTAAAGCCCTTCAGGGCATCCCCGAAAGGATTATTTTTTGCCGGCTCGTCTGCCTCCGGTTCCGGTTCTTGCGCCAAGTATTTATAAATTTCTTCCGGGCAGCGTTCGCCCGCGTCGTCGTGCGTTTTGCTCAAGGGAACGGACAGCACGATAAATTCATAAATATACTCGGCAATGTTGATTTCCGTATCCGTTTTCGGAATGTAGATAATATCCGGGTCGTCTTCCGCTTCACTCGGGTCAAATTTTCCGAACAAAGTATCAGACGAGGAAATCGGCAACATAAACTCTTCGAGGCAGCGGTCGCATTCGACCCCTACTTTTCCGTCTATCGCAAAAATGAGGACATACATGCCCGATTGCTTTTCAAAGTAAAAATCGACTTTTACATCGCCGCGTTTAATCGGCGAGGCTTCAAACAGCGCAAAAAATTCATCCTTCACTTCAAAATCAAAGTGATGCACGCCTTCTTTGAGACCGCTTATCGCTATCGTATATTCTTTTAAAAGCTTCATTTTTTTCAAAACGGATGCAAAAGTACGCTTTTTTTGTTTAGCAAAACAGGAAAAGCGGAAAAAATTTATATCTGCTTTTCTTTTGTTTTTCAACGAGCAGGCAGTCAAATTGAAAATTGATTTTTTTACAACCTCGTTAAGTGCAAGGCACTCTGAAAGTGCCCTGCACTTGTTACTGTTGAAACGCATAAGTCAAAACGGAGTCTAACGTCTAAAATCTCTACCTCAAATCTTCTCAAACGCCTCCTGCGACAGCCAACCTTCCTCGCCGTTTTTCAGCTTCACTTTATACCAAGAGTTGATATTGTCGTAGATTTTGACTTTCATACCTTCGCGCAGTTCACGCACGGGCGGACTGTTTTCTTCCGCCGCCGTGTGCAGCACTATTTTGTCGGCTAAGACAATGCCCGCGCGGCTGTCGGCTTCCGTTTTTGCCTTACCGTTGCCGAGTAAAAATAAAAGAACGGACAGCAACAGCAGCCCGAAGCCCGCAAAAAATCCCTGCTTTCGCCGCTTGCGTTCTTCCCCGATTTGCCATAAAATCAAACCGCCGACCGCGCCGAAAAAAGCGAGAAAAAAGAGAATTGCCCAAACCCCGGAAGACAAAGACCGTTGCAAACCGTTCCAAGTATCCGCCAAAAAGAAAGTCGTCACGGGCGTAATGTCGCTTTCAATTTTTTCTCGCGCCAAGCGCAGATTTTGTTGAATATCCACATCGCGCGGTGACAGCCGAGCGGCGCGTTCGTAATGTAAAATTGCCTCGCCGATCTTGTTTTGCGCAAAGTAAGCGTTGGCCAAATTGTATTCGACTTCCGCGCTTTCCGTGCCGTTTACCAACAGTTGTTGATAAGTTTCCACAGCTTGTTGGTAATCTTTGACGGCGGCGTATTCATTGGCTTTTTGAAATAAATCCGCTTGGTTTTGGGCAACATTTTCGGGAGTTATAAACAGAGAGAATACGAGTAAAAGCAGTGCCGGCAAATATTCAAAAGGTGACTTTGAGTCACCCTGTGAGTATTTGCCGGCGGCGGTTACGTTTTTTAAAAAATCAATCATTTGTCTTTACCGATTTTGGTTTTGTTCTTTATTTTGATACCGGGTTTATCGGGTTTTAAGTCCTCGCCTTTCGGTAGGGTATCCTCCGCACCCGGCACTTCCTCCGGCGGGGCGGCAAGCGGCGGAGACTCTACTACCCTCTCCTCAAAAAGGGCATCGATGTCATCGGGACGGCGTTTGATTTCCCAACGAAAACCCGGCAGTTTTAGCCCTTCGTGGTCGGCCTGCCGCATGGGTTCGAGCTTGCCGGTCGGGTTTTGGTAGAAGGTAATCGTTTCTACCTCATTGCCGCCGAATTGAACCAGCATCGCACTGCACGCCGTTTTGTTGACACCTATATAGGCGTCCTCTTCGTCGGTCGCGTAATAGACCGCTTCGGCATTGCCTTCGACGCGCATGGTGCTGACTTCGCTGCTGTCGAATTGCACCAAAATTTGTTTGCCTTTAATTTGATTAAAGAAAAACTCATCGGGCGAATTGAGCATCAGCGCATTCTTTTTCAGAAAAATCCGGTCGATTTCTCCGTTTGCCAGTTCGATGTTAACGGTGTCGGCGATAAACTGCGAAGTGTCCGACCAAATTATCGGATTTTTATAAAAATTGAAAATACTGTCCGCGTCGCTGTAAGTCAAAGAGTCGCAGACTGCCTGCAAATTTGACTTAAAAATGCGCACATCTTCGTAAGCCAAAAGCATCCGAAAAGTATCAGCCGCCACGGTGTCGGCGCGTAAAGTATCGCGGTTCCACTCATTCAGCGCAAAGGTATCGCGCATGGCAAAAAGCGTATCCGCCGTCATAAAAAGCGAGTCGTCTTCGACCTTAGTGATGAGCAGCGGACGGTCGTTGCGCCCGCCGACAGCCTTGAGAAAATCGGTTTTTCGGTTGTATTCCGCCGTCTCGCATATAATAGTCAACTCGGCGGAAGTGTCCTGCCACACCACATCACCGACGGCAATCCCCAAACCCAAATCGCTGTCATAATCTACTTTATTCGCCTCCAAAATCTGCGGCGGGTCACTGATGCGCGAACGCCCGACGGTCGCAAAATTTTCCTTTTTGCTGTCGTAGCGAATCGTATCCGAGACGATAAACTGCTTATCGTCTTGGTAAGAAGCATTGCCGTCGAGCATCACGACTTCCGTGTCTTCAAAGTAGCGAATCACGTCGCCCTTTGCCGTTTTTTCTTCGTCGATAAAGACCGCATCGCCCGTCAGGGTCGTAATTTTTTTCTCGCCGTCATAGCGAATAATATCTCCGACGGCTATCTGCCCCTCCGCCTCTTTAACGTACTGCGCATTTTGCCTAAACTCCGCGATTTTTTTGCGGGCATCGTAAAATCCCGCTTCGCAATAAATCCGCGCGCCGTTTTGATTGATAATCGTCGGACCCAAAAACGTAGCGACCTGCGTTTCGGTATTAAACGCCAAAGTATCGGCTTTCAACTCAAAATCGGGATTAACAATCGTCACGCTGTCTTTGAAAAAGGCTTCGCTCGTCTTCACAAAGTACTCGCCGCGCCTGCTGCGGAGTTGGGTCGTGTCATTGGTCAGCAGCGCACCGGTCGTGTATTTGGCGACTTTTGTATTCAAATCATACTTCAGCGAGTCGGTGAAAAGCTGTTGGTCTTTATTTACCAAGACGACATTGTAATACAAATCCGCGATGCGACGGTCGGCGTTATAATTCAAAGAATCGGAAAAAACGTTGAGCGAATCGGACTGCTGAATGATGACATTTCCCTGCGCGATGAGGTCGCGCTGATTGACGATGACCGCCGTATCGGTGTACATATAGACGCTGTCTTGACGCAGTTCTACGTTGCCTTTCAGCTTTTGAAAAGTCTCGTCACCCTCCGTGATGTACTCCAAAACGTCGGAATAATCCACCAAAATCGGTGATTTTTTAGTCGTGTCCGCCGCGACTTTCTTTTGCGCAAAACCGGTGTTTGCCAAAAAAAGAGAAAAGAGAAAAACGGTGAGAATACGTGCGGTCATAGATTTTTTTGACTAAACGTCGAAAGCCTCGGAAAGCGGTGCGGCAAAGGTAAGATTAAATGATTGTTAACCAATCAGACGACGGACTCTTCAAGTTTCACTTCAGTAAAATGTCAGGTTCCGAACCTTCAATATTGCATATTCATAATAACACGAATGCTTTTTATGACTAAAAATCGCTATTGCCTTTCTCCTTTATTCCCCGTACTTTTGCAACCGTTTTTGAATTATATCCCACCGAATACTACAAGTTACAGGGCGACTTACGTCCGATTTTTTTCAATCGAGAAAACATACCGCGCGGTAGTTTTCAAACTTTTCCGAAGAAATTTTTTCCTCTTTTTTTCGAAATTTACAAAAGTTGTCACAACAATAAGTCATTAAAAATGCCGCGCCCAACCATCAGTAACATGACCGCAACCGCAATAAAAAATGTTGAAATCGACGAAGCACTCGTCGATGATTTTATTACCCGCGCCCTGCACGAAGATGTACGCGACGGCGACCATACTTCCCTCGCCACCATTCCCGCCGACGCGCGTGATACCGCCCGTCTTTTGGTAAAAGATGTCGGCGTTATTTCGGGTATTGCGATTGCCGAGCGGGTGTTTAAAAAAGTGGATCCGGACTGTACTTTTACGCAATACATTAGTGACGGCACGGCGGTGCGCTACGGCGATGTTGCCTTTACGGTCGAGTGCAATTCACAGGCATTACTGAAAGGCGAACGCTTGGCACTGAATATTATGCAGCGCATGTCGGGCATCAGTTCCTTAGCGAATCGTTACCTGTTCGAGGTCGAGGATTTGGACGTAAAAATCATCGACACGCGCAAAACGACACCGAATTTGCGGTACTTTGAAAAAATGGCGGTACGTCTCGGCGGCTGTCACAATTACCGCATCGGCTTGTACGATTGGATAATGATTAAAGACAATCACATCGACGCTTGCGGCGGCATCACCCAAGCGATTAACCGCGTAGAGGCTTACCAAAAAGAAAATAATTTGAACCTCAACGTCACCGTCGAAGTCCGTAATCTCGTCGAACTACAAGAGGTTTTAAGCGTTGGTAAAGTGACGCGTATCATGCTCGACAATTTCGATTTGCCGATTTTGCACGAGGCGGTACAGCACATCGACCGCCGCTTCGAGACGGAAGCCTCCGGCGGCATCAATCTCAATACCATTCGCAACGTAGCGATGTCCGGCGTGGATTTTATTTCCGTCGGCGCCCTCACGCACTCCGCGACGAGTTTGGATATGAGTCTGAAAATAGTGAAATAGTGTTTATTTGCCGGTTGACCGTTGATTGACAACGGGCAACCGACAACCGACAACGAAACAAGATGATTGGAGACGATTTAGAAATTGCCTGCCCGAAGTGCGATTGGCACCCCGACGGCGGTGAGTATTGGCAGTGCGACTGCGGTCACACTTGGGATACTTTTACGACGGCTGCCCGCTGTCCGAAATGCAAAAAGCAGCACAAAATGACGGCCTGTATGCCGCCGTTTACGGGCGGCTGCAGTCAGCTTTCTCCGCATTTGGATTGGTACAAAAATTTAGATAATTTGCTGCGCGAGGAGTTGGAGAGAATTGCGGCGGAGGAGGGAGTAGAAGTGTTATAGATATTTAAAACCGGCGGAAGAGAAGTTGTCAGACACGGTTTTTTGCTTGACTTACGAGTAAGTCTAAATGCAGGGTCTTTTCTTGATATTCGTGTCAGACAACTTTACATAGCAGCGAAAGAACATAAGGCAAACAGTTGTCAGACACGATTTTTGCCTAAGTCAGGAGTATTTATAAAATGCAGGGTCTTTTCTTGATATTCGTGTCAGACAACTTTACAACGCACAGAGCAAAAAGTCATGGTCACACAAGCAATCAGCGTAAATCTTAAAGAATCATCCGCGACTGAAGTCGGGACAGGTATAAATCAGCGTAAAATTTAATTCCCTTTGACAAAAGCAGAACAACTCGCACAACTCCAAACCGAACTCAACGGCTACAAAACCGCCCTTGCCAAAGCGGCCGACACCATCAAGGAAAATAACATCTCCGAATATCCGATTTTCATTTTTCATCAACACACCTTCGACGCCGGCATTCCGATTATCGACCGCGCGGAGACGAAGGGAAATTGGTCGGTCAACGCCTCTTCGCTCGAAGAGCTGACCACTAAGCAAATCATTCAACCCGATAAAACAAGTGAGTTTATCGGCGTGATAACGAGTCACGGCACCGATTTATGTCTTTTTGTATTAAGTGAGCTGGGCGCGAATTTTATTTTTCTTCCGCGAATTTAGTCTCCGATTCTACAAGCATATTTTCAAAAATAATATTTATCTTCTTACCGGTCAGACCTTTCCGATTTCTGCCGCCGGAAATCTGTCACAGATTATTTTTCGTTCTCCGAAGATATGTTTCTGTGGCTTAGTTTTTGATTTATCAACACTAAAAAAATCAGAGTTGCAGTTTTAAATTTAGTTTTTGCCTCATCGGCTGATATGCAAAACCTCGTCTATTCTGCACTTTCCCTCCTTCGGATTTCCTTTTTCCCTCTGCCTGATAAGTTTGTCATTCTGCTTATAATTGACTCTTCGCGAGTTAAATTAGTGACATTTTTTCGTGCTTTTTACCGCGAAAAACGAAACCAACGACAAAAACTATATAACTTCGTTAAAATTGAACACACATCTCTCTTTATTAAACGTTCCCGAAGCCGTGCAGAACATGACCGTCGCCACCGAAAAAAATCGCGTCCTACTCATCGAAGATAATCCGGGTGATGCCCGTTTGGTCGAAATCCTGCTGGAAGAAAGCGACCTCGCCGACTGCGAGATTACGCACCACGTCACCCTCACCGACGGCATGACCGAACTCGCCAAAGGCGAAGAATTTGCTGCCGTCCTTTTGGATTTGACCCTGCCGGACAGTCGCGGCTTCGAGACGCTGCAAAATCTCATTACCCGTTTTCCGCACCTTAACGTCATCGTCATGACGGGGCTGTCGGATAAAGCGATGGGTTTGGAGGCGGTCAAATTCGGTGCACAGGATTTTTTGGTTAAAGGCGCATTCGATGCCGACCTGCTGGCAAAAACGCTGCGTTATTCCATTCAGCGCAACGGCGTTTTGAAAAGCCTGGAAGAGACCCAACGTCTCGCACATATCGGCAACTGGGAGTACTGCCCCGACCTGCAAATTTTTTCCGCTTCCGACGAAACCTACCGCATCGTCGGGCTGCTGCCGCGCCAAACCGTATTTACCAGCGCGGACATTACCACTCCGGAAAATCCGTTTTTTCTCTTCACTACCCTACACCGCGAGGCTATCTCTCTGGGCGAAACCCTGACCAAAGACATCAAAATAAATCTGCAGGACGGTACCGTGCGCTATGCTAATATCCGTTGCAATATCAGTTTGGATAACGGCTATTGGACTTCGCGCGGTGTTATTCAAGACATTACGGAACGCAAACAAGCCGAGCAGGAAATCATCAAAAGTCGGGAGCGTTATCAGCATATTTTCACCAAATCGAAAGATGCCATTTACATCTGTACGCTCGAAGGCAAATTGATTGACTTTAACGATGCGACTTCTCACCTTTTCGGCATTTCGCACGCAGAGCTGAATGACATCGAAAACATGCACCATCTTTTTTATCCGAAAGAGAAGGAGCAGGAGCTGATTATGCTGCTGAAAACCAACCGCTCGGTCAAGGATTTTGCGGTAGAAGTAACCCATAAAAGTAAAGAAGTGCGCCGGTGTCTGTTGACCGCTAACCTGTTAGTGACGGAGGATTTTATCGGCTACAATGCCATTTTGCGTGACATTACCGAATTAAAACAAGCGGAAAATTTGCGCAAAGCCCGTGATTTTGCGGAGCAATCGGCAAAGATGAAGGAGCAATTTATCGCCAGTGTCAGTCACGAAATGCGCACGCCGATGAATGCCATTTTGGGAATGAGCAACATTTTATACTCCATGGAACTGGAGGAAGAGCAGCACAATCTGGTGAGCAGTATCAAGCAATCTTCCGAAATTTTGCTCGGCATTGTCAACGATATTTTGGAGGTCAGCACCATTCAAAACGGTAAGGTTGTCTTTGAAAATAAAGACTTTAACATCCGTGAGTTGCTCGATAATATGATGAGCGTTATGCAGTACAAAGCGCAGGAAAAGGATTTGTATTTTCAGGTGATTTTGGATGATACCATTCCGGAGGTTTTGAAAGGCGATAAGCTGCGCTTGAGTCAGATTTTGTACAATTTGGTGGGCAATGCCATTAAATTTACCGACGGCGGCTACGTGAAAATTTATGTCAAAAAGATGAACGACATCTTAGACAGCGTGCAAATGAAATTTATCGTCGAAGACACGGGCATCGGTATTCCGGAAGAGAAAATCGACGCGGTTTTCGAGACTTTTACCCGCATTCGCACCAAAGAAAGGCTTTTTGAGGGCACGGGTTTAGGCTTGAGTATTGCTAAAAACTTAGTGGAGCAGCAAGGCGGAAAAATCGGCGCGACCAGTATTTTAGGCGAAGGCTCGAAGTTCTTTTTCGACCTGCTGATGGAAGTCGGCGAGTCGGTGGAGGCAACACCGCAAGAACCCGAAGATTTGGATTTTGACGATGAGCGTCCTTTCAGATTACTGCTCGTCGAAGACCACAAAATGAACCAACTCGTCGCCCGTAAAACGCTGAAACGACAGTTTCCGAACATCGACCTGACGATTGCCGACAACGGTCAAATTGCCGTCGATATACTCGAAAATCAGACCTTCGACCTCATTTTAATGGACATTCAAATGCCGATAATGGACGGCTACGAAGCCACGGTACATATCAGAAAAAACATGCCCGCCCGCAGCGATTTACCGATACTTGCCATGACGGCACACGCGCATATTGCCAAAGACAAACAGTATTTGGACTACGGTATGGACGATTTTGTCCTCAAACCGTTTAAGCCCGAAGAGTTATTTTTCAAAATCAAAAAATACATTTTGCAGGGGCGGACGGTTTAAAATTTGTTTAGTCGTTGAAAGGTAAACTGCAGTCGGTTTCTAAACGATTAAACGCCTCAACGATTAAACGCCTCAACGATTAAACCTAATCTAACCGTAAAACCAAATTTTTCATTCTAATATTTTAACAAAAACAATGTATCAGTACATCAACTTAGACTACATCGACTTAATGACCGACGGCGACGATGAGATGAAAGTAACCATGCTCGAAATGCTGCTCGAAGAAATGCCTGCAGAACTCGAACTGATGAAAAACCACCTCGCAAATGCCGAGTGGGAAGACCTCTTTAAAGCGGCGCACAAAATGAAATCGACGCTGTCTTTTATCGGAAACGATGCAATGACGCAGGCGAATATTGCCATCGAACACGCTGCCAAGCACGAGAAAAATATCGACGGTATTCCCGCAAATTTGGCGGTACTCGACAAGACCTACTTAAAAGCCATTAACGAAATTCAGTTGGCGATACAGGCGGCGAATAACTGATTTTTTGCGACCTTGCGACCGAAAAGTCACGAAAACACTTTGCAACCTAACACAACTTCATAAAAAATGAAAGGAATTATTCTCGCCGGCGGACTCGGCACACGCCTCTATCCGCTTACCCTCGCGGTCAGCAAGCAAATGATGCCGGTCTATGACAAGCCGATGATTTATTACCCCCTCTCGACGCTGATGTCGGCGGGTATCAACGATATTCTCATCATTTCTTCGCCGCGCGATTTGCCGGGTTTTGAAAAACTCCTCGGCGACGGCAGCGAAATCGGTTGCAACTTCAGCTACGTCGTACAGCACGACCCCAACGGTCTGGCGCAGGCCTTCGTACTCGGTGAAAACTTCATCGGCAACGACGGCGCGGCACTCATTTTGGGCGATAATATTTTCTACGGCGCAAACATGGACGTACTCATGCAGGACAGCATGAACCCCGACGGCGGCGTGGTTTTCGCCTATCAGGTTGCCGACCCGGAGCGGTACGGTGTGGTCGAATTCGATAAGGATTTTAATGCCCTTTCCATCGAAGAAAAACCCGCCAAACCAAAGTCGAATTACGCGGTGCCGGGGCTTTATTTTTACGACAACAGCGTCGTAGAAGTCGCCAAAAATCTCAAACCCTCTCCACGCGGCGAGTACGAAATCACAGACGTCAATAAACACTACCTCGAAGCCGGCAAACTGAAAGTCGGTGTCCTCGGGCGCGGCACGGCCTGGCTCGACACGGGTACGCACAAATCGCTCATTCAGGCGGGTCAGTTCATCGAAGTCATCGAAGACCGGCAAGGTCTGAAAATCGGCTGCATCGAAGAGGTCGCACACCAAATGGGCTTTATCGACGATGCTCAACTGGAAAAATTAGGAAATAAATATCTGAAAAGCGGGTACGGAGAGTATTTGCTGAATTTGTTAAAGAAGTAAGTAACGGCGACTTTCAAGTCGTCTGATAAAAAAGCCGCTTTCCTGTGAAAGCGGCTTTTTTTTTGTAGAAAATATCTGAGGCAAGGAAAATTTTACGGTAGGTTCGTACTCAACTTGCCTTTTAAAAATCTTGCAATCTTAGTAACCGCCGGCTTTAGCCGGTCGTAAAAAAAAGACAGGTATGTTTTAGTAATATTCGGCTTGATTGGCAAAAAACTTCGTCTTTAAGACGACTTGAAAGTCGCTGTTACTAATTCGACCTTATTAGCAACACGAACCAAAAGTAAAGCTCGCATTATAAAAATCAGGCTCAAAGAAAAAAATTCAACTCTCCCCCAAAGTCTCCGAAATATCCGTCCGACTCGCCTGCACTGCCGGGATGAACGCCGCAACCAAACCCAAAATCGGCGCACCAATCACCAGCCACCATTCTTCCTGCAAAAAAGTCATACCCGTAAAAGTGTAGCGGTAGCTTTCTTTCATGTAGCCCGCCAAAATATTCATGCCGACGTGACTCAACAATAAGCCGACGAGACAGCCCAAAAACGCTAAAATTAAACCCTCCGTCAGTATCAAACCGAAGACCCGCCCGCGCGATGCGCCCATGGTCCGCAACAGAGCCAGTTCGTATTTTCTGTCTTTAAGCGAAGAATACAGCGAGATAAAAATGCTGAGCACCGATACAAAAATAATTAGGTAAGCCAGATAGGTCAAACCGTCGATACCCACGCCCATATTCGCATAGAGGCGGTTAAGTTCTATGGCAGGACTCGCCGCTATCATGTCCGTGTTTTCGTCGATTTGTCTGCCGAGGTTTAAGGTTTGAAAGCCCTTACCTTTAAATTGCAACAGCAAACTCGTGATGCTTTTGCCTTCGTTTTCCCACAGCGGTACTTCCGTTTTCGCCGCAGGCAAAGAGTCCGTATGAACGTGTGCCGCATGGTCGTGGTCACCGTGATCGTGGTCATCATGTTCGTGCTTTCCGTGGTCGTGGTCAGCATGGTCGTGTTCCCCTTCCTCGTCGTGCGCGTGTCCGTCGTGGACCTCCCAAATGCTTTCCGTGCGGGTCAGAATGAGTTGGTCGAGCACCGAACCCGTCGGTTGCAAAATGCCGACCACCCGAAAATCTTTGCTGTCTTCGTGAATGAGATTATCGTCTTCAATCAAGCCGTGCGAGCTTTTAAAGCGGTCGCCGAGGCGTAAATCCAAATCTCGCGCCACGCCCGCGCCGAGCGTCACTTCCATGACTTCCTGCCACAGTTTCCCTTCGGCAATTTCGGCACCGTACAAGCCCAAAATATTTTCCTGTGTGCCGATAATGCGGTAGCCGCGATGACTGTCCCCCAATGACAAGGGTACCGAGTTTTCGATAAACGGATGCCCCGGTCGCAAAAACGGGCGCGCCTCTTCGATGCTGATATTGCCCGTCGGTGCATCTACGTGGTACATGCTGCCGAGAATGAGCTGCAGTTTACTGCCCTTCGCCCCGACGACGAGGTCGATGCCCGCGAGGTTTTTATCGAATTGACTTTGCAGTTGATTTTGCAATAAAATCAGCAGAGAAATCAGACCGACGCCCAGCGCAAACAAGACCAAGGTCAGCAGGGCAGACAGCGGCTTAGCAAAAATATTTTTCCAACTCAGATAAAAATTATTCATTGTTTTTCGGTCAGGTCGGTGAGTAAAATGCGGTTGGCAAAACGGTCTTTCAGTCGCCCGTCGTGCGTGACAACCAACAGCGTAGCGGAGACGGCGCGCGCCTGTTCTTCGAGCAGTTGAATGACTTCTTCGGTGTTGGCATCGTCGAGGGCGGAGGTCGGTTCGTCGGCAAGAATAATCTGCGGGCGATTGACCAAAGCGCGGGCGATGGCGACACGTTGCTGTTCGCCCTGACTCAAAGCGGTGGTTTTTGCTTTGATTTTATGACCGACATTCAGCCGTGTCAGCAGTTCTTTGATGCGCGATTTGTCGGTTTTTTCGCCCGCGAGATTTTGAGCCAACAGCAAATTTTCTTCCACGTTTAAAGACTTGACAAAGTGCGCCTTTTGAAAAATAATGCCGATGTTTTGCCCGCGAAAACGGTCGGCGGCGGCACCGCTGAGTTTACTGATTTCGGTATTACCGACACGAATGCTGCCCCCGGTGGGTGTCAACAGTCCGCCGAGCAGATGCAATAAAGTCGTCTTTCCGCTGCCCGACTGACCGAGCAACAGCGCGTGTTCGCCCGCCGCACAGACGATGTCGGGAAAATACAGCGGCGCATTTCCGGCGTAAGCAAAAGTGAGATTTTCGGTTTGCAACATAGGGCAAAGGTAAGACATTAAAGAAATAAAAAAATCGCACCCTTTCCGAAGAAAAGGTACGACTCGTCATATTTCTAAATCATTAGAAACTTCTTATGCGCGGCGGCAAATTTAGCTTTGCTTAGACGCAATAAATTCTTTTGCCCATTCCGTAGTCACGGATTTCGGACGCTCCAACGGTCCGCCCAAGGCACGTGCCCAACACAAAGCAGCTACAACACCGAGTGCGCGCGACACGCCGAACAGCACGGTGTAAAAGCTGTATTGGTCAAAGCCGTAATGTACCAAAAGTGCGCCGGAGTGAGAGTCCACGTTCGGCCACGGATTTTTGACTTTGCCGAGGCTGTCCAAAATCGGCGGTACTACTTCAAATAATTTCCATACGACTTGTACGATTTCGTCGTCTGCCAAATGCTCTTCGGCAAAAACTTTTTGCGCGGTAAAACGCGGATCGGGCTGACGTAAAACTGCGTGACCGTAACCCGGAATAACCTTACCCGAGTCCAAAGTCTGCTGCACAAAATCGGCAACTTGCTCTTTGGTCGGGTTGCGCGTGCCGAGCGAGTCGGTCATCTCAAAGATAAATTTGATAACCTCCTGATTTGCCAAACCGTGCAGCGGGCCCGCCAAAGAACCCATTGCACCTGCAAAAGAAAGGTAAGGGTCGGCCAAAGTCGAGTTAATTAAAAATGCCGTATGTGCCGACGCATTTCCGCCTTCGTGGTCGGCGTGGATGGTCATGTAAAGGCGCATCAGGTCGGTAAAAGTTTCGTCTTTATAACCGAGCATGTGCGCAAAATTCGCCGCCCAATCCAACTTGGAGTCGGGCTGAATGTGGTCGCCGTCGAAGTAAGAACGACGGTAAATGTAAGACGCGACCCGCGGCAGACGCGCGATTAAGTTCATCGCATCTTCGTAAGTCGCATCCCAATAATCGCTTTTGCTCATGCCCTCGGCGTAGCGAGAGGAGAAAACGCTGTCGGTTGACATAGCGGCAATCGCCATATTAAACTGAATCATCGGGTGCGTATCGGCAGGTAATGAGTCGAGCACTTTAAAAACGTGATCGGGTACATCGGCGCGCGACGCCCACTCTTTACTGAGGCTGCGTACCTCGTCTTCCGTCGGGATTTCGCCGACCAACATCAACCAAAAAAGACCTTCGGGCAAGGGTTCGTTGCCGTCGCCGGTCGGTAGTAATTTTTTAAGCTCGGGGATTGAATAACCGCGAAAACGGATACCTTCATTGGCATCGAGCTGCGAGGTTTCATAGACCATAGTCTTGATGCCGCGCGCCCCGCCGAATACCTGACTAAGCTTGACTTCGCCGACAATTGTATTGCCGTGCTCTTTGAGCATCGCTCTCACTTCCGCCTTTTGTTTGGCGGCTTTTTCATTAAATTTCTCTTTTAAAACGTTCATAAATATGGTTGGTGGTTGACAGTTGTTAATAAATGGTCAGGACTGAAGTGTCTGATTTTCCGTTTAGAAAAAGCTTCAACTTTTTCTAAAAAAATAACGTAGTGAAAATCATAAAGTTCTTTAAACGCGAAATTAGAGAAATTTAGGCGGAACAGGTACTGTTACTAAAAGGATATATTTGATTTTAGACAGGATTGACGGGATTTTGAGGATTTATTCCGCGATTTTTTCTGTTTTCACCGCAGAATCAAAAAAGCGATTAAACGGAACCAAATCCGCTTAATCGCTTTTCTTTCAGATATTGAAATCACAGATTGAAGAACAAAGCGCGAACCCGTCCGTCAACCATCCGCGACTGAAGTCGGGATTTCGCTATTGCTCAACAACTACCAACCACCACCTAATAAGGCTGCGCCAACGCTTCCTGAATTTCCTGCGGTGTTTTGCCTTCCGCTTTCATTTTACTCATCAGTTCCGCATCTTTTTGACGCTTAATTTTGACCTGCTCGTAGTAAACTTCCATTTGTTCTTTGTTGAGCATACGTTTAATTGAGGCGTCGGTACCGTACTGCACGGCTTTCAGCTTTTGCACGTAAGTAGCTTTATCGGTGCTTGCCAAACCGGCGATTTCCGACAGGTTACGGGCTTTGCGCTGTTGAATGGTCAGCATTTCCGCTTTTTGACTGTCGTCTAATTGGTAAACAGAAGCGAGTTTATCAGTCGCCGCCTGTGCGTTGAAAGACTGTGCGCTGAGGGCATTGACAAAAAACAGAGTGAAGAGTACCGGTAAAAATTTCTTAATCATCTTGAATTATTTATCGATTTTTCAGTTTCGTGAGAAACGAGGATTCAATTTCAGTTCGTAAAATTAGAATTTTTTTGCGGATGATTATTGTTTTGACTCTTAAATTTTGTTGGTGAATCGTTAATTTCGTCAATTAGGAGGCAGATGAACGGCGTGGGATGATTTTTTTACACTGATTTTTATGATTTT
>JAHDCG010000004.1:18117-45996 GCA_020629965.1 Saprospiraceae bacterium | reverse complement strand
TGATTTTTATGATTTTCGCTGAATATAATTTACGCTGAAAACTGTGCATGAAACGACTCAAACAAATCAAACCACTCTAACCAAATTCAAACTATCAAATCCTAATAAACTTCCCACTCGCCGCAAACTCCCCGTCTAAGTAAATTTTATAAAAATGCAGCCCCGTTTTTTCGCTGAAATTACGGACGGAAACATTCGGTTGCGTAAATTTATGCGTACCGATTTTACGCCCCGTCGCGTCGAAAATTTCGAGAATGCCTTTTTGAAAATCAACTTCTTGGATGGTCAAATGCAAATCTTCACGCACCGGATTCGGTGAAATATCTACGCGCAAACGCTCGGCGAAAACGGGTTGAATGCCCGTGATTTCGACAAAATTTTCGCCTAAGGTGTGCGTGACAGTATTGGTAATTATGGCTTCGTTGAAGTCGAAATAAATACCCGCCGTATTTTCGATAATTGTACCTAAAGGCAAATCTTCGCGTTGCGAAATTTTAAAACGGACAAAGCCGTGCGAAGCGGGTTCGTTGACAAAACTGTCGGGCAGCATAATGTCGTTGAACAAAAATTCTAAAGTGTCCGTGCCACGCACGCTGAGTTCGTAATCGTGACTGCCGGCACCCGCGCGCAGGGTCGTGATGTCCAATTCGGGAGCCAAAACATCGTCGATACGGACGGTGAAAGCGGTGTCGTTACCCGTATTTTGAAAGCGAATCAAGTACTCCAAATCTTGCCCGAGGTCGATAAAATTTTCTTCGCCGTAGCCGCGCGGAAAGGCGGTTTTGTCATTCGGGTCGTAAGAACCGCTGATGATGTGACAGTCTTCGGAAACCCACGCGTCGTTTTCGTCGAGCGGAAATTGATTGATAAATCCCGTAGAAAAAGAACCCGCATTATCGGTGCCGCAGGCCTGCACGGCGGCGGTCGGTACGGAAAAACCCGGATGCCCCGGCACCTGCATTACCTGCACGATGTAGGTCGCGCCGTCGGCTGCCAAGGCCGGCAAAGTCAGGACATCGCCCGCGTCGAGATCAACGGGCGCGGGTTCGGTCATGAGCATCACGCCGTCTTCGATGACGATGTAGCCGGTGGGCATATCCATATCGCCGGTGCCGACATTTTCGATATTAAAAATAACCTCGTCGCCCGTACAGGTGCCGGTGACCTGCAGACTCGCGCCGCTCCACGCAGGGTCGATGACGCAGGGGTCGTGCGGATAAATCGTCGCTTCGGCGCAGGCAGTATAGCCCAACGGCGCATTGCAATCGACAAAGGAATTGATGAGGAAAGTATTGCATTCGCCCACGGCAACCGTGCCGAGGTCAAAGCGGTAAATATTCGGTTCGGGATTGGTGAAGGGCAAATCCGCGCCTTGTACCAAAATAAAATCATCGAAATAGACGTCGAGGTAGGCGTCTTCGGCGGTGACGGTTCCTTGATTGCAGTACTGCACGGCGTAGTTCATCTCAAAACAGCGGCGCGTAATCCACGTGCCGATATCGACGCTCAATATCGGGCAGTCGAGAAGCGGGAGAATACCCAAGTCGGCAACAACGGTCTGGTCGGCATCGGTGAGCGTAACGTTTTGCGCGGGGCAGGGCTGCCAAACCGCCGGGTTCGGGTCGAGGACTGCGACGGAATAATCTCCCGGCGGAGCGAGGATGTAATATTGACCGTCTTCGTGCGAGTAGCCGAAAAATTCATCGCCGTCGGTATTTGTTGCCTGCACGACCCGCCCTGCGAGCGGGAGGTCGTCAGGAGTCATCGAGCAATCGCCGTCTTCATCTCTGAAGATTGTTCCTTCGATGTTGGCGCAGTCGGAGAAATCGGCGAGGGTTGTGTAGCAAATAATTGATTGACAATTTGCGGCATCGGTTATTTCTAAACAGTAAGTGCCTTCGGTTACAACCGTTATAGCTTCTTCCGAAAAAACGTCCCCCGCGGGACTTATCCAAACGAAAGTATAAGGCCCCGTGCCGCCCGTGACAATAGGATTTAAAATAACGCCTTCGGTATTTTCACAATTCAGTTCGGTCTCTTGGTCGATAACCACAATAATTTCGGGCGGCAAAACCACGGTGATAATTTGGTCATAAACACAACCTGTCAAAAAATCGACAATTTGATAAGTAAAAGTACCGGGTGTATCGAAAACGATAGTACAAGAATAGTCTCCGTTTGGTAAAACAAATTCAAAATTACCGTCGCAGGTCAATTCGACTGCCGCTTGACTGCAATCCAAATCAACAATGTCGGGCAGAAAAGTAATCAGTTGTTCGGAAAAAACCACGGGCGTCCCCGCCGCCACGCTCACACAGGGGTCGGATAAATCTACCGTACCCGTCCCGTCGTCATTACCGACTACCGAGGAGATGTAGTAAGTTTCATTCGGAGTCATCGTTTCCGCATGAAAATCGAAATTCAAATTGGTATCATTCACCTGCAAAACAGTGCCTAAAGTCGAACCGGGCAAGTCGTGCATAACGTAGGCAATCACATCGTCGGCATCGAGTACGGCATTCTGCGCGGCGGGCACGTTGATGTGTTCTCCCTGCGTACCGAAACAGGCGGTGTAAGTACTGCCTGTGTCCATGGTTCCCGCATCCGAATCGCATTGACCGTAGGCAAAAAAGGAAACGAACAGCAGCAAAAACGTCGAAATGCAATAGCTCTTTTTCATAGGAGAAACTGTTTTGGTGATATGATGCAACAAAGATGAAGGAAATAACGGCTCCACTCAACTACATTTTTTGTAAAACGTAGAGCAAAAATAAGAGAGTGGTTTGTTCCTGTTTTCCGTAGTATGCGCGGTAAAGAAATTTTCTCTTAATTTTTCGTCGTTGATTTTGTTGAATCGTTGAACTGTTGAATCCTTGAAAATTCCTACCAGATAACAGATTTTTGGTAAATGTCCTCAATGATTTAACAACTCAACAAAAAAAATTAACTACACATCAATCTAATATTTTCTTACCTTTACCAAGACAAAAATGTAGAGTAAAAAATAAAAAAATTTGTCCGCAAAAAGCCGTTTAATCGCAGAAAAAAATGAAAAAATCGTTGCTTTGGGAGGTCATCGCCGGGTTTTCGTCGCAGGAAGTGCGGGATTTTCGCCGCTTTTTGCGGTCGCCGTACTTTAATACACGGGAAGATTTGCCGGTGATATTTGAATATTTGGCGGAAAATAAAAGCCGCAACCCGCCGCCGCGCACGGAGGTTTTTCAGGCGATTTTTCCGGGAAAAGATTTTACCAAAACCGAAATTCGGCTGCTGCTCAGTTATCTCTTTCGTTTGGTCGAGCAATTTTTGATTATCGAAGAAAATAAGAAAAATACCGTCGGCGAAAAGCAAACTTTACTCGCCGTTTACAAAAATCGTAACCTCACCCGACACCTGCGCAAGACGTTGAAACAAACCGAAAAAATGCACACCGGCGCAGGACAACGACACCCGGAATTTTATTTGGAAAAATACTACTTGGAGCGCGAAGAGTATCTTTTGCAAACCAAAGAAGGCAGGACGCAGGAACTGAATTTGCAGAATTTGGAAGACAATTTAGACGCGGCTTTTATCAGTTTTAAACTGCGACAAGCCTGCATCGCGCGGTCGCACGAGGCGGTTTACAATACGCATTACGACACGCGCCTCATCGACTTGCTGCTGTCGGCGGCGCAGGAAGAAAATTTTCGAAAAGTGCCGGCGGTTGCCGTTTATTTTCTGTGTTATCAGGCCCTGTATCACGCGCCGACGGATGAGAATTTTCGCCGCTTTCGGGAGAAACTAATCGAGGTTACGCCCGATTTTCCGCAGGAAGAAATTCGGACGCTGCTGCTGTTGGCATTGAATTATTGTATCAAAAAAATCAACAAAAGCGAGTCGCTGTATTTGCAGGAGGCATTGGATTTGTACCGCACGGGATTGGACAATGACCTGTTGCTCGAAAACGGTTACTTATCGCGTTTTGCTTTCAACAATATCGTCGGTATCGCGCTACGCCTGGGAGAATTTACGTGGACGGAAAACTTTGTCAAAACCAAACAAAATGCCCTGCCCGCACACGACCGCGCCGCCGCCTTTCATCTCAACTCGGCACGCTTGGAGTACGCCCGCCGCCGCTATGACAATGCGCTGCTGCATCTGCAAAAATCGGATTACCGCGACAGCATCAACAACATGACTGCGAAGATTTTACAGATGAAAATCTACTGTGAAACCCGCGAGTTCAGCCTCCTCGAAAGTCATCTGAATTCTATGGAAATGTACATTCGGCGCAATAAAAAAATCTCGTATCATTACGAAAATTGGCGCAATATCATCCGCTACACACGGCGCTTGGCGGAGGTAAATGCTTTTGATAAAAATGCGCTCGAAAAGCTAAGGAAGGAAATAGAAACGGAAGAAATATTGACGGAAAAGAAGTGGCTGAGGAAGCAAATTGAGAAGTTGTGACGGCGACTTGTGAGTCGTACAAAAATCGCCGTCACAAAATTTAATCAATGTATTCCACAATCCGCAAAAAGCGAAAACCGACGGAAATTTCTGCGGTAAAATTGCGGATTCTGCGCTCGGGAATACTGCGGTCGCTGCCCGTAAAAGGGTCATAAACATTAGCGATTGCCGGCTGCTCATACTGAAAAGAAAGATCGGGCGACAAAGAAAACTCGATGACGCCGCCGATTAAATCTCCGAACATAAATTCCATACCCGCACCACCGCTGACACCGTAATTAAACGGACGCACAAATTCGTCTATGGGATAGAATAAACGGCTCGCGCCCGTCGCAAAATTATACTCGTTTAAATTAGTATTCAAAGTATAATCCGCCCGCAGACCAACCATGTAGTAAGCCTTTTTTGCGCCTACATCAAACCGTTGCTTAAAGCCCGCCGTCAGCGAAGCATTATTAAACTCGAAAGTCCGCGTCGGCAGACGAAAGACATCACCCGTCGTAAAAGAGAGACCGTTTTGGTTGCGCAGCGCACTTCCCCGTTTATGATAACCGATTTGTGCATACAGCGCGTTCGCGTCTTCACCGTCATAGGTCTCGATGTACAGCGCGCCGTGATACTTAAAAAGGGCATCCTGCTCATAAGAATTCCATTGCTGAAATCCGATACTCGGCCCGCCCTTCACTCCCCAGGCAAAACTGCCCTGCGCCGCAACGGAAAGCGTAAAAAAGCAGCAAATCAAAGTTGTCATCAGTATTTTCATAGTGACAAAGTTAGAAACAAAAGCGGGAAAAACCTACCGGATTGTTTTTTTGTTTCGATGATAAAATAAGAACCCCGACAGTCCCCGAAAGAGAAACGGCATTCTTACTCCGAAAAGTAAAAATGCCGCTTTTTGATTCAACGAAAGACCAAAGCAAGAGCCGGTCTAACGTCTAATATCTAACGTCTAAAATCTCTCTCAGACCTTCTCGATAATCATCGCCGAAGCCCCGCCGCCGCCGTTACAAATCGCTGCCAGACCGACCGAACCGGACTTTTTATGCAGCACATTATTCAACGTCGTCAAAATGCGCGCACCCGAAGCACCGAGCGGGTGACCCATTGCTACGCTGCCGCCGAAGACGTTCATTTTGTCCGCATCGAGGTTCAGATTTTTGGCAAAAGCCATCGGTACGACCGCAAAGGCTTCGTTGACTTCCGTAAAATCGACGTCGCTCCATTCCATGCCCGCACGTTTGAGTGCGAGCGGTGCCGCGAGAGTCGGCGCGGTGGTAAACCATTCCGGTTCCTGCGCCGCGTCTGCGTAAGAAACAATTTTTGCGACGGGCGTCAATCCCAATTCTTTCACTTTTTCCGCACTCGCCAGTATCAAAGCCGAGGCACCGTCGTTGATAGTCGAAGCATTGGCGGCAGTCACCGTACCCGTGCCGTCTTTGGTAAAAGCGGGGCGCAGGTTCGGTATTTTGTCGAATTTTACGCGTTTGTATTCTTCGTCGCTGTCAATGACCAAATCGTCCCCTCTGCGCTGCGGTACGTGTACGGGTACGATTTCATCTTTAAAATTTCCGTTATCCGTATTTTCCGCGACTGCTTTGTAAGACTTAACGGTATATTCGTCTTGCGCTTCGCGCGAAATATCGTACTTGATCGCCGTGCGGTCGGCACAAACGCCCATCGCCATTTGATTATAAACGTCGAATAAGCCGTCCTTTTCCAAACCGTCCACCAAAGTTGCCGCACCGTATTTGTAACCGAAACGCGCCTTGGGTACATAAAAAGGCACATTCGACATGCTTTCCATTCCGCCGGTCACAACGATATCCGCCTGCCCCAGCGCAATCGCCTGTGCGCCGAACATTACGGTTTTCATGCCCGATGAGCAAACTTTATTTACCGTCGTGCAGGGTACATTGTGACCGAGACCGGCCGCTATTGCCGCTTGCCGCGCAGGTGCCTGCCCGAGATTAGCGGAGCAGACATTTCCGAAAAATACTTCACTCACTTGGTCGGCGGGCACGCCCGCTTTTTCCAACGCGCCCTTAATGGCTGCGCTGCCGAGTTGCACGGCGGTCAGTCCGGCAAACATTCCGCCAAAGGAGCCGAGTGGTGTGCGGACGGCGGAACAGATAAAAACTTCTTTCATTATTTGATTTTATTTGATGTGACTGCCGATGGTCGGCGGCAGTTTTTTAAGACTTTTAAAAGCAAGCAGGATTTGAGATTTTTTTGACTTTTGCTTTTTAAATTTTTTTGAAATTCAAAACTAAACAACCCTGTTTTTTGAGGGGGCAAAGATAAGGAAAAGACCGGAGGTGTGCCGAAGAAACTATCCGTATTAAGTGACGGTGGTCTGCCGGCAACGGTAAATAAACGCGATGAAGTACAGAAAAGGTCACGAAAGAGGAGATGTTATCCTTCAGACCGTGAAATATGAGAGCAGCCGAGCGATAGCGCAATCTTTTTATAACGATACCGAAGTAAGTGAAAAGTATTGCTTGATTCTCACTCTCACAGAAGTTAAATTTTATGAAAAAGCCCTCTTTTCACAAATTCCTATCGTCTCAAAATCGCTTTATTTTCGTAATTTTGCGCCGCTTTATTACATCTTGTCACCTTTGACAATAAATTTATCGAGCAACAAAATGTATAGTAACATGATTTTACGCATTCCGGCTTTATTTGCCGCTTTTTTGGCAATAACTTTCAGCCTGACCGCGCAGGAAGACCCCGTGCTTTTCTCCGTCGGCGATACGCCCGTCAACGTTTCCGAATTCGAGTATATTTACTCCAAAACCAACGGTGATAATGCTGATTTCAGCAAGGCTTCTTTGGAAGAATATTTGGATTTATACACCAAATTTAAACTCAAAGTCAAACGCGCCAAAGACATGCAGTTGGATACCATCCCGACGCTGCAACAAGAACTCGCCGGCTACCGCAGACAACTCGCGGACAGCTATTTGATGGATAAAGAAGTGATGGAACGCCTGACCAAAGAGGTCTATGAGCGCAAAAAACAAGACGTCGATATCGCGCACATTTTGGTCTCTTTACCGAAAAATGCCAACGAAAAACAAGTCGCGGCGGCTTTGATGAAAATCAATAAAGCTAAAAACGCCGTCGAGGGCGGTAAGTCCTTTGCGGAAACGGCTTTGGAATACAGCGAAGACAAAAACGTCAAGAAAAACTACGGTCGCCTCGGCTACGTGACGGCACTTTTTCCCAACGGTTATTACAACCTCGAAACGGCGGCTTACGAACTGCCGATCGGCGAAGTGTCCGACCCCGTGCGCACTTCGGCGGGCTTTCATTTGGTGAAAGTATTCGACCGCAGACCGGCGCGCGGCGAGGTAGAAATCAAGCACATTTTGCGTCGCGTATCTAAAGGTAAAGTGCCGAAACGCTTTCCGAAAAATGTCATCGACAGCATATATCTCGAATTGGGTAAAGGCGCGGATTTTGACAAAATCGCCCGCGTCGAGTCACAAGATAAATCCTCGGCGGGCAAGGGCGGCTACATCGGTTTTTTCGGTATTAATCGCTACGAAAAACCGTTTGAAGATGCGGCTTTCGGGCTGCTGAACGACGGCGACTTCAGCGAACCCGTGGAGACGAGTGCGGGCTGGCACATTCTGAAAAGAGTGAGTAAAAAAGAATTGCAGGATTACAACATCGAACGGGCACGTTTGCAGAATGCAGTCAAAAAAGATGCCCGCTACGAGGAGGCGCGTGAGGCGATGATTGCCCGCATTCAGAAAGAAGGAAATTTGCGGACAAACGATGCGAACTATGCGGAATTTGTCAACAGTTTGGACAGCACTTTTTTGACTTTTAAATGGAAAGGCGAACCGAATGACAAAGTGTTGATGCAACTCGGCGATGACTACACGGCGACAGTCGGTGACTTTGCCGAGTATCTGACTCGTGCAAGCCGCAAGCGTTTGAGTGCTGCCCGCAAAGACGGAACGCAGCGCGCGGTGGCGGATTTGTACAAAGAGTTTACGGAAGAAAAAACTTTGTCTTACGAAGAAATGCAGTTGGAGGCGAAGTACCCCGAGTTCCGTAATTTGATGCGCGAATACGAAGAAGGTATTTTGCTTTTTGAAGCGACGAAAATGCTGGTTTGGGATAAAGCGTCGCAGGACACAACGGGACTGAAAGCATTCTTCGACAAGTCGGACAAGAAAAAATATCAGTGGAAAGACCGCGTGCGCACGACGACTTACCAAGTTGATTATGAGTACCGCGACATTGCCGAAAAAGTGCGTCAGTACGCCAAAGACCACACGCCGACGGAGGTAAAAGCGAAATTTAATACCCCCGAAGCGCGCGTCGTGAAAATTGTTGAGGAAAAGACTTACGAGCGCGGACGCGACGAAGAAACGGATAAACTGAAACGCGAAGCCGGCTTTACGAGTCTGTTAAAAATCAGTCCGAAAGACAAGAGTAACAGTTTTGTGAAAGTGGAAGAAGTGCTCTCCGCCGGTCCGAAAACCTTGAGCGAAGCACGCGGCTACGTCGTAGCAGACTACCAAGATTACTTGGAAAAACAATGGGTCGAGCAACTGCGTAAAGACTACGACGTGAAAGTAAATCAAAAAGTGCTGAAGGGGATGATGAAGAAGTAATTTGAGACGTTAGATATTAGATTTTAGACGTTAGACTCTGACCTGATTACATTCTGTTCATCTACGAATTCATTCAGAAAAACGCCTCCGCAGCCTATGTCGCGGAGGCGTTTTTTATAACCTGTTGCTCATGCAAAAATTACTCTTTCTTTTTCTGCTCACCGGCATTTTTTCCTGTACGCTCACCGAAGAACGGGCGGAGGACGATATTCTGCTGGCGACCGTACACAGCAAAAGTTTGTACATCTCGGATATGCCGGGCATGTTTCCCGAGGGTACGAGTGCGGAAGACAGCGTGATGATAATCGACAACTACGTGCGCCGCTGGGTGCGCGATGCGGTGCTGATGCACGAGGCGGAGCAGAACGTGCCGCAGGATTTGAACATCGACAAGCTGGTGCGCGACTACCGCGCGAGTTTGATACGCCACAATTACGAAGAATATCTGGTGACGGAAATGCTGGACTCGGTCATCACGGAAGTCGAATTGGAAGATTTTTACGAAAAAAGCAAAGAACAATTTCAGCTCGAAGCGGCGGTTATGCGCTGTCTTTTTCTGAAAATACCGACGGGTCATCCGGACTCGGAGCAGGTGCGCCGATGGTGGGAAGGCGGCACGGAACAGGATATGCGTTTTTTGCGTACCTGGTCTTCCGCCAATGCGAAAGTTTCTTATCTGAATGACAGTCTGTGGTATAAAGTGGCGGAGATTGCCGCCTACTTGCCCAAAGGCACACTAAATGAAGACAACGTCGTTGCCAAGCGAGATTTTCGGCAAAAAGACGGCGAACACGATTATTATTTTAAAATGCTGGAATTGGTCAAGCGGCAGGAAATACCGCCGCTTTCTTACGTGGAAGGGCAGGCGCGTAAGTACATTTTGCACCGCCGACAAACCAAACTTCTACAGGAAGTAAAAGACCGGATGTTTGAAACGGAGATGAGCAACAACAACGTCAGAGTGTACAAATATGAGTGACTGAGTCGACTGAAAGTGAACAAATGCGGGGTTATTTCTTTTGAATCAACAGGGAAGAGTTGCAATTTTCTCCTGCTTTACTAACCGGAAAAATAACACAACATGAAAAATATAATATTGACGGCAATCGCCGTTTTGCTGACTTCTGTGAGTTTTGCGCAAACAACAAATGTAGAAGAAGCCCGCGAAAGTGCCAATCCTTATCCCGTAGTCACCGACCAACCCGTTTCCGATAAAGCGGCTTTATTTATCAACTCTTTTAACAAAGAACGCAATGTCGGTAATCTGCACGTTTATTCTTTTATCGATCAACCCGCTGCGGATTATTATTTTACGGGAAGAGAATTTGCGCCCGGTCTTTCCGATATGTATTCCGCTGATTTGCGCAGAAAAAACCGCAAACAGAATGCAAAAGTATATGCCGTGCAGTCGATACGCGGTGAAGGTGAAGAGTACTACATCATCCGTGAACCCGGCATGTCGGGGAATAATCGCTTGAGTATGTACGAACTGAACGATGACAAATTAACCTTCAAGATCAATCTCGCCGATGCTAAAAAGGTCGGTAACAAAGTAAAACAAACCGACTCGTGGATTGCGGATATCGACGGCGACGTGCTTTTGGATGTCATCAGAGTCAACACCAAAATGAATGCGAACGGTAAAGTGTTGCGCAAAAAAGTAACCGTTTTCTTTCAGCAGCAAGATGGTACTTTCAAGGCAAAACCTTACAGTTTAGACCCCTATTTGTATGCACCCGAAAATCTGATGAAGAAGTAAGAAGCGCGTAAACTCGCACAAAAAAAGCGATACGGACTGTCCGTATCGCTTTTTTTGTGCGTGCATATTTGATAAAAATCAAACCGTCATTACGTCTTTTTCTTTCGCATCCAGCAGTTTTTCGACCTTCGCGTAGTAGGCTTTCAGGTCGGCTTCGACTGCCTCTTCGGTGCGCTTACCGGCGTCTTCCGGGTAGCCGTCTTTGACTGCGCTTTTGATGGCAGACATGGCTTTTTGGCGTTCCGAACGAATGCTCACTTTCGCCTCTTCGCCCAGAGCGCGTACTCTTTTTACCAAGTCTTTCCGGCGGTCGGTAGTCAGCGGCGGGATGTTAATGCGTACCATTTCGCCGTCGTTCATCGGCGTCACACCGAGATTGGCTTCAAAAATCGCTCTTTCAATCGGTGCCAGCATCGACTTCTCCCAGGGCTGGATGGCAATCGTGCGGGCATCCGCAATCTGCACATTGGCAATCTTTGAAATCGTACTCGGCGAGCCGTAATACTCCACAATAAGGTCTTTGACCATCGCGGGGTTTGCCTTACCCGCTGAGACTTTCGCCAGTTCTTTTTGCAGACGTTCTATAGCATCATCCATGCCTTCTTTGACGGTTTCTAATGTAAAATCAAGTTCTTCCGTATCCATATTTGCTTAATTTTTTTCTGATTGAACAACGACTAAAACCGCGTTGCTCTGCATTTGTGCGACGCAAATATAATTATTTCACGGCGGACGACAAACGGTAAAACATCAAGCCTCAAAATCAAACAGCCCGATACTCAAATGTCGGGCTGAATATTTTTTGTCGGCGGCACTTAAACGCCTAAATGCCTAAACCCTTAAACACTTCTCTCAAAAATGATAAATCACCTCTTCCTCTTTCACTTCAATCTGCCCCTGCTGCTCCATACGTTCAATTATCGTATTGATATTGCCGTGCACGGAAAGTTCCTGATTGTGTAACAGAATGTAATTTTTCAAAGTGGAAACCAGAGCCGGGCGGTTGCCGCTGCGCACCAGTCTTTCGACGGTTTCTTCGGCGGTCAGGTGGACGATTTTGTCATCGTCTTCCGAAAAATTACCGTTTACGGTCGTATATTTAGTATTTACGGAACGCACGGCGGGTTCGTCTGACATCACGAGTTCGTCGTCGTAGCCGGCGGAAACCATGACGGCGGGTTCCGCTTGAGTAGGTTCGGTCGGCTGCTCGCGGGCGTTGAGTTCTTCTTCCGACTTCATTTCATCGACCAAAGTGTAGCTCTGCGGCGCGGGTGTCGGCTGTGCGTTCACTCTGCCGTCGCGGCTGATGCTTGTTTTGTTTTTACCTTTTACGCGCAGGCAACTTCTGCCGCCGTCGGTGTTGATGTAGTTGATAAGCGGGTCGAAATCTTCATCATTGGAAAGCACCGCAAATTCGATTTCGGTGTCGATGCGCTCGTGCAATTTTCCCATAAAAAAGCTGATGTGATAGTTGGTGTTTTGCATCACATCCAAGCCGTTAACCACAATCCATTTCGCGTTTTTTCCGAAGCGTTGCATTTTTTGCACAAGGTCGACGGGGATATATTTTTCTTCTCTGCGCACAAAAACGAAGAGACGGTCACAAACTTTTTCGAGCTTGCGAAATTTGATGTTTTTCAATTCGCCGAAGTCTAAAAACAGGTAGCGTCGCGTACTTTTTTTCATAAATTATTATCGGTTAATAGTCGTTTCGTAATGATTTGTGTGTAAATTTTCTCAAGTCCGTTCCTATGTTTAAAGCTGACATGTCAACGTGTCTTACCGCTGCAAAACGAGTCGGTAAATCACAACGGAGGGAGTGCTAAACTTGTGCGTGAGTGGAAGGAAACCGTTTAAAAATCGGCAGTATTCACAGGAAACGCTAAATTAGAATTTATTCGCCTTCTGTCAAAACGTTTTTTAAAATATTAGAAAAAATAATACTGCGTAATCTCGATTTTCGTTCCGTTCGCATTGTAATGTTAATTTTTACGTTGAAAAAGAACAAATGATACCCGAAATGATTATAGGTTAGAAGAATTTATTTTCATAAAAAACGAATTCTTATTATGAAAAGTGAGCACCTGAGTCATATCACAGATAACTCAAACGACTCCGATAATGCAAAAAATCTAACCAAAATATAATGACGGAAACTCTCGAAAAAACCGCACAATTCGGCGCCTTCCCCCTCGAAAAAGGCATCGGTTTTCGCCTGTGGGCGCCTCATGCCGAAACCGTACATCTGACCGGCGACTTCAACGATTGGTCGGAAGACCAAGACGAAATGCAATCCGAAGAAAACGGAAATTGGTATCTCGAAATTCCGAAAGCGAAAAACGGCGATAAGTACCAATTTCTCATAGAAACCCAATCCGGCGACACCCTGCGCCGCAGTGACCCGCGTGCCCGTGCAATGGAAAACAGCAGCATGGCGAGCATTGTCCATGTCGATAACTACGATTGGGAAGACGATGATTTTATCATTGACGATTGGAATAATTTGGTCATCTACGAAATGCACATCGGTACTTTTAATGTGACCGAAGAGGGCAAACCGGGTACTTTCAAATCGGCAATCGAAAAACTGCCGCACTTGCAGAAAGCCGGGATTAACGCTGTGGAACTGTTACCGATAAATGAATTTGCGGGCGACTATTCCTGGGGCTACAATCCCGCTTATCCCTTCGCGGTCGAAGAGGCTTACGGTTCGCCCGATGACTTTAAAGACTTCGTCAAAGCGGCACACGCACACGGCATCGCGGTCATTTTGGATGTGGTTTATAATCATTTCGGTCCGAGCGATATTTCGATGTGGCAGTTTGACGGTTGGTCGGAAAACGGCGGCGGCGGTATTTATTTTTACAATGATTGGAAAGCGAATACGCCGTGGGGAGACACGCGCCCCGACTACGGGCGGGCGGAAGTCAGAGATTATATCGTCGAAAATGCGTTGCTGTGGCTCGACGAATACCGCTGCGACGGTCTGCGTTTCGATGCGGTTTCTTACATTCGCAACGTGAAAGGTACAAGTCAGGAAGGCGATAACCTGCGCGACGGCTACGAGTTAATGCAGCGTATCAATGCGGCGGTACGAGAGCGTTTCCCGAAAAAAATTATGATTGCCGAAGATACCGACGGCGCGGGTTTTGTGACCGACAAAACGGAACACGGCGGCATGGGCTTTGGTGCTATGTGGGATTTAAAATTCGTACACAACGTAAGAGAAGTGCTGCTGAACCGCGAAGACAAACACCGAAATTTAGGTAATATCTCGGCGGCTTTGTCCGGCGAATTTTCGGGTGATGCCTTTAAAAGAGTCATCTATACCGAATCGCACGACGAGGTTGCCAACGGCAAAGCCCGTATTACCGAAGAAGTCGCGGCGGACGATGTCGATAATTTTTACAGCAAAAAACTTTCTACCCTCGGTGCGGTACTGACGCTGACGACGGCGGGCATTCCGATGATTTTTCAGGGGCAGGAACTGCTGGAAGACAAATGGTTTTGCGACCAAGACCCGCTCGATTGGTCACGCAAAAAGGAGTTTTCGGGTATTTATAACTTGTACTCCGACCTCATTCACATGCGTCGCAATCAAAACGGAAAAACCAAAGGACTCGAAGGCAGAAATACGGAAATAGTTCACTTCGACGACGCAAATAAAGTTATTGCTTACCTGCGTTGGTACGACGACAAGAACACAGACGGCGTACTCGTCGTGCTGAATTTTTCCCACGAAAACTTCACCGACTACGACCTTTGTTCTTCCGTGGCGGGCGACTGGCATTTGGCTTTCAACAGCAACTGGAAAGGCTACGATGAAAAAGATTTCGGTGACTTCGAGGTCAGTTCTTTTCATTGCGACGACAAAAATAAAGCGGGCACACTTTCGCTCTCCGCTTACACGGGATTGATTTTTACGCGCTCGTAGAATGACGTTTTGATTTTAAAAAGGTGTGCTTTGAAAGTATTTTCGAAGCACACCTTTTGCATTTTCATCAGACAAAAAAACCGAAACCAAGTACAAACGACTTGTAAAAGAAAAAACTCGCATCCCGCCTCGCCCCCTCTCTCATCGCCCCTCTCTCCTAAAAAACAAAAACAAACCCACCCCCCTCCCGTTCTATCAAAAACCCAAACTCATGTCAAATAACAACGCTGTCTATTGGTTAAAACGCGACTTTCGTCTGGCGGATAATCCTGCCCTGACCGAAGCTCTTGCCAATCATAAAAACGTCATGCCGCTCTTCATTTTAGAAGACTCTTTTTTGCAGGCGGGCGAGACTTCCGCCTTTCACGTACACGCCGTCACGGGTGCGCTCGAAGATTTGCGCAAGCGACTGAAAAAGCACGAAAAAGACGTGTTGGTGCTGCGCGGCGAAGTCGTAGAATGGTTGGAAAAACTGTACGCCGCCGAGCCGTTTTCCGCGTTATACGCTCACGAAGAAATCGGCGTCAACCGCACTTATCAACGCGACATTGCCGTGCGTGAATGGTGTGCCGAGAAAGACATTACCTTCACGGAATTGCGACAGGCAGCCGTCTTTCGGGGCAAAGTAAACCGAGACAAAAGACATTTGCTGTGGAAAAAATTTACGCACGGCGACCTGCTGCAGCCGCCGAGTGCGGAGGAGTTAAAGAAGCTCTGCATTCCCAAGCAGTGGAAAGATTTTAACGTTGAAAAATTGAAACTCAACGACACGAATTTTTCGCTGACGCAAGAAGAACGGAAGCAGTTGCAACCCGTCAGCGAAACCGACGCGGAAGCTACTCTGCAAAGTTTTTTGTACGAACGCGGCATTGCGTACAGCGGCGGCATCAGCTCGCCCTTGACCGCATTTACCGCCGGTTCGCGGTTGTCGGTACACTTCGCTTGGGGCACGATGACGGTGCGCACTGCCTACCAAGCCACACAGAGTCGCGCCGCAGCTTTAAAAGAAAATGATGACGCGGACTCCAAACAATGGCGCAAATCTTTGCGTGCCTTTCTGTCACGTCTGCACTGGCACGACCATTTTATCCAACGCTTGGAAACGGAGCCGGAAATGGAATTTCAAGCGCTCAATCCCGCCTATCACGACTTCGAGTACGACAACAAAGTCGAACATTTGGAGGCTTGGAAGAACGGCACGACGGGCTTTCCCATGGTCGATGCCTGCATCCGCTGTCTGCAAGCGACGGGCTTCGTCAATTTCAGAATGCGCGCCATGTTGACCTCGTTTGCCTGCCACGTTTTACACCTCGATTGGCGACTGATTAACGAACCGATGGCGCGGCTGTACACCGACTATGAACCCGGCATTCACCTCGCTCAGTTGCAAATGCAGGCGGGCGTTGTCGGCATCAATACCTTGCGGATTTACAGCCCGACCAAACAAATCGAAGACCACGACCCGGATACGATTTTTGTGAAACAATGGGTGCCCGAGTTGCGCGAATTTACCCCCAAGGAAATCATCAAACACGGCTACGAACCTTTGGGCGAATACCCCGGTCAAATCGTCGATAGAATTGCCGCCGGCAAAGAAATGCGCAGTATGATTTACGCCGTGCGGCGCAAAGAAGGCTTCCGCGAAATTGCCAACGAGGTGTACGAAAAACACGGCTCGCGCAAGGGCGGCGGCAAGAAAAAACCACGCCCGAAAGCCGATGCCAAAAAGAAAGCAACCAAGAAGACAAAAACTCCCGAAAAACAATCCGCATGAGTACGATTTATTGGCTGCGCAACGATTTGAGATTGCATGATAACGAATGTCTGCACCGCGCCGTCGAGCGCGATAAACCCTTGACTTTGGTGTACGTTTTCGATGTGCGGCAATTTGAAATGATGAATATCGGCTTTCGCAAAACGGGTTATATTCGTTACAAATTTCTGTGTGACACACTGCAAAATCTGCGCGAAAATTTGGCGAAGCGAGGCGCGAAATTGTTGATTAGAGTCGGCAAGCCCGAAGAGGTTTTAGCCGATTTAATCGACCGAACCAAAGCCGACTTGCTCCTTTTTCAGGAAGAAGTGACGAGTGAAGAATTGGCGGTCGAAAAAGCCGTGACCGCCGCCGCCGAAAAGAAAAAATGCGAGGTGCGACCCGTTTGGGGCTTGACAATGTATCACGTCGATGACGCACCTTTCGACCCGAAAGAAACACCGCTGACTTCCAAAGCTTTTCGCATCAATTTGTCGAAAAAGGCGGAAGTCAGACCGTTATTTGTAACACCCGAAGACATCCCCGCGCCGCCCGAAAGTCTGACCGATTTCGGCGATATGCCGACGGCGGAAGAATTGGGATTTACCGAAGAAGAAATCGACTCGAATACCGAACCCGCCTACCCCGGCGGCGAAACTTACGCACTCGAACGTCTCGATTATTACACCACCGAGTCACAACTTTTGACAAATTACAAATGGACGCGTAATCGCTCTTTGGGTGATGATTTCAGCTCAAAATTTTCGCCGTACATGGCTTTGGGCAGTCTCAGTCCGCGCAAAATTTATTGGCAGGTCAAAGACTATGAAAAGGCAATCAAGAAAAATATCAGCACTTGGTGGTTGGTTTTTGAGGTCGTATGGCGCGATTTTTTTAAATATACCGCTATCCGTTTCGGCAACAAAATTTTTGCCGAAGGCGGCATCAAAAATCGCGAAACCGATTGGTCTTATGACAAAGATTTATTCGACCGGTGGCGTTTCGGTAAGACGGGCATTCCCTTCATCGACGCACACATCCGCCAACTGAACGCCACGGGTTTTATGTCGAATCGCGGGCGCGTCAACTGCGCGAGCTTCCTTACGCGAGACTACAAAATAGATTGGCGGTGGGGCGCGGCGTGGTTTGAAACCCAACTCATCGACTACGATGTGTGCAGCAATTGGCTCAATTGGAACACCCAAGCTCTCGAAATTTACTACACCAATCCCGTGCATCAGGGCGGCAACAAATACGACAAAAACGGGGAGTACGTCAAAGCGTGGCTGCCCGAACTTGCGGAGGTACCCGCCCCCCTCGTACACGCGCCGTGGATGATGACGGAGACAGAAAAAAAGCAATACCCGACGGGTGATTATCCGGAACCGGTCGAAGTGTATAAGAAGTGGTCGCGGGCGAGTAATTTGATACGGCGAACGGTGGATGGTTGACGGTGGACGGTTGTCCCGGATGGGTGATTAGTTCTGTTTGCCGGAAAATTGAGAGTGCAGAAAGTTCCCCCGAATCGGGGGTTAGGGGGCTGAAGACGAGAAGAGTCGCGCGTCTTCAGCCCCCTCCGCCCCTCCACGACTAAAGTCGGGACAGGCTAAATCGGGGGGACCCTGCCCTTGAGAGGCAGGCGGAAGCGACTTGTGCCCCGTGTGCCAAACTTTAGAACCAATCAATCCTGCGTTGACTGTAGGGTTCTCGCTTAGAGTTTTTTTTCCTCCGACCGCTCACTACTCGCTACTCGCCGCTCCCCCCGAAATAACTTTCCTCTAACATTCCGAACGGAACAAAATTTACCGCTCACAGTTAGAAACGAGTACTTTGCACTTTACTTTTACCTGTCAACCCGACACCTGTTATGAAAAAATTCTACCTTCTTTTAGTCCTTTCGACTCTCCTTTCCTCTTTCCTTTTCGCCCAAAATAAAAGCATTCAAGTCTCCGGTACCGTCATCGAAAAAAGCAGCGGGCAGCCCGTTGAGTTTGCTACCGTGATGATTGCCGAAACGGGAACCGATGCCGTACTCGGCGGGGTGACGACCGACCTCGACGGCAAGTTTTCTTACACTGCCGCTTCCTCCGATTTTTATGTGAAAATTACTTTTATCGGGCTGCAACCGAAGGTCGTTACGGATTTTAACATCGAGAAAGGCAAAGCGAATTTAGGAACGATAACCATGAGCGCGGACAGCGAAATGCTCGATGAAGTCGTGGTGCGTGCCGAAAAATCCACCACCGAATTTAAACTCGATAAACGCGTCTTTAACGTCGGCAAAGACCTGAGTACTACGGGTGCGAGTGCTTTGGAATTACTCAATAATGTCCCTTCGGTCAACGTCGATATCGAAGGGCAAATTACGCTGCGCGGTGCGGGCGGGGTGCAGGTTTTGATTAACGGCAAACCCTCCGTTTTGGCGAGCGAAGAGGGCAACGCACTCGGTACGATTACGGCGGAAATGATTGAAAAAATCGAAGTCATCACCAATCCCGGGGCGAAGTATGAGGCGGAAGGTACGGCGGGCATTATCAACATTGTCATCAAAAAGGAAGAGCGCAAAGGCATTAACGGTTCGGTGTCGGTCAATACGGGGACGCCGCACAACCACAGCGTAGGTTTGAGCGTCAATCGGCGCACGGAAAAGTTTAATTTATTTTCGCAGTTGGGCGTAGGCTACCGCGAAATACCGACACAGCAGCGCGTTATCAACCGCGATTTAAACACCGGCACGACGGTCTTTTCGGAAGGCGAAGAATTTCGGAACGAGCAGTTTTATAACTTTAATTTGGGAACGGATTATCACATTGACAAATATAATGTCATCACGCTGTCGGGTAGTTTTGCCTACGAAATCGAAGACCAACCCTCGCGTACCGATTTTCGCTTTGAAGACGCGGCGGGCAACACCACGGCGGAGTTTTTTCGGACGGAAGTGACCGAGGCGACCAACCCCAAGTATCAATACGAATTGCAGTATAAAAAAGAATTTGAAGACAATAAAGACCGCAGTTTGCTCTTCAGTGCCATCGGCAATTTTTTCGGTAAGGACTTGTCTTCGACCTTCACCAATGTCAACACCTTCGGCAACGAAACCAAAGGAAATCAAGATACCCGCACCGAATTTAAAGAGTCGCGCACGACTTTAAAACTCGACTATACGCATCCTTTTTCCGAAAAATTTACGGTCGAAACGGGCGCGCAATATTACCTCAACGACGTAAGCAACGACTTTGCGGTCAGCGACCTGATTGACGGACAGGTCATTCCGAATTTTAATCTGACCAACGTTTTCGAGTACAGCCAAAAAGTGCTCGGCGTGTACGGAACGGCGGCTTACGAAGCGGAAAAATGGGGATTAAAACTCGGGATGCGCGTCGAAAATACCGACCTCAACACACTGCTCGTCAATACCGACGAAAGCAACGACCAAGACTTTACCAATCTTTTTCCGAGCGGCGCGGCGTCTTACAAATTTTCGGATAAATTCAGTGCACAGGCGGGCTACTCGCGGCGTATTTTCCGTCCGCGTCTGTGGGATTTGAACCCCTTTTTCAATATCAGAAATAACTTCAGCATCCGCGCCGGTAATCCGAATTTGCTGCCCGAGTTTACGGATTCTTACGAAGTCGGCACGATTTATACTTTTTCCAAAGTCTCGCTCAACCTCAACGTGTATCACCGCTACACGACCGCCGTCATCGAGCGCGTGGTTTCTTTTGCGGACAATGTCAGTACCTTCTTTCCCGAAAATGTCGGCACCAACGCCGCGACAGGTATCGAGTTAAACGGAAAATACACCCCGCAAAAGTGGCTGACAATTAACGGCGATTTTAACTTTAACTACTTCGACCGCAAAGGGGAGTTCGAGGGCGCGGATTTCGATTTTACCGCCGAGCGTTGGTCCGGCAAAATGACCGCAAAATTTAAACTGCCCGCCAAAATCGACTTTGAAGTCACGGGGCAATACGAGTCCGGTTTCCAAACGGTACAGGGCACGGTCAGCGACCAATTATACGCGGACATGGGTTTGCGCAAAAAGATTTTGAAAGGAAAAGCGGTCATCAACGCAAGTGTGCGCGACGTATTTGCCTCCCGCATCCGTGAGAGCGAAACGGTGCAGCCGGACTTTTCGATTTACAGCTACCGACTGCGCGGGCGGTTTATTACGCTCGGGTTTAGCTATGGTTTCGGGAAAGGAGAGGCGATGGAGTATACGGGGAGACGGCGGTAGATAAAGATAATTTTAGAAAGGATGGGTCGAGTATTTTGATTAGTCCTTTTTTAATAATATTCGGTATTTTTGACGTTTTCCTAATTAGTAAACAAAGCACGTTTATATAACTGCATCTTTGTTTTTTATGTTAAATTTTAATTTTTATTAAATTTTAGCGAACAAAACAAACCTGTCACGCTTTATGAATTTATTAACACCATAAAAAATCAAAAAATCATCGGCAAAATGAACTTTGAGGTCGGCTAAGTGATGATTGAGATTTTTTAGATGAAATGTTTTTTCTCGGTGTCTTTTCTGCCGGAAAGATGCTCTTTCTATAATTTCTTCACCTAAAAAATATTGCAATCATGAAGCAATTAAACAACACACACACACATCATATTAATGTTGATAGTGATGATGATGTCATTTTGTGTTTACGGGCAAACGGATAGATACCTTTACGTTTACCCGAAACACGCATCTGCATATCCGGTCGCCGGTGTCAATAACGGCTCAACGGGTAACCCTCAAATTAATCAAATTTTTTCTGATTATTCAGTAAATGCTTATGAAAAAGGATTTCCCGGAGTTGCATCGAGTTCAGTTATTGCAAATGCTTACTCAATTTTTGCTTCCGGCAATATTGACAATCTCGCCTCTGCACTTTGGGCAACGGGTAAATTCAGCCGAATTCACGACGTTCCGGCTTACGAAGTTGCATCTTGCCCAAATCCTGTTTATGCTAATGACCCTGAATTCGTAGCTCACTACAATGACCCGGTAGCTGCGCAGCAAGTGATGTGGCATTTGGAGTCTATTGAAGCTGAATGTGCTTGGTCTGTAACTACGGGTAATCCGAATATAACCGTTGCTGTTATTGATACAGAATTTGATGAAACTCATCCCGACTTGGCAGCCAATCTCATTTTTTCCGAACCCGGGCTTCATGGTCAGGGGATACACGGTACAAGTGTAGCAGGAAGTGCATCCGCAGTAACAAATAACAACAATCAAATTTCCGGTATCGGTTTTAATACAACTATAGCCGGATACAGAGTTGGAGCACCGCATCCAAACGGTTCAGGCAACCCAAGTGTATCAGGTAGTGGAATATGGGTAAAAGTATGGCAGGCTTTTCTTGATGGTCGTCCGGTAATAAATGTGAGTTGGACAAGTATCGGGGGTGGTTCGGTAGATTTCAGCGATTCCGGAATGTCCGATATTAACACGCAGCAAGAAGCTGCTGCATACATCACCGAAAACGGCTCCGTGCTTGTATTAGGCGGGGGTAACAAACCTGCTCATGCAGGTGCGCATTTCGGTTATGCAAATATTCCCGGAGTTATAAATGTAGGTTGGTTAGAGAGAGGAAACCTTCTGAACGATGACTTAGAAAACGGTGTGCCGTACACTCCGTATAGTGATTTTATCGACCTTGTTGCTCCTTCAGAATTCGTCAGAGTTATCAGCCCCGGAAACCAGCTTAGTTGGTCTTGGGGAACTTCTCACGGCGCGCCGATGGTAGCCGGTACTGCTGCGCTCATGCTCGATGTCAATGACTGTATGACTCCTCGCGAAATTGAAGGTATATTGAAGAATACTGCCGGAGTAGTAGCCAACGGAGACTTTGCACCGCACGGTACCGGAAGGTTACTTGCCTCGGAGGCTGTAAGATTTGCGGGAGGTTACACTACTTATATCAATGATACAAAGGTCTGGACTGCTCCGGCACATTTAAGCGGTGATCTCATTATCGAGTCAGGAGGACAGTTGACTATCAAAGACCAAATCAGAGTAGCTCCTGATGCACAGATTATCATAAAGCCAAACGGTAGATTAATTTTGGACGGAGGAACATTGACCAACGATTGCAGTGGTGAAAAGTGGGACGGTATTATCGTAGAAGGAGATAGAGATGAAAGTCAAGATTACAATATATATACTCAAAGTCGAGCACAAGGATATTTTCGTATGAAAAACAATGCGCTCATAGAAAACGCATTGTACGGAGTGCGTCTGTACAATCCTTATGACGGACTTACCGACGAACACGGTGGTATTATTATCGCTACAGACTCGGAATTTAAAAATTGTACTTACGGAGTCGACTTTGCTCCTTACACTAACATCAGTTTTCCCGAGGGCAATCCTAAAGGTAACCTCAGCTATTTCAGAAAATGTACTTTTTCGGTCGATGATTTTATGATTGATGATGATAATGATTTTGTGAGTCATATCAGTATGCGCGGTATTACCGGCTTGCGTGTTTTAGCCTGTGAATTATCTAATGACCAAACTCAGATGTCTCAATCGGTTATTGAACAAAGAGGTTTTGGTATCAAAGCTTTAGATTCTGAATTTAAGGTATTGCCGGTATGTAATGTAGCAGTACCGCAGGGCGGAAGTTGTAACGATTACACTTATTCAAATTTTAGAGGTTTTGCAACCGGGATTTTGTCCGGTAATAAAGGCGGTATCAATACTTTCCGTATCGACCGTACTTACTTTAGTGCTAATCACTTCGGTGTAGCAGGATATAGTTCCGATAATTGTTCGATTACTCGTTGTGAGTTTGAAGTCGGTTTGGATTTTGTTACACAAGACAATCCTTACACCGGATTACTTTTACACGGTACGGCGGGTTTTAAAGTAGAAGAAAATGTTTTTAACGGTTTTGACTTTACAAACTCCGGTTTACAATCTGTCGGAACTGTGATTCGCAACAGCGGAAACGAAATTAACGAAGTGTATAAAAATTATTACAACGGACTTGATTTTGCTAATGTGGCGAACGGAGATAACAGAGGTGATTTTAACAATGACGGTCTGAAATATTTATGTAATGAGAACGGAGAAAACGAAGGTAACGGTTATGATTTTGCTGTACCTTCTACGAGTTTCTTAGATAGTGGTATTGCTGAAAAGCAAGGAAGTAATTCTTTACCGGCAGGGAATACCTTTAGTTCTAATCCGCTCAATCCTGTAACTCATTTCTTCAATGATTTGGAGGACATTGATTACTTTTACAGACAAGGAATTACGGAACAACTACCAACAAATTATTCAATTCCTGAAGTTTCTATAAGCGGAACTACTAATAATAATACATGTTCAAGCAAACTACCCGACGACCGCGAAAGAGAATTTGCTAATGAAACTGAAAAAAACAGTGCAACTGCAACGATGAACAGCGGCACTAACAGTATTGAAGGCAGTTATGCGTATAGCAGACTGCTGCGAGATTTAAAAGCGGACACCGTGGGTATAGCATACACCGATATACAGTCTATGTTGCGTAACAGAGGAGACTATGAAGCTCTCTGCGATTTGGTAGATTGTTATTTACAAGAAAAATCTGCATTAGCGGCTGCTGATGTGTTAGACTCAATAGAGATACAGTTAACGCTGACGACGGAAGAAACCGAACGTTTTGCTGTTTTCGATGCTCTGAAAAAGATGCAAATTCAAGCCGAGTTGAATAATACTTCTCTTGATGATTTTATTTCTCAAAATACGACCGAACTCGATGCGATTGCCGATGAAAAATACGGAACAGCATCCGTTCAAGCTCTGTATTTGTTGAAATATGTGCAAATTGAACATTTCGGGCAATTTGAACATGCGAAAATAATTTTACCTGAAATTAGAGTCGAAGAAAGGTCAGAAGATGTCGAGACGGCAGAAACCGCCGTGCACAGTATTTATCCTAATCCTGCACATGACTTTGTTACTTTTGAGCATACTTTGTCCGAGAGTGCAAAACTATCCGTATTTTCTTCTGTCGGTGCGATGAAACACTCTGTATTATTGAATCGTGAAACAGGAAAAACTATTTTAAATACCAAAAATTTCTCTACGGGAATTTACTTTTACTTGATTACTACCGATAGTGGTATATCTGAAAAAGGTAAGTTTGTTGTCTTGAAATAGTTTAAATAATCATTTAAGGACTGCTCCCTTGGGAGCAGTCCTTTTTTAAATTTCGGTATCATGATAAAAATAATAACAATTTTTATGCTGACATTATCTTCACTTTTTATTTCAGCTCAAACATTCAATAACCGTTTACATTTGTCTTCTCCTTCTTCCTTATTTTCAGGAGTTGTTGTTGTAGAGGATGAATATTACGTTTTAGGTTCTAAAATAAATATAGATTCTACATCTTTCAATACTACTGATTTAATAGCGAGATTCGATAATCAGGGTAATATGATTGAGGAATATTCTGTCGGAGAAGATAGTCAAATTAGATTGGCTTCGTTTCCCACTTTAATACATACAGATGACAATAACATATTTTATACCGCCGACGTGGTAGATACTACCGCTAAGGTATCATTAATTAAGATGGATGTGACAGGAAATGTTGTTTGGGAAACATCTTATGATAATTATTACAGCAGTCAGGGTATGCAGTTTGTAGCAGGTTTGGGAATGGTACAAGATGAAGAAAACAATCTTTATACAGTAAATAATGCTCAACACCCGAGTCAATACAATAATGTAATCCTTACAAAAATTGACTCTCTTGGAAATGTTTTATGGGAAAAACCTTTCGGAAGTTCAAGTAAAATGGACGTAGCTACTGATTTAATTAAATGTAACGACGGAACTATTTGTATAGCTACGGTTCGCTACGACGAGGATCACTCTCTTGACTATTTTGAATATCAAACACGTTTAATAAAAACAGATACAACAGGTGCTACAATTTGGACATATACTTCACCTCTTGAACAAGGACAAATAGGTTTTATTGGAGGCATAGCAGAAGCAGACGACGGCGGGTTTGTTATCAATGCCCTTTACGGTTACGAACAAAATATCGTCAATCCTCGGTACATGGAATGGGAAAAATACATTTATAAAATCAGCAGTACGGGAGAATTACTTTGGGAATTAGAGATTCCTTCCGCTTGGCTATCAGGCACTACGCAAGCTTGGCGAATGATAAAAACTCAGGATAACTCCGGTTATGTCATGGTGGGAACAGACCTTTTATACGATGGCGGACAAGGACCTCAAACATCTATATCAGAGCGTGGATGGTTAGCCAAAATTGATGATGACGGGACGTTGTTATGGACAAGAAAATATACAGGGGTCAATTCGCTGCGAAACTATCAAGTTTTATACGATGTGAAAGAAACGCTCGACGGCGGTTTTGTAGCGGTAGGATATTCGGATGACGATACGGCTGACACACTCACACTTCAAGCCTGGATTATCAAAACCGATGAATACGGCTGTATCGTACCCGGATGTCATATCACGAATACCGAAAATCCTGACTTGCCGCAGATTAAGACTTCAATCTATCCCAATCCTGTTTCCGATATTTTAAATATATGGTACAGCGACCCGAATTTCGACTATCGTAACCCGCCCCGTTTTAAGGTAACGGACATCAGCGGGCATATCCGGGAAGAATTTATAACAAATATCAATGATACGACTTTGATGCTATCGGTGCGAGATTTACCGGCGGGTAGTTATTTTTTGACTTGTTCGACCACGCAAAAAAGTATTCCTTTCATGGTTTTACATTAATTTTCCCCTTACTTTCTTTCTAAACAAACGTATTTTCAATGGAGAATCAGGTACGGTAGCTGCCGAAAAGAGTGATACGGTTGGCGACGGATTATCCAAAACTAACAAAAATTCATAAAAAAGAACGCGGGCGAGTATTTTAATTGAAAAAGCGTATCGGGAAAAAGACACAAAAAAAAGCCGACCGCAAGCATTCTCGCAGTCGGCACCTATAATCTACAAAATTATTTCGTAGGGAAAAGTTGAGGTTTAAAAACGGTCGCACCCGCTGACCGAAGCCGGCGGACACAACCTGTGGGGGAAATGTTAAGAGTTTGGAAAAAAGGTACGAGGCACTTCTGTTTTTGAAAACAGAAGAATAATTATCGAATTTTTCGTTTACTCATACAAGCAAAGTGCCCCGTACCTGCGACTACTTCTGCTGCAAAGCCGCCCGACTTTTAAAATTAGAAACCATACTCGCCGTGCCCGGCTGCAACTCGAACGAACCGCCTTTCAGTTTAATCACGCGCTCTTTGTCCTTCATCTCCGCCACTTTCGTGTTGTACGGTTCGTAGCTCGAATGCGTGCTGAGAATGCCCGCTTGGTAGCTGAAGAAGTAGTAATTACCGCCCGGCGAGGTCAGCAGCAGCGTAAAGCGGTCGTCGCCCGAGGCGGGCATTTTGTACTCCGCCGCGCCTTCCACGTATTTGTGGTAGCCTTTGGTGGTCATCGCTGCCAAGCCGATTTTTTTGTCCGTAGAGATGAAAGATTGGTAGTCGGCATCCCAAACCAAGTTCAGTTCCGTCAGCATAAAGTCGAAAGTGCAGTCTTCCGTCGGAATGCCGAAAGTATTGCCTTTCTTGAGTTGCTGCATGCTTTGCGGCAATTTTTTCGGGTCGCCGACCAATTCGGCGAGGGCGGTTTCGTAAGTTTCCGTATCCTGATATTGAACCGTCTGCGCCTCGAAGCTCGCGGATTGGAAATCCGTATAAATCATCGTTTGCAGTTCTTTCGGCAAACCGAAATTGACCGTACTCACGATTTTTGCGGTCAGCGGTGCGGCGTTCAAAGTTGTATCGACCGTTTCGCCCTGTGCTAAACCCGAACGAATTTGACCGATTGCCGTAACTTCCGGACCTTTGACGGCGGGTACTAAGTTGATTTTTCCTTTTCCTTTCAGCTCACCCGTCTTTTCCGAGAAAGTCAAAACATTGCCTTTTGCCTCCGAGTTCATCATTTTCAGACTGTCGCCCGTGATGTACAGACCCGCCGCCGCGTCGTAGCGCAGCGCACCCGTCGCATCCATGAAGGCGTGGTCTTTGCGGCTCGACAGCGGCATCAGAAAACGCGCATAATTGCGGCGCGACTCTTGGTTTAAGTAAAAACCGCTGTGCATACGTTGGTCTTCTTTGTCCTTCGGCTTGTCGAGTTCCAACAACAGATCATTTTTGTCCGCCCGACAGTCGATGTAAAACCAACGCGGGTTGGTCAGCATTTCGCTCTGCATTTGCGCGTAACCTTTGTAGCCCAAATCGGGAGAAGAAGACCGCAATTCGATGCCGCCCTCGAAGTTAAATCCTTGCGCCATGACGAAAGGTT
>JAHDCG010000004.1:0-18017 GCA_020629965.1 Saprospiraceae bacterium | reverse complement strand
CCGTTCGCCGGAAAAATGTAAGCATCCGCCGACTGAATGCGCTCTACGCCGCCGATGTGCAGTTGACCCGTCGGGAAGTCGTACCTGCCCGTTTTTCCCTCGAAAGTGAGTTCTTTTTGCGCCTTATCGGTAGAAGTAAAAACACCCGTTTTACCCTCTTCCGCAATGAAGGTAATGTTCTTCTTTCCGAGGTTCCATTCAAACTCATTCAGCGTCGTGATGTACTCGTTGTGCGGCATCGTCGTGACGGCATCTTTATCGTTGGCTTTAAAATTTCCCGACTTTTTCTCAAAGTCCATCACGCCCGCAACGTTCTTTGTATCGAAAGCTAATGCATCTGTCTCCAATGCTTTAATTTGCAGATTAGTAGTGTCCGATTGCACGGAATAATGCCCGAAATCAAACATTTTCGAGTCCATTTCTCCTTCGTCCCATTTGAAAGTTCCCGTTCCTTTCAGACCGCCCGGCGTATAAATCAACATGCCCGCGACTTCGTGCTTCGACTCGGTGAAAACGTCGAAAGATTTTTCGCTCGACTCCACGTACATACTGTCGGCGTAAGGCTGCCAATTGATACGCACGTCTTTTCCGTTGACGCGCGGCAGACCGGCGGTTTTGTCTTCCGCCAAATCAAAATTTTCGGCGGAACAATTCATATTGCCGGGGCGGAAAACCATGTCTTCGGAGGTGATGTCGGTTTTTTCGTAAACCAAGCGTCCTTTGCCTTGCAGCCCGCTGTTGCTCAAAACCAAATCCCCTTTATAGTTTCCTTTTTCCGCAAAAACGGCGTAGCCTTCCGCAGGTGCGGTCGTGGTAAAACCGAGAGATTTATCGTGGTCTTGCAGACGCAAAGTCTCCTCGAAATCGGGAAAGATACCGGCGGTGCGCATCGTGCCTTTCAGTGCAAAATGCTCGGGAGTGAGCTTTCTCAATTCCTGTAAAAAGAAAGGTTCGAGTTCAAAATGAAAAGAGTCGCGCGGGTAAGCGTCGCCGAGTTTATTTTCTTTGTCATAGTAAACGTAAGACGGCCCCTTGCTTTTAAAAGACGGAAAAATCGTTAAATCTTCGCGCCCCGATTTGTTGGCGGGCGCGTCGATGAGAATAGTACCTTTCACACTTTCGATGCGCGAGCCGATGGCAAAAGCTTCGCCGTTTGCTTCGGGCAAATAGAAATCTAAATAGCTGACCGAATCGGCTTTTATCCAAAACTTGTCGTAGTCAAATTTATAATCGGAACCCGTAAAGGTCGCAAAACCCGCAAACAGCGTTCCGTCAAAATCGAGGGCGCGGTTTTCGCCGATTTTAAGTTCTTTGCCGGTCGGCAGGGCAGCCGTTTTTTGACGCGAGCTGAACTCGACTTGCTTCACCCCTTTCAGCGTCATCTCTTTTTTCGTAAAATCAATCTCCGCATTGCCGCCGCTGTATTCCGATTTTAATTTTAAAATATCCGAGTCGCGCTGCCCTGCGTGTACCGCCGCGTAGCGGAAGACCTTGTCGTAAATCAGTACACGTTTTTCTTTGGACAAATAGCGCACAAAACCGTTTTCTTCCAAATCGAACAGCAACGATTGAATATTGGAAACCGAAAAGTTCGGGTTGATGTGCTGCGCCAAACCTTCCGCCGACACATCGCGGCCTTCTTTTTTTGCGTACTGCATCACCTCGATAACGGGGTTGTAACTCGCCACGTTTTGGATGCGTCGCATGTATTTATCACTGTAAAAATCCGCCGACTCGACCGTGACGGTTTGGCTGCCCGCACCGCTTTTGATTTTCGTTTCGTTGATCATCAGGCGATTTTCTTCGGCGTACCAATTCAGTTTTTGTGTATCAATGTAAATGTTGTGATAAGAGTCATAAAATGCGGCTTTACTGATAGCTTTTTCGCCCTTGCGCAGCGTCAAAATCGCTTTTTTGATGTCCGCTTTCGAGTCGATACTCGGATGGTAAATCGAGTCCCGGCCGAAGTAAAGCACGGCTTCCACGTTCTTCGCACTGACAAATTCTTCGTTGTTTAAAGAAAAGTGCCGACCCGCCAATCGGTAAGTCAATTCGCCCGCTCGGTTGCGGTGCGTCAGTTTCGATTTTTTGCCCGCGTTGGCGTGACCCTCGATTTTAACACCTTCCATTTTAAAGCCGCCTTCGTACAGCAAACCCTGACCGAGATTGAGTTTGACGTTTTCTTCGCTCGTCGCAAAACGCGGATAGGAACTTTTACGTCCGCCGCCGGTCGATAAAATTTTATCTTTCAGTTGTCCGGTAATGACCTTAGTTTTGAAATATTTCGGGTAGGTCAATTTGGCGTTTTCTGCGGTATATTCACCGCGATTCATGTCGATTTCGTAAGTGCTCAACTCTGCCTGCGCGCCGATGTTGTCACTAATACGCGACCAAGAAACGATGCCCCCCTGACCGACCCATTTGTTTTGCAGCGGGTAGTAAACGCCCGAGGTGCCGCTGATGGCAATCGTCGCGTTTTTCTTCGTGCCTTTGAGGTTGGTTTTCAGGTATTTGACGACCGGCTCGTTGACTTCCCACAGCACGGCGGGTGTCGGCGCGTCGGGCTGCCATTCGATGCCGCCTTTGGCATAGTGCAACGATTTTCCGTCAAAAAGCTGCTGCGAAAAAATGAGATAAGCCTTGTAACGACGAAAATCTTTTTGTGAAATGTTTTCCAAAAAATTGCCGAGTGTGCCGTGCCAATCCATGAAGTTATTTTTACCGATCGGGTTGAATTTAACGACGTTCAAACCTTTCAAATACTCGGTAAAATAAGGCGCGGCCTGCATTTTTTTCTCGCTCATACGGTTGCAAACGAGAATGATTTCGCCGAGTTCGGGTTCGGAAAATGCGGAGCCGTTGACCTGCTTTTCAAATTGCGTAAAAAGCGCGATGTGGTCTTTATTTTTGGTAGCCTCGATGAAGCTGCGCAGTTCGCCCAAAAACTCGGTTTTATTGTTAGAAAAGATAAAGGCTTCGGGATTGGTGAAGCCGAAAGAGAGGAAGAAGCACAGCGTGACCGCCGCACATTTGGTAAAGTGTGTGAACATTGTTTTTGAATTTTGTAGATTAAAAAAAGTTGCGCTTGAAATTACTGAAAAGGTGACTTTGAGTCACCCTGTCAGTAATTTCGAGCAAACCGGACACAGCTCCGCCAAGCGGTTCAGCGGTCTGCTGTCCGTAATAATTTTGTTATGCCGGTTGAAATTTCATAAAAAGACACAGCCTCGCCGGGACAAGCGCGGTACCCTTGTCCGACATTCTTTTGCGTAAAGTGATTGTTATTACACAGGCACAACATGCCCGGGCGCAGCCGTCACGGTTTACGCAAAAGTGAATTTGTGTCACTGCCCGGCGTGAATTTTTTGGTGAAGGCAAAGAGGCGCTAACCTCTCGACCCGCCGTTAAGACGCGTAAGCAGTAATCGCAAAAGGAGAAATTCGAGGAAAATTTAAAACGGAGAGAAAAGCTCGTCGAGATTGATGTAAAAATTCAAAATCGAACTGATTATGCGGTTAACATTTGTGAAAAAGCTGTTTCTAAGCGTTAAAAGCACTCGAAAATCAAAAAATATTGATGATGTTTTTTAGTTTTAAAAAATTGCTTTGGGAACTTCAAAAAACAAATCGGGGAATACAGGAAAATTTGTGCTTTGCGTTCATCATCGACAAAAAACAAAACGGGAACGGAAGGGGACGTTCGGCCGGAAAGGTTCAGACCTTGTTTTATCTTCAATTCTGTTGTCAACAAATCGACAGCGCACAGGGGGTTAGGGGCAAGCCCGAAGACTTACCGTTTGTTTTTTTGTCCGAAAATGCGAATAGGGAAATGTGAGTTTCGCTCAAGAAGTAATACTGCAAATGTAAGTTATTAACTTGCGGTTGACCAAATAAAAAAGACCGAATACCGTGTTGCAGGGATTCGGTCTTGTTTAATTTTGCGGCTCAAAAAACTTCTAATAACCCGCCGCCTGTCCGTCTTTGCGACTTTCCGAAGCACCGAAATACACGCCTTTTTCCGCGTCGTAAAGTATTGCCTGATAGCCGCCGTAGCCGCCTCGGTTGTAGATAATTTCGTGTCCTTTGCTCATCAGTTCTCGAATAGTTTCGTAGTCGATACCGGTTTCTAAAGCGAGTTTTCCGCGATCGGTCATCGTTGCGTCCGCCGCGTCGGTCGGTTCCGTGCCGCCGAAATGTTGCATTCGGGGGGCGTCGCCGGCTTCTTGCAGGTTCATTTTAAAGTCGATTAAATTGACCACGATTTGCGCGTGTCCCTGCGGTTGCATGCCGCCGCCCATAAGCCCGAAACTAACGTAAGGCGCACCGTCTTTGGTGATGAAAGCGGGAATGATGGTGTGAAACGGTCGTTTGCCCGGTTCCAAGGCATTGCGGTGATTTTTGTCTAAAGAAAAAAGTTCCGCGCGGTCTTGAAACATGAAACCCAAACCCGGTGCGACCATGCCGCTGCCCATACCCCGATAGTTGGACTGAATGAGCGAAACCATGTTGCCGTCTTTGTCCGAAACGGTCAGGTAAATCGTGTCGCCGTCTTTCAGTTTGCCGGCGGTGTAGCTGCGCCCGGCGCGGTGCGCGTCAATGAGTTTTTTGCGCTCTTTTGCGTATTCCTTGCTGATTAATTCCGCAACGGGCACTTCCGCAAATTTCATGTCGGCGTAGTATTTCGCGCGGTCTTCCCACACTAATTTTTTGGCTTCAGTAAAAGTGTGAATGTACTCCGCGCTGCCGAAACCCATTTCCGCAATGTCGTATTGCTCCAAAATATTTAAAATTTGCAAAGCGGCGATGCCCTGACCGTTGGGCGGCAACTCCCACACATCGTAGCCGCGATAGTCGGTACTGACCGGCTCTATCCATTCGCTGCGGTGGCTGCTGAAATCTTTTTTGGTAAAAACGCCGCCCTGCTCGTTCAGAAAATCGATCATGGTTTTCGTCATTTCGCCGTCGTAAAATGCGTCGCGGCCGCCGGCGGCAATTTTCGCATAAGTACGCGCCAAAGCCGGATTTTTAAAAATTTCTCCCTTGCGCGGCGTGTGTCCGTCGGGCATCCATACATCCGCGAAATTCGGGTAATCTTTGAAGCGGCGGCTCGTCAATTCCATGTAAAAAGCAATCAATTCCGTCATCGGAATGCCGGCGTCGGCGTAGTCAACGGCGGGCTGTAAAATTTCCGACATCGGCTTTTTACCGAAGCGTTCGTGCAAAGTAAACCAACCGTCAACCGCCCCGGGTATCGACACCGGCAACGGGCCGTAAGCGGGAATTTTTTCAATGCCTTTTTCTTTTAAATACTCGATACTCATGCCACTCGGTGCGCCGCCGGAGCCGTTCAGCCCGTAGAGTTTTTCCGTTTTTGCATCCCAAACGACGGCAAACATATCCCCGCCGATACCGCAGCCCGTCGGCTCCGCTAAACCCAAAACGGCATTGGCGGCGATAGCTGCATCGACAGCATTTCCGCCCGCCTGCAAGATTTTCAGACCTGCCTGTGTAGCTAAGGGATGAGAGGTGGCGACCATACCGTTTTCGGCGATAACCTCGCTGCGGGTGGCGAAACTTCGTCCGGTGACGCGGTCTTGGCATTGGGTATTTTGAGAAAAGAAAATCGTGATGAGCAGTAAAAGGTACAGTTTGTTCATTAACCAAAAATTTTTAAAAAATAAGCGAAGAAGCAGGTGTACACAGTTATTTGCCCGACGACAGCCGGGCAAATAATCGACGGGCAACAAATAAACAAATAAACGCATCAACAAATAAACCCCCGAGTCAATTCATCACCAAAATCTTCGCAAAAACCGCATCGGTATCGTTCAAATTATCGGTGCGGGTGCTGTACACGAGGTACACGCCCGAGGCGGCGCGGCGACCGTTGTAGTCGCGCCCGTCCCAAATCGCCTGCCCGCCGAGTGACGTCGTTTCAAAGATAAGTTGACCGTTGACATCCGTAATTTTTACGTTGGCATCCGTCGCCAAACCGTTGATGGCAATCGGGCCGTTGTACTCGGGGCGCACGGGATTGGGAAAAACATTCGGCTCGGCGACATTGCGCGCGCCGCCCGTCGTCGCCTCGGCGCGGAGGACTTGAATGCCTTTGTCGGTGCCGATATAAACCTTGCCGCTGTCGCCGTCCACCGCGATGTCGTTAATGACGTTATCGAAAAGCGGGCTGTTGTCTTCACTCAAATAGGCAATCTGCTCGCGGCCGTCGGCGGAGAGCAAAAAGACGCCGTTGGAAGTGCCGACCCACTTGCGGTTTGCGCCGTCGATGGTAATGCTGCGCACATTTTCGTCTTTCAGAAGTTCCGCTGCGATGCCGTCCACCTCTACGGTGCGCACGGTGCCGGTGCAGGGATTTTCGGCAGAAAAGGGGTCACCGCATTCAAAAATAATGATGCCTTGCTGTGTGCCGACCCACATTTCGCCGTCGCGGTCACGGGTGATGCAGTTGACGTTATTATCTTTCATTTCGGTGTTGGCGGAGGTGAAAGTTTTACAGCGATTTTCGACTTCGTCAAAGACCACGAAACCCGAACCGGACTCCAAAGTCACTATCCATTTGTTATCAAAATCATCGACCGTGACATCGAGTAACTTGGTCGAGCCGCACACAAAATTTTCCCAGCTGCCGTCGGTTCGCATCACGGAAATCGGGCGGGCGGCGAGGAAGTTTGTCACCCACAGGTTGCCCTGACTGTCGAAGGTCAATCCGCCGACGCGGGTGCGCTGCATGTCCTGGACGACGTTGTTCATCGAGGTATTTTCGTCGTCGAGATAAGTAAAATTTTCACGGTCGTAATAGACCAAACCGTCATAATACGCGCCGGCATAGACCCCGCCGTTTTCGTCAAAAGCAAGCGGTACAAAATCCAAGGCTTGGTCGGGAATATCGGCTACGGTACTGCGATTGTAAGTCGTCCAAGTCTTGTCGATGTAAGAATAAAAGCCGTCGGCAAAAAGCAAAGGGCTGGAGTTGAGAGAAATACCGCCGGAGGTGACCCACAGTTCGCCGTTGTAAACTTTCAGCGTGTTGTTGCGCACGGAGGGCGGTGAGTTGGGTTCGATACGTCCGCAATTTCCGTTGGAAACGAAGAGAAAATCGGTAAAACTGTCGGCGTACCAGACTCTGCCGTTTTGGTCTTCGACGGCGTCGATGGGTCGGGTTGAACAAAAAACAAGTTGCGTTTGCTCACCCGTCGGACTGATGCGGTAGTTGCGACCGTTAAATTCTAAATTCGGGTCGGCAAAACTCACAATCAGGTTTTCGCCCTCGGCGGAAATAAACTGCACGGGACGCAGCGGGTCGGTCAGTACGACTTCGGCGTTGCCCGCCAAGTCCAAACTGTAAAGCGTGGTGTCGATGCCGAGGTACAATTTATCGTTAAATGCGTCGATGGCTCTGCCCGTAAAGTCGGCGGGCAAGCCGGCTTCTGCGCCGATAAATTCCCACTGCCCGAAAGCGTCGATGAAGGCATTGTTTTCATTCACGCGGTACAAACCTTCGTCGGTCGCCGCATAAATAAATCCTTGATATTCGGTGATTCCGTTGACGTTCAGTTCATTGGTAAAGGTGGTAAAGACAAATTCGTTATCGACAATATTCACCTCGGAAACGCCGTAATTCGCCGCCAATAGGAATGTCTCCGGCCCGCTGACGTGTACATCGAAAATCTTTTTCTCGCCGACGATATTATTAAAATCTCGAATAAAAAACAGGGTTGTCAGGCTGCCGTCTTCCCGCAGTAAATCAATCACGCCGTCGGTATAAATGACCATCAAAGTCTTTTGCTCGGGGTGGTATTTGACATTGGCAACGCCCGTGCTGCTGAGTCCGTTGGTCTTGCTGACGCGGCGAAAAGTCTTATCTTCTTTATTGACAATGAGCAGGGCAGACTCGGTGCCGTAGTACACGAAATTCTGACTTTGCGTCACGCTGCGCCCCGACCGAAATGGCAGCAGCGACTCCCACTGTCCGATTTTCAAGTCGTTTTGAGCAAACAAAAAGATAAAGGTGAAAGAGAAGAAAAGGGTGAGAATTGACTTCATGTGAGTTTTGTAATTAATTCTTTCGGAACAAGAAAATATGTCCCTCTTACAAACCAAACAACGGTTTGGATATTGCCGGGCGAAGATAAATTAAATGCGGTATTGTCAGGCGGAAAACGAAAAGGTATCAGCGATAAAGGTTGGTGTCTTCCAAAATTTTCAGCACGCGGTCGGGTACTAAATACTCGACGGAATGCCCCGCTTTCAGACATTTGCGGATGTAGCTCGCCGAAATGTGCATCAGCGGCACGTCTTTCAAAACGGTTACATTTTCGTGGTTTTCCAAGTCTCCGGGTGCGTAGCCGGGGCGCAGATAAACGAAAATTTTGTAGTCGCGCAGCAGTATTTCGTAATTTTTCCACTTGTGCAGCGTCGCCAAATTATCGCTGCCCATGATTAAGGCAAAATCGCGCTGCGGGTATTTTTCTTTCAAGTGCGCCAAAGTATCGACGGTGTAAGAGGGCTGCGGCAGGTCGAATTCTATTTTGGAAGCCTGAATTTTGTCGTTGTCGCCGATGGCGGATTGAACCAGATGCAGGCGGTCGTAATTGCCCGCGAGCGAGCTTTTATTTTTCAGCGGATTTTGGGGGGTGACGACCATCCACAGTTCCGCCAGGTCGGTTTGCGTCGCCATGTAGTTGGCGATTATCATGTGCCCGACGTGGACGGGATTGAAAGAACCGAAAAACAGACCTGTGGTTTTGGACATGGAAAGAGGTTGAGTAGTTGAGAAGTTAATCTTCGAGCGTTTGCAGGACGGCGCGGACGGGCATGCCTTCCAAGCCTTTGATTTTCGGCGGCAGGCAAATCAGGTTGTAATAACCGGGGTCGGTTTGCAGCAAATTGACGGTTTCTAAAATGACGACTTCGTTTTTCAAAAGGTTGATGTGCGTATCGTCAGAGCCGTGGTAGAGTTGAATAGACAGGTAGTCGATGCCGATTAAATGAATGCCGCGTCGCACGACCCAATCCGCCGCGTCTTTGGTCAGGGCGCAGTATTCGGTATCGAACTCATGCAAAGGACGCAACCATTTTTTGGAGTTATCGGTCTTCAGCAGCAGTTTTTCTACATCTTGCGGAATGCCGGCATTTTCCAAATCCTTAGCGGTAATTTGCGGATGATGACTCAAATCCGCGACATAACAGCGACCGATGAGTTTGTCTAAAGGCACGGCTTCAATCGTCTTCCCGTCGGGCACAAAATGGCGGGGCGCGTCGATGTGCGTACCGGTATGTACATCGGTTTTAAAGTGCGAAACGGTCACGTAACCGCCCGTTTTTTCGGGGTCGGCAGCGCGGGTGTAGGAGGCTCCGATACTGTCAGTCCAAATCGGAATGCCTTTTTCTACGGTGACGGAGATGTCTATAAATACCATGGTTTGAGATGTTAGATTTTAGACGTTAGATTGCGGATGTGATAGTTTTAAGATTTTTACTTCAATAATCGCCGGTCGATAATTTTACCAAAGTACAGGCCGCTTCGGTTTCGATGCCGGCTTCGCGTGCTAATTTCGACAATTCGGGATTTTCCGTGCCCGGATTGAAAATAATGCGGTTGGGTTTCAAACTTAAAATGTAGTCGTAATAGTCCTTTTGTCGCTGCGGATTGAGGTACAAAGTTACGGTGTCGATGTCGTCGCGCTGCGGTAAATCGGTGATTATTTCCACACCGTCGATTTCTCCTTGACGAATGCCGACGGGTACAGCCTCGTGACCGTGGCGGTGCAGACTGCGCACGGCGCGGTTAGAGTAGCGGGAGTTGTTCGGCGATGCGCCGAGGACGAGGGTCTTTTTCATAATTGTTGTGTTTTTATGAAAACAATCGCGGGGCGGCTTAGGTTGAGAAAGGAGGATTAGTATTTTTGCCGCCACAGCTAAAATATTTTATGAAAAACAAAACCGTTCGCCTGCGAGAATTGAATTTTTCCGTCACCAAAACCCGGGAACAAATCGCCGCGCGGGTGCGACAAATCGGCGCGAATTTGAATTTGGATTACGCGAATAAAAAGCCCGTTTTTCTCGCTGTCCTCAACGGGGCTTACGTTTTTACGGCAGACTTGGTGAGAGAATTCGAGGGAGAATGTGAAGTGGCTTTCGTCAAGTTGTCTTCCTACGCGGGCAAAGAAAGTACGGGCGACGTGGCGACGCGCATCGGTTTGGCGACGTCAATTAAAAACCGCCATGTCATCATCACCGAAGACATCGTCGATACCGGAAACACCATGCATAAATTTTTGCGGGAATTGGAAGAATTCGAACCCGCTTCGGTAGAAATCGCCGCGCTGCTCGTCAAGCCCGACGCACTGCTGCACGATATTTCGGTGCGTTACGTCGGCTTTAATATTCCGCCGGATTTTGTCATCGGTTACGGTTTGGATTATGACGGATTGGGGAGAAATTTGCCGGATATTTATACTTTGGAGGAATGAAAAGTCAGAATTATTTGCTTTTCCTTCAAATACCGTGTACAAGAAATTTCTTTGAGCATTTGTAGTTTATTTTGTTGAATCGTTGAAAACCCCGTGAGAATATTTCTCTCTTGAGGTCAACTCGTTCAACGATTCAACGACTCAACACCTCAATAAAAAAAAACAACCTTGCAAAAAAATCCACTCATTCTCAATATCGAATCCGCGACCGACCACTGCTCCGTTGCGCTGAGTCGCGGCACCGAGGTTCTCTCTTTTCGCGCGACCGAAGAGCGGTTTGCGCATTCCAAATTACTGACCTTGCTCATCGAAGAATGCTTAGCTGCAGAAAAAATTGCTTTAAAAGATTTGGATGCCGTAGCCCTCAGCAGCGGACCCGGCAGCTACACTTCTCTGCGGGTCGGCAGTTCCGCAGCGAAGGGAATTTGCTACGCTTTGGATAAACCTTTAATCGCTGTTGATACTTTAAAGTCTTTAGCCTTAGCTGCTTACGCATTAAAAAAAGACGACACGGCTGTTTATGCGCCGATGATAGATGCACGCCGCATGGAAGTCTATACCGCTCACTTTTCCGCCTCGGGCGACCGCCTGCGCGACACCTCCGCCGATATTATTGATGAAAATTCTTATACAAAAATTTTTAAATCTGAAAAAAAGTTAATATTTTGCGGAAACGGAGCAGAAAAATGCCGCTCCGTGCTTACCTCCCCTTTCGCGCACTTCGTTTCCGTGGTGTGTTCCGCCCTCCTTTTGCCCCCTTTGGCAGTAAGGGCTTTTGACGAGAAACGCTTTGAAAATGTCGCTTATTTCGAGCCGGAATATTTCAAAGCACCAAACATCACAAAGTCTAAAAAGAAGCTGCTGTAATTTTTGCAGCGGTCGGTTCAAAAGGTTTGACAAAGACCTGCGTGCGTCGAGTCGCCTCGCACCGTGCGATATTTTTGTACTTTTTGACCGAAAATCTGTTTATTTTCGAGAACCGTTTACCTGTAAAAAAAGACCGTTTGACCGTGTAAATTGTACATTGTCAAACGCCTAAACTATTAAATTTCTTCTGAAATCGGGAAATTAAACGGAAAAAATCGGAATCCGGAACGCTGATTATTTTATCAATAAATATTTGATTATCAATTAGTTACGGCAATAATCGTCAAGGCGTTCTTTTCAATCAAATTACATTTAAAAGATATTTGAAGGAATCTTTTTTATTGTCGATTTAATTCAGTTATTTTGTCCTGATATTCAGAAACTTACACATTGCCTTAAATCGACATGCTTAGAATTGGCATACTTTTCGATTTTTGACAAGCAACATTACTTTTTAAAAAAACATTCTTATGAGAAAGCAAAAAAACGAAACTGTTACGTTAAAGAAGGGAAAACAGGACATTCAACTCGACTACGCTGAATTGCGCAAAGCAGTCCTCGTGCTGCGCGCCGTTAATCACAAGTTGCGTCAGAGCATCATCGAGCTTTTGGAAGCTAATGAGCGCATGACCGTGACTGACATTTACATCAAGTTACGTCTGGAGCAATCGGTCGCTTCGCAGCACTTAGCGATTTTGCGCCGTGCGGGTGTCGTCGCTACCGAGCGTCACGGAAAGTTCATTTACTACGCACTGGATCAGGAGCGTTTGAACCAAATTTCGGATTTGGTAGAAGAACTTGCCGCATAAGCAAATCCTTTACACTTTTTTCACGACAACGAATTTCAATCACAACAAAAATACAGCCTCATACGAGCCGGTTTTCGTAGTTTTTTTCTTCCCTCCGGAGCGGTGATTTTTTAGATATTGCTTGTCACGAATTCAAAAAAAATAAGAAAATCGGATAACTGATTTCCGTGATTTTTGTTTTTACTCATATATTTTCAATCGACAAATAATATTTTGAAATTGCGGCACTTTTTCATATAACAGTTTTTCGTCAATCCCATGACAAACAGTTTAAAGGGAAAACGTATAGAATAAACTTACACATTAAAGAATTTTTTGGTTCTTAGACCCTGACTCGTAGTCAAAAAATGCCGTCCGCTGAGCAGCGAACGGCATTTTTTTTTGTACTTCTTTGAATAAAATGAAAATTAAACGCATATTTGCTTTGCACATTAGTCTTCATACATCAAACTTGTACTTCTATGAGAAAAGCTAAGGTTATTATTAACCAAGAGAAACTGGCTGATTCTTCGGAAATTCTTAGGGCATTGGCTCACCCTTTGCGGATGCGTATTTTAGAATTTATTGACCAAAATGATGAAATTAACGTCAATAAAATCTATAACACGCTGCGTTTAGAACAATCAATCACCTCGCAGCACCTGCGCATTTTGCGGATTGCGGGCTTGGTAGAAACCAACCGCGAAGGAAAATTCATTCATTACAGCATCAATTATGACCGAATGCAGCACGCTATGAGAGCCATCGACGGCTTTTTGGATGCGCTCAACGCCGATGATGCCGAGGATGAAAATTAAAGTTTGAGTTCTTTTTTTACATCAACGATTTACCGATTTTTTACTAAAAATAAAGTACTCCGTAAACTAAAAGAACAAACGCTAAGATTTTTTTTTCGTAGAACAAACACAAATACTTCAGTCTTTTATCGCCATACTCACGGACTGAATTTATCGGAACAAAAGAGGAGAAAACTACACGGCTTTCCTCCTGTTTTTGCCGAAAACAGGTAACCTTGTCACTGAGGTTGCCTGGTTGTGTTCGGAAACGGTGATAACTCGCCTTTCTTTCATTTTCGCTCCATCCTTTCCGCTTTTAAATGTTGACTTTCCGTAAAATCCTCCGCCTGCGTAAATAAAGCCGACGCTACATCTTCCAATCTCCTTACCTTTGCGGCGATTTTCACTTTCAACCATTAAATTTTATTTGCATGGGTCTTCTTACTGTTGGTTCGGTCGCATTCGACGACATCCAAACGCCGCTCGGTCACGCCGAAAAAATCGTCGGCGGCGCGGCTACTTACATCTCTCTGGCGGCTTCGTATTTCACGAATGATTTGAAATTGGTCTCCGTAATCGGCGGCGATTTTCCGCAGGAAGAACTCGACCACCTCAAGTCCGTAGGCGTAGATTTGGAAGGTCTGCAAATTAAAAAAGACGAAAAATCTTTTTTCTGGGCGGGTCGCTACCACGATAACATGAATGCGCGTGACACGCTCGATACGCAGTTGAATGTCTTGGCGGACTTCGACCCGATACTGCCGGACGGCTATAAAAACGAGGACTTTGTCATGCTCGGCAACCTTACGCCGGCGGTACAAATGAAAGTCATCGACCAAATGGAACACCGCCCGAAGCTCATCGCTCTGGATACCATGAATTTTTGGATGGACATCGCCTGGGACGAACTCATGGCGGTTATCGCAAAAATCGACGTCCTGATGATTAACGACGAAGAGGCGCGCCAAATGTCAAAAGAGTATTCTTTGGTCAAGGCGGCGAAAAAAATCATGGACTTGGGACCTAAATTTTTGGTCATCAAAAAAGGCGAACACGGCGCACTGCTTTTTCACAAAGATGAAATTTTCTTCGCACCGGCTTTACCGTTAGCGGAGGTTTTTGACCCGACCGGCGCAGGCGATACTTTCGCGGGCGGCTTTATGGGCTACGTCGCGCAGACCGGTGATGTTTCTTTTGAAAACATGAAACGCGGTGTCATTTTCGGTTCGGCTTTGGCTTCTTTTTGTGTCGAAAAATTCGGCATCGAACGCCTCAAAGGTTTGTCGAATATGGACATTATCGACCGCGTCGAGCAGTTTGTGAAGCTCGTTAGCTTTGACGCAAAGTTAGAATTATAAATTAGTTGACGGTTAATAGTTAATGAATGCAATCCATCAACTATCAACCATCAACCATCAACCAAACAGGATGGAGGAATTAAAAGAAAAAATTAACGCGGCTTGGGATGACCGCGATTTATTGAAAACCGATGAGACGCAGGAAGCGATTCGTGCGGTCATCGAGCATCTGGATAAAGGTCGTCTGCGCACCGCACAGCCCGACGGCAGCGGCGGTTGGGAAGTGAACGATTGGGTAAAAAAAGCGGTCGTGCTTTATTTTCCAATTCAGAAAATGGAGACCATTGAGGTCGGGCCTTTTGAGTTTCACGATAAGATGCTGCTCAAACGCGACTATGCGGATTTGGGTGTGCGCGTAGTGCCGCACGCCATTGCGCGCTACGGTGCATTTTTGGAAAAAGGCGTGATTATGATGCCGAGTTACGTGAATATCGGTGCCTACGTCGGCAGCGGTTCGATGGTCGATACCTGGGCGACGGTCGGCTCTTGCGCGCAAATCGGGCGCAACGTGCACCTCAGCGGCGGCGTCGGTATCGGCGGAGTTTTGGAGCCTTTGCAGGCGACTCCGACGATTATCGAAGACGACTGCTTTATCGGTTCGCGCAGTATCATCGTGGAAGGTGTGCGCGTCGAAAGAGAAGCGGTACTCGGCGCGAATGTCGTATTGACCAAATCGACGCATATCATTGACGTGACCAAAGACGAACCCGTTATTCATAAAGGTCGGGTACCGGCGCGTTCGGTGGTTATTCCCGGGACTTATACCAAGAAATTTCCGGCCGGAGAGTATCAGGTGGCTTGCGCATTGATTATCGGCGAGCGTAAAGAGAGCACGGATAAAAAAGTGTCTTTGAACAATGTGTTGCGTGAGTTTGAAGTGGCGGTTTAACGAAAAAGAGAAGTTCTCACAAAAAAGAAAGGCAGCCCGAAAAGGACTGCCTTATATAAATTGACACACTAACTAACACATATATTTTGAGGAGGAAGTGATAAAATCGCTTCCTCTTTTTTATTTTAGTCAAAAGAGTCATCAAGATAATTTTTGAAAACAAAACACAATTTTAATTTTTCAAAAGAACCGAGAAGACAACAAGTGACCCCGACAACTCAAACCACTCTAACCCACAAACCACTCTAACCAAAAACTAAGACTGCCACATCGACAATCCGTTCCCGGTTTTCACCGCATTCATCATATCGGGATTAATATTTTTCGGAGCGAACATGCTGCCCGCTTTTTGGTCGTCGTAGATTTCTACATTCAACTCTTTCGCAAATTCTTTTGCCAAGTCACCGATATTCCGTGCGTAACGCTCCGACTTTCCGAGACTCATAAATAAATCGACGACGCCGGTGCGCACCATTTCGTATTTATCATCGGCTTGCGCGAGCAGTTGACGGATGGTTTTACCTTTAGCGGACTTACCCATGCCTTCTACTTTTTTGCGCAGACTGTCGCCCGAGTAACCGAACATGCGAGAGCGAAAATTCCACCAATTCGCTGCATTACCGCCGTTGCGCAGCTCGTAAGTACGCAGGTGTGCCTCTTCGCTTGCTTTTTGGCAGGAGGTCATACCCATCACTTTGGAAAGCTCTAAAACCGCCATTACCTGCTCTTTCGTCAGCAGCTCGGCGTTCTCAACCTGGTCTTCCAAAGACAGCAAGTGCTTGGCGTATTTATGCTTTTTCTTGCTGGAAGAGTTCAGTGTAATTTTCTTCGCCAGCTCTACGCTGATGTAATAATCATCGAACAGAATATTCGCCGGCAATTTCCTTTTGGAATAATCCTGCAAAATAATCGGCTTACGAATACCATCCCGAAATTCATAGACGTCCGTCAACCACTTCTTTACGTTTTTGACGTATTGTGCTTTCGGCAGCTCTAAAACCTGATACAGATTTGAAGCCGCGACGACCTTTGTTCCTTTCTTGCTGACTAATATTTGTAGTTCCATCTGATATGATGTTTTTGATTACACCACAAAATTGCAACAAATGTTTTAATAAAACAAGTTTTAAAACAAAATAAAATAAAAAAGATTGAAATTTAACATTTCAGCGCATTTTACGTGTTTTAAAAGCAAAACGACATCAAACAAAACGGAAGTATAAGCGAAAAAATGAGTATTCTTTTTTTGGTGACAAAATTAAAAGACCCGAAAATTATCCCGAACTGCCGCCTATCACTCCTCATTCATAATCATCATTCGTAACCCAAAAGTCCCTCCCGCATCGCCCGCCGAAACTGCAACGTTCGCATAAACGCCTCCACTTCATCCGCCCACGAACGCCACAGCGGCGAGTTCATATCCCATCCGGTTTTCAGTCGGTCGTAGATTGTAAAATCCGCCTGATACGCCAAAACTTTCAACAATTCTTTTTGCCGAAAATGACTGCCGTATTGATTGCCGCCGTGCGCGATAAATTTGCGGTATTGATTGATAATCGTCTCGGTATTTTGCGCGTCGAGATAATTCGTACTCGCCGCCGTAATTTTCAACAAAGGTGAACTCTGCTCGGTCAGCGGAAAAACTTCGAGTCTTTTCGCCAAAAAAGCATTGTACTTTTCGTCGGAAAAAACGGAAACCAAACCGCTGATGTCTTCGTCCGGCAGCGCAATTGTCGTTGCATTATCCATCGCAAAATTCAGCAGAGCTGCCGTCCAGTCTTCGTTCCGGTGCAGTCGCGTCGCCGCAAGCACAGACCCGAAAAGTACCTGCATGTAATTACTTTTCGCAAAGGATTTGATAATGCTGCGCGGCGTTTTCTCAAAATGCCTTTCCCACATAGCCGGGGGCAAAAAAGCCACCATCCGCGTCAACCAAGCTGCCCGCATACCTTGTCTGACCGATTTAATTTCACCAAAAAGCGTATCGCGCAAACCTGCGGCATCGGTCGCCTCCGGCGGGTTCACCTCCAATTGTTCCGAGGTAAAATAAACGTACTTTTTCAACCGCTCGGACAGTCTCTGCACAAAAGCCGAAGTCGGAATTTTCGCCAAAAGCATCGCCGCAAGCGCACGGACTTCTTCATTTTTTTCATCCAAACAGGTTTCCAAAAAAGTCTCGTCGCCCGCGCTCGTATTCTCCGCCAAAACTTCCAAAAAAGCCGTCTTATTTTTGACCGGCTCCTTGTGCCAAGACTGCAGCAACATCTCCACGGCAAGTTCGGGATATTTATCGCGCAAAAAGCGCAGCACGGCGAGTCGTTCGGCTTCATTTCCCGTTGCCCACAATTCTACATCATCCAAAGGCAGATGCCGATGCCACGCCGGATTTTGCCGCATCAGCCACGCTCCGCGCCGTCCGATTATTTTTTCAAATTCAAGAAAAGCCTTACCGCTCGACAGTTGATTTTCGATAATTTCCGGCAGCATCTCGGCGGGAGCGCGGTATTTTGTCTGCGAAAGGTATTTGACAAACTCGGGCAGAGCGGGCAAAAACTTCCCGTTTAAAATTTGCTGCAAATGCTGCGCGGAATTATCGCTGCAAGCGTATTCGTCCGTATCTTCCGCAGCCGGCGGCAGCTCTTCCGTCAATTTGCGCAGCAAAAACCCCGCTTTTTCTTTTTGTGCATACAGCGCAATCGCTTCCAAAAGCACCTGCGTACTGTCCGCTTCGATGTCGATGCCCTGCGCGGCAAGCAGCGTTTTTTGGGCGACGGTAAGGTCGGCGCGGTCGGTGCCGAGGAGGGCTGTTTTGGCGAGGTTTGTGAGCAT
>JAHDCG010000082.1:16495-26673 GCA_020629965.1 Saprospiraceae bacterium | reverse complement strand
GATTTCTATGATTTGTTATGATTTGGATTTTACTTCGTAAAATCTACGCGACTGACGATGAAGATAACTGTCAGAAACTAACAAAACGCAGCGTTAGGCATTTCGCCGCGAGAAAAATATTATGGGTTTTAATCGGGTTTAAGTGTCCCGCGTTCTTCCGTTCGGAAAGCGCGGGACTTTTTTATTCAACTCAAATTATATTTCTTTGTCAAATAAAAAGGCAACTGTAATTGCTTATATATCAAAGTTTTTCATATCGGAAAAAGATACGAGGTACTTGTTTTTTGCAAAATCCGAAAGAATAACGAAATGTAGTGTGTTTTTCGTGAGAAAAGTACCCCGTACCTAAGCAAATAAAAAGCACCGGTAAAAACCCAAAACGCTTGCATAAAATAAAGCAATCGGTATCGGCAGGCCGTCAACCGTCCCACCGTTAACCGTCAACCGTAAAAACTATGGATGAAAACAACGCAAAAAACTACCTGCAAAACTTCATACAAAAGCTCGGACACCTGCCCGAGCGCGCTTTGCACTACGACAGCCGCGCCGCCGGCGAGGGATTTGAAAGTACCGTCACGCTGCAATTGGACGGCAGAGACCTGACGGGTGCGGGCTTTGGCTTCAACAAAAAAGAGGCGGAAAAAGACGCGGCAAACAGCCTCTTGCAGCGCATCTATCACGACCACCCCGACCTCAACCGCGATTGGACGCTCATCCGCATGGAGGCGCAGGCGGGCGATGCTTTAATAAAATTGTGCATTTACCTGAACGATAATTACGCCTCCGCCGCCGAAAAGTCCTATTGGTTACAGACTTTCGAGACCGACCAAAAAATGACCGAAATTTTTGACGAAATGCACGCCGACCGCGACCCGCGTGTCACTATTTTCGGCAAAAATCTCGGTGCCAAACGCAAAGCCACCTATATCGAAGCTCTGATATGGCGCGAATACGGACAGCCGTTTCGGAAGGAAAGTATTCAAGCCGAATTGACGGATTTGTTTGCATTTTTGGGGGAGTTTAAGTGAGCTGGTGCCGGACTGCCCGTACCGTAGCATCGACTTTAGTCGATAGGCTAAAAAACGGTGGACGGTTTTACGGTGGACGGCGGACGGATGCGCCGCAGCCGGCAAATTTTTTTCCGTAACTTTGGGGTGCGGCGTTATAGGTCGTTTTGGAAACGGATTTTTGTGTAAAAATTTTAAATTAAGTTATCATGGGTGAAAAGTCATTAGAGGAAAAAAAATATACGGTTGAAGAGTATTTTGAATTGTTGAGCAATTCCGAAGAGAAACTCGATTACGAGAAGGGGAGGGTGTTTAGTATGGCGGGTGGAAAATACCCGCACGGTCGTGCTATCCGAAATACCTTGATTGCCTTGGAAAAGGCTCTCGAAGGCAAGGATTGTGTCACATATACAAGCGATATGGGAATCTACATCGAAGAGTATGGGCGATACACTTATCCCGATTTAAGCGTAGTTTGCGGCGAGGCGGATTTTGAAAGAGAAATGTTTTTTAAAAATCCAAGAATCATTGTTGAAGTAGCCTCAAAAAGTACGGAAAATGATGACAATACTACCAAATTACTAAAATATTTTTCTTTACCGTCACTTTTGGAGTATATGCTGATTCAAACCGAAAGACCGATAGTTATGCTTCATTCACGTAATGAAAAAGGAGCTTTTGAAACCTCCGGAACAATGGGAATAAACTCAAAAATCTATATTCCTAATTTCGACGTACACCTTTCTATGAAAGAAATTTACAAAGGAGTTACGGGCCTGAAAGAACCGGACTTAAACTAAAAGCATTCACAAAAAAATCAGTGCAAATCTTGAAAAATCATAAAAAATCAGCGTAAAAAGTAGCACTAAAAACAAAACAAATGCCCGAAACAGTCCTCTTCAAAATCGAAAATAACGTCGCTCACATCATTTTTAATCGACCCGATAAATACAACGCCGTCAACCGCGACACGGCGATGAAAATACAACAACACCTCGACGAGTGCCGCGACAACGACGACATCCGTGCCGTCTATCTCAGCGGAAACGGCAAAGCCTTTTGTGCCGGACAAGACCTCGGTGAGTTACAGGGCGACGACGCCCCGACCCTGACGCGCATCGTTGCCGAGCATTACAATCCGATAGTCCTCAAAATCCGTAATCTGGAAAAACCCGTCATCTGCGGCGTCAACGGCGTAGCGGCGGGTGCGGGTGCGAATATTGCCCTCGCCTGTGACATCACGATTGCTAAAGAAAGCGCGACTTTTATCCAGGCCTTTAGTAAAATCGGACTGATACCGGACTCGGGCGGCACCTACACTTTGCCCCGCCTCATCGGCTTACAGCGTGCGACGGCACTCATTATGCTCGGCGAAAAAGTATCTGCCCGCGATGCGGAAAAGATGGGAATGATTTACCAAGCGGTCGCCGATGCGGACTTCCCCGCCGCCGCGATTGCCGTCGCAGAAAAACTCGCGCAAATGCCGACGGTCGGTCTCGGCTACACCAAACGCGCCCTGAATGCGACCTTCGGCAACAACATGGAAGCGCAACTGGAACTCGAAAGTCAACTGCAAACGGCAGCGGCGGATACGGAAGATTATGAAGAGGGCGTGACGGCGTTTTTGGAGAAACGGAAGCCGATTTTTAAGGGGAAGTAGTTTCGTTGTCTGTTGTCGGTTGACCGTTGTCCGGCGCGATATGCACAGCATTCGACTACCTACTCAAATGATATTTTATTGAGTTCTTGCAGGTTGATTCTCGCACTATAATCAGCGACAAAGGTGTATCGACTGAAACACTTTTCCTCAAAATATCGCACGGCGCGGAGCGACGTTTCTATCGGTAGTAATTTAATTCTAAGCATTCAATTAAGAACCGTCAGTTGTGACAATACAGGCAGTAGCGACTTTCGCATCGTTCTTTCGCGACGACCTGAAGGTCGATAATAAAAAAAGGCAACCATACCACACACGGTCGGTTGCCCTTTTTTTGGTTAAGGCTGAAATGAAAAATGTGTACTAATTCAGTTTTAAAAATTATCAGATAGGTACGGGGGTACTTCTCTCACAAAAAGCACGAAAGATTTCGGTATTCTTCCGGACATTGCGCAAAAAAAGTACCTCGTACCTTTTACTGATGCTGTTTAAAAAATGTCGTTAAGCCGTTTATCCCACCGCCTCTCTCCTCTCCCCTCACACCTTTCTCCTCAAAAAAAAAACGAGTCCGCCCTCCACCGTAAATCACAATAACTACGGTGCTTTCCTTCTTTACTATGACGAGGGGCGGAAAGGCGGAACTCAATTCTTTACTGCTTCACTATCCGCTGCGTCGTCTGCATGTTGCCCGTTTGTACGCGCACCAAATAGACGCCCGCCGTTTGACCGCCGAGGTCTAAGGTGACCGCTGCGCCCGTCGTCGTGAGGGTTTGTACTTCCTGACCGGCGAGGTTGAAGACGCGCACCGTGAGCGGTTGCTCGTTACCTGCGCCGCTGACGGAAACTACCGTGGTATTGCGCACCAAAGTCGGCGTAATCGTTACCGTTGCCGCGTCGCCTTTGACGGTTGCGCTGCGCACGTCGGAGAGTGCCCATTTGCCGTCAAAATCCAATTGATTTAAGCGGTAGTAGTAAGTCGTGCCCGCCGTTACGTCACGGTCGAGGGCGCTGTAATTCGCACCGTTTGCTGCATTTTCGCCTTTGACAAAAGCGATAGTTGTGAAGGTATTTTCATTTTCCGCACGGCGTTGAATTTCAAAGCCTTCGTTGTCGATTTCCGTCGCAGTTTCCCAAGTCAAAGCAATCGCATTTTCCTGCGCTTCGGCATTAAAAGCAATCAACTCGACGGGCAGTGCCGCCGCAGAAATATTACCCATGACAAACGCGGAAAAACCGTTGGTAAAGCTCGCCGTGAAACTGCCGCCGCCCGTGTGCGCTGCGTAAGTCACCTGCTCGTTAATGACCGAATTTTCGGACGTCGCATCGTCTATGTCGCCTTCGGTTTTCAGCATAACCATGCTGCTGCGGTTCATGCCCGTTGCGTTTTCGTAGCCCGCGAGTTCGGCTTCGGTGAAGTACAAAGTCACGTCGTAAGTGCCGTTTGCATTCGGTGTCGTCGGGGTAATTTCGAAGGTCTTTTGCATCCGTGTGTCGCCGTTCGGGTAATCGACTTTGCCGGTGCCGGCTGCGGTGACTTCCGCCGTGGTGCAGCCGTAATCGTGCGCCGAGGTGTTCTGCACTCTTGCGATGACTGCGCCGCTTGCATCCGCAAAATAAATGTCATTGTTGCCCGCCAATTTATCTTCAATCAGCGTTGCTTCGTCCGCCACCGCAACCGTAGCCGCCGTCACCGAAACGTTGGAAACCGAGAAGCTGTAAGAACCCGCTGCGAGGGGGTCGTTTCTCCAGCGGAAACCGAGGTAAAATTGATTGCCGGCGAGGTAAGCGGGCATGTCTTTGTCCAGAGTACCCATATCGACCGAACCCGTAACGGCCGCAAATTTTGAAAATTCCGTGTCCGTAAAATCAATCCAAGTATCGCCGTCAAATGAGTAAGCAACGTTACCGAAGTCGTACAGTGCCTCCTGCGGGTCGGGTACTCCGTCGCCGTTGGCATCCGTACCCGTACCGACGAAAGCATCTTGCTCGCCGCCGACCACATAGTCGAATGTCAGGTGCAAAATGCCCAAACCGCGCGCGTCGATTAAGCCCGTAGAAAGCACGACATCGACGGGGTCGGAAGTGTTGCCCTCGTAGGTCGGAGTCGTACCGCCCGCCGCGATGATACCGATTTGTGCGCCGTTGGTCGTGTTAGAAAACCAAGAGTTCGGTCCCGGGTCGAGTGCATCGACCGTCCAGCCTGCGGGGAATGCCGCTGCCGTCAGCGGCTCGTCGATTAAAGAGGTCGGGGAGCCGTCGCCGATACTCGGCACGACGTCGTTGTCGTTAACGGTAATCGTGTGGGAGTTTGCCCCGATATTTAAAATGATGGTCTCCGTGCCTTCGATTTCGGCATCGTCAAAAATATTGATGCTGAAATTGTGTACCGCAAAACCTGCACCCGCGCTGAAAGACGGATTGGTGATTTCGTAATCGACACCCGGCGTCGCCGTACCTGCGGTAGTGACCGTACCGGAGGCATTGACTGCCGCTTCTACTTCGATGGTTTTGAAAGATTCGCAGTCGTCGCTTGCCGTATTCAACTCGCCGACAAATGACTCCGCTAAAGTGAAGCCCGCCGCCACGTTGCAAGCAAACTCCGGGCCGACACCGACGCCGTACCAAGCGTTTGTCACGGCTGTTTCCAAAGAACCGCAGACACCGCTGCCGGGCAATGAAGAGGTGCGTGCCACCATGATGCTCGCCGCGCGTGCTTCCGCAAAAGTCGCATTGGGAGTCAAAATCAACTCGGTGCCGTAAGCTACCTGCTCGGAAGTGACGAAACCGACGCCCGCTACGCTGTAAAAATCGCCGTTGTCATTCGAGGCGGACTCGCCGTTGGTCAGGAGGTAAAACCACTTATTCAAAACACCGCTGTTGGTATGTACGCCGCACTGGTCATTGGCTAAAGAAGGGTCGCAATCGGGGTTTTGCCAATGCGTGCCGCCGTAGGTATCGGGGTCGCCCGCGAGATTGGGTTCGTCCATGTAGCGCAGTGCTCTCCAGCCCGCTGCGGGGTACTGAATGCCGCCGTCGCGCTCATCGATTTGTTCGCCGATGCCGTAAGGTGCCATGATGTTTGCTAAATTCGGGTCGATGGTACGGAAAGCGAAGTCCTCAATTGCCGCGCCCCAGATGTCGGAAAATCCTTCGTTCATCGCTCCCGACTCTTTAGCATAAACCAAATCCGAGGTATGCGAGCAAATCGCGTGACCGACCTCGTGACCGCAGACATCCAGACTCGTCAAAGGCGCGAAACTGCCCGAACCCGTCGCCGAGTTGTAAGAACCGTCGCCGTAAGTCATCGCCGTTCCGTTCCAAAAGGCGTTGTCGTAACCGATACCGGAGTGAACAAAACTCAAAATTTTGATGTCGTTGTCGTCGTAGCTGTTGCGGTTGTGGACGTTTTTCCAGTAGTCATAAACGACCTGTGTACCCCAGTGTGCATCCCAAGCGATGTCGTCGTTTTCGGCTTCGTTGGCACCGCCGCGTTTGTGTTCGGCGAGGGTAAAATCCAAGTCATTGTCCGTAAAAACCGAAGCCTGGCTGTACGCTGCGGGAATCGAAATCGGCGCGCCGCCGACGCCGTTGAGGTCGTAAGTTTCCAGACCGTCGCCGCGTGTGTCGTCTTCCAAAATGTAGAAACCGGTGTGCGTCGCGGGTACGACAGGTGCGCCGGTACGGCTGTCTTTCAAAGCTGCGCCGGAGTTGGGGTCGGTTATTCCGGTATAAAAATTCACCATAATCGGTTGCAAGCCCGCGTAGCGGGTCTGCACGGTAGTCGCTTCCGAAGCGTGTTTGATTATCAAGTCTTTCAGCATAATTGTGCCTGTGTGCGCGTTGACGTAAACCCACTGACGGCTCAAAGGGCGGTCGCCGTAGATGTTAAATTTCCAAGCCAAATCCAAGTCCGTCGCTTCGGTTTCGTAGTCATCGACAATGACCAATTCGCCGCCGGGCAGTGCCTCTTCGTATTGCTCGTAAAGGTGCGCGGCGTAGGTCGGTGACATCACGCCGTCCATCATATTCAGGATGCGCTCGTACACGTATTCTTCCGCGCCGATGTAATCTTCGGCGACAGCCAAAGCCGCGTCGCGGTCGAGGGTCGGTACGGTGTTGAGTTCGGCGGGCAGATTGTAATACTCGCCCGTGAGTGCCGCGATTTTGTCTTCGGCGGTGATGACGGCGTTGTAGCTGCCGTGCTCGACGGGTACGTTTTTAAATTTTTGCTCGAAGCGTTCGTAGCGAATGCCGTGATTGGTTTGGGTGGTTTTGGCTGCTGCCAATTCGTCCGTGCCGCTGCGCAATTCCAAGACGTTGTTTAAAACGGCGGGTAATTCTGCGGCGGGGTAAAGATTGCCTTTTTCGAGGTCGAACTCAATCATTTTCGGCGTTGCCCGTTCGGCGGAGAAAACCACGGAGCGCACTTTTTCGTCGGCTTTGATTTTTGTTTTTAAAGTCTCTGCGTGAAAGGGCAAAGAAGTTTGTCCGAAGGAAGCGGACACGAAGAGTAAGAACAATGCTGCGGTGAGCATCATTCGAGAACGGTAAAAGTTTGTCATAATAGTGGGTTAGACCAAAATCACTATGAGTTTTGTATCAGTAAATCAGGCGATTTCGGAAGTTTAGAGAATTATTAATAAAAAAAGTTATTCGGTTAATTATTATGAGACAAAGGTAGGGGCGCAAATTCGCTAAAGGGGTGAGTTCTGATTCCGGAGGAAACATGAGGAAAAAAATAAAAGGGCGGGGATTGTCCCGGCATCAGCATACCGGTTCGGAAGATATCATGCCGGTGGCATTTGTAGATTGGGGGGCATAAAAAAACCTCGCGCACATATGTGCGCGAGGCGTTTTGAGTTGTTTTTCTTTTTAGGAATTTTGTACGGACGCGGGAAAACGCGTCTCTTTTTAAAGGCTTAAATTTATGGTTTGCTGAATTTTATTTCCCTCTCAGGGCAAGACGTCGCAGTGCAACGTCTCTACGCGGTGACTGTTTTTCGGCTTTGTGCGAATGCGGGAAAACGCGTTTTACTTGGCAAACGGGCGGGTAGTTATTCGCGTATTCAACATCTATATCTGCCGCTTCCCCAGCAAAGACTCCGGTTCTTCAAACCATTTGCCCTGCAATTTTAAAATCTTTTCAATAACGTCCCTTGCGCAGCCCGCGCCCCCGTCGGCAACGGAAAGGTAGCGGGAAATATTGATAATCTCGGGTGCCGCATCGCGCGGACAGCAGGGCAGCCCTACCCTGCGCATGACTTCGTAGTCGGGCAAGTCGTCGCCCATGTACAAAATGCCGGCTTCGTCTTCGGAGTCTAAATCATTGAGCAGCAAATACTCTTCGTATTTGTCGAGTTTGTCTCGGACGCCGGTGTAGATGTCTCGGATTCCTAAATTTTGCAATCGTACTTTTACGCCCTCCGATTTTCCGCCGGTAATGACGACGACATTCAGACCGCTTTCGACGGCCATCTTTAGGGCGTAGCCGTCGCGGATGCTCATGCGGCGCAGCAGTTTACCGTCTTCGAGGACGAGCACGCTGCTGTCGGTGAGCACACCGTCCACATCGAAAATGAGGGTATGAATATCTTTAAAAAGTTCGAGTACGTTCATGTCGGTTATTGGTTATCGCGCCATTCATAGACCCACTTGGCTTGAATTTGCTCCAAATGACCTTCGTTGCTGTCTTCGCGTTTGCCCTCGAAACTGTCGATTTCTAAAATCCAATCGAGTAGTTCGGTAAAGCGAATGCGGTATATTTTGCTTTCGGTAAATTCATCGCCGAAGCGGTCGTAAAGTTTGATTGCGATATCTTCGTGGTCGTTCCACGTTATCGGATGGTCGTCAAAATCTTCAAATGCCATGAGGGAAAGGTTGTAAGGTTGAAAAGGTTGGAATCCGCTCTAAAATGCCGAAACGCAAAGACACAGAGACGCGGAGTCTTTTGTTTATTGCGTATAGTTTTATTTAAAAGCGATTTACAGAATTTATAAACATTATCGGATAAAATAATGTATCGGTTCGGCGGTCAAATTGTTTTTATAAAATCGGCAGGTGACATGTGATTTTAAATCTTAACTGAAATCGAAGCGCGTACAGTCCGTCAACCAACAACTATCAACCACCAACTAAAATTAGTGTTCGTGTCCGATAATTTTGGATTGGTCGGGTACTTTAATTTCGATGATTGCGTCGCCGTCGATGATTTCGCACTGACAAGCGAGGCGACTTTCGAGGCGCGGATTGATGGCACGGTCGATAAAATCTTCCTCTTTATCACTGATTTCTTCGAGTGCATCTTCGCCGCTTTCCACATAGACGTGGCAGGTGCTGCAAGCGCAAACGCCGCCGCAGTTGTGGTTCAAATGTATATGATGGTCTTCGGTGACGTCCAAAATGCTTTCGCCCTCGGCGGCTTCCACCGTTTTGGGTTCGATTTTCGGGTCTTCGAAGGTAAATTTAATTGTTGCCATTATTTTCTTTGCTGTGTATTGTCGAGCGTTTTAAAAAAAGTGTAAAATCTTGTCTGAAAAGTGAAGAAACGCCCGCATCTTCGTTTGGGTGCAAAAGTAGGCTTTCGCCGTGATGTAAACAACCGAGGGGAAGTATGGTTGTTTGGAAGAGAAAAGGAACCGAAAGGGCAAGGGAATTGTTGAGAAAAACGGAGAAGGTTTTTAATTGAAGAAAAACAGGTATTTTTGTCGAGACCGGACATTAAATTTTAGACTTCCGTTCTGACTTGTTCGCCTTTTAAGGAGCGGTAATGTTTTACAATTTTAAATTTGAAAATCCTCTGATGATTGAATTTCAGGAAAGATATGTAAATCCGCTGACGGATTTTGGTTTTAAGAAACTGTTTGGCAGTGAGCCGAACAAGGAGTTGCTGATTGATTTTTTGAACCAAATTTTACCCGACAGAAAGATTAAGGATTTGACCTACTCTTCGGGCGAGAAGCCGGGGCATACGGCACACGAGCGTAAGGCGGTTTTTGACTTGTTTTGTACGGGCGAAAACGGGGAGCGTTTTATCGTAGAAATGCAGAAAGCCAAGCAAAATTATTTTAAAGACCGCAGTGTTTATTACGCTTCTTTTCCGATTCAGGAACAGGGTGTGAAGAGTGATTGGGATTTTAAATTGAGTCATGTCTATACTGTCGGCATTTTGGATTTTACTTTCGATGAAAATAAAAACGACAAGGAGGTTTTGCACACGGTAGAGTTGAAAGACCAAAACTGCAAGGTTTTTTACGATAAGCTGAAGTTCATCTACATCGAGCTGCCGAAATTCAATAAAACGGAAGAGGAGTTGGAGACGCAATTCGATAAGTGGCTATACGTTTTCAAGCACCTCGCCCGCTTAAAAGACCGCCCGAAAGCCTTGCAGGAGCGCGTATTTGCGAAACTTTTTGCCGCTGCGGAGATTGCTAAATTTTCGCGGAAGGAGCGGAAGGCTTATGAGCAGAGTTTGAAAAGTTATTTGGATTTGAAAAATACCATCGAGACGGCGCGGA
>JAHDCG010000082.1:0-16395 GCA_020629965.1 Saprospiraceae bacterium | reverse complement strand
GAGCAGAGTTTGAAAAGTTATTTGGATTTGAAAAATACCATCGAGACGGCGCGGACGGAGAGTAAAGAAGAGGGAAAAATTGAAGAAAGAGTAGAAATGGCTAAAAAACTAAAAGAGTCAGGAGTTGACCTTCAAATTATCGTTCAAGTCACAGGACTTTCAAAAGAAGAAATTAAAAACCTAAAATAATATGGACAGCGACCGCATTAAAAAAGAAGTAAAATACCGCACCGCACGCAGCGGAGGAGCGGGCGGTCAGCACGTGAATAAGGTGGAAACTAAAGTCGAGTTACTGTTCGATATCGCCGGCTCGACGGCTTTGGAGGAAAAGGAAAAAGCCTTGCTGCGCGAAAAATTATCCAAGAAAATCAATAAACGCGGAGAAATTTCCGTGGTCAGTCAGGAGAAGCGGACGCAGATTTTAAATCGCGGAGTCGCATTGCGTAAATTTCTGAAACTCATCGATAAAGCCCTCAAACCCGAAAAAAAACGCCGCTACAAACCGATAAAAGCCAACCCGAAAGCGCGCCTGGAACGCAAACGCCGTCTTTCCGAAAAGAAAGCAGCGCGGCGCAAACCGGAAATTTAAACGCCTTTTTAATTCCGTTTCCTTTCTTTTTGCTAATTTGCAGCGTTTAACGTTGAAAACTACAATTTTCTCACCGACCTGCACCGTATGTCCGAATCTTCTTTACCTGCCAAAGAAAATGAACAGTATCTGCACGAGCATCTGACGGAAGACTCGATTCGGCACGTCGCCCTGCGCTTTCTCAAAACCTACTACAAATACCGCCCCCGCGCCGGCGAAACGACCGTCGGCAAAAACATGACGACGGCCTCGGGCATCATCGTGGACGGCTATTTGAGTTTTACCCGACCGGACGAAAAACCTTTCCTCGCCACACTCGAAGCAACCTCTTACGCCAAACGCGGCGAGGTCAAATACACTTTACAAAAACGCATCATGTTTTGGGATGCCATGGCGGTCGGCAGTTTGGCGGGTTTGCTGTTGTTTAGTTACGGTTATGCTTACCAACATTTTACCGTCAATCAAGTCGGACTTTTGGGCAGCTTGGCTATTCTCGTCGGTACTATTGCCCTCGTTTTTTTGCTGTTTCGTCTGTTTTCCAAGAATTTTTCGCGCTATCGCTATATCTATGCCGTCGAGCAATTTAAACGCTACGCCGCCAATGAGCAGTGGATTGCCTTCGGAGAAGATGTGTTTTCGAGTCCGAACAGCAAACGTCTGGCGGAGTTGAAAAAGCAGTGCGTTTACAACGGCTTCGGACTGGTGATGGCGGATAAAGAGTTCGAACCGCACCTGCTGATTACGCCGGCACGAACGGCGGTGGTGACGGGCAGAAAGCAAATTTTCAAAGTACTGTCGGACAATCGCTTGCGGGAGATAATTCGTAAATCGCCCTTAGAGAAGGGGGTGACAAAACTTAAATCTTTATTCGGGAAAGTCAGAGAAAAATCACCGGTGCGCAGTCAGGATTTACTGCGCTATCAGCAAAAGTTTTGGCGACAGGCGGCTACGGTTGCGGTGTGCTTCGGACTGCTGAGTTTTATCTTGTATCGAGAACTGGAAGAGGCGGATATTATTCACGTCGATAACAAAGTTTACCTCGACGAAATGTCGCAACTCGCCGGTAACAGCCGCCCCGAGACGGAAGAATATTTGATAGATACGGCGGCAATGGTCGCGCCATTCGACCCCGATGAGAATGTTTATGACCAAGATTATGCGGATATTCAAGATGATTTACAATACCGCGACGGCGATGGTAACACGCAGGGCGGCACGGTAGATTACCAAACCGACCGCCTGCCGAACGATGAAATCATCAAAACGGAAGAGGTCGCCGTTTACCACAACGGCAATTATATTTACTACGATTGCACACGCTTTTTTGGCTTTAAAGGTAAAAAATATGTAGTAACCGACGGGCTGTTCGGTACTTTATCGGCGGCGCAAAGACGGATTCGGCAGTTGGATAAAAATAAAATCCCCGCACACGCTTTTTGGGTCGGTTGCTTTGATAAGACGCGGGGTTATGTGGTTTATTATGACCAAATCTATAACGAACGCAACACGGCGCAGCGGGCGGCGGAGGCTTTCGGGGAGCAGTTCGGACAGGTGAAAGTGCCCCGGGGGGAGTTGGGGATTATGGTTTTGGAGCGGTGAGCTTTCTTTACGTTGATGTTTTGTGTGACTCTGTTTTTGAACCTGATTATTAAGATTTTTATGATGTGTTATGAGGGGGATTTTACTTCGTAAAATCGCGTGACTTTGATTTTTACGCTGATTCTTTATGATTCCTTATGATTTTCGCTGTCTTTCTGTTTAGTATGAATACCTGAATTAGAAAACCAAAAAATCAGAGATTTACCGTAAACTCAGTCGCAGAGAAAGTTCCCCCGAATCGGGGGTTAGGGGGCTGAAGACGAGGAGTGCCGAACTTTAGAAACAATTAACCCTGCGCTTCGGGGGTCTTAGCCACTGACTATCAAAAGGTTATGATTATTTAAAAACCTAAAAAAGCCCCACGCTCACATCGAACGCAGGGCTTTTTTTATTTTTCCGATTTATCCTAAAAAATTATTTAGGAACATTATTCGGGTTCAGCAAGTCGTAGAATTGGTCTAACTGCGGCATAATGATAATGCGGGTACGGCGGTTAGTCGCACGACCTTCTGAAGTATCATTCGATGCCAAAGTGTTAAACTCACCGCGACCGGCGGCAATCAAACGGTTGGGGTCGATGCCGTGATTTTTTTGCAGCGCACGCACTACCGAAGTCGCACGTTTTACACTCAAATCCCAGTTGTCGGTGATGCAGTCATTTTTAATCGGCACGTTGTCGGTGTAGCCTTCTACCATCACGTCGAAGCCTTGACGCTCTTTGATGATAGTCGCAATTTTACCCAACACCTCGTCTGCGCGAGAAGTAATGGCAGCAGAACCGGATTGGTACAACATCTTGTCGGACAAGTTAATCATCACCACGGTTTTATCGACTTTGATGTTCACGTCGTCGTCTTCAATGCCGCCCTTGAGAGACTGCTTGAGGTTGACCGCGAGTGCTAAGTTGATAGAGTCCGCTTTGGTTTTCGCCGCTTGCAGCAGGTTAATGTATTTGTCTTTGCGCTCCAATTGGCTCAGGGTTTCCTTGATGTTGTTGTTCGCGGATTGCGACAAAACGGTCAGGTCGCCTACCTGAGTCAATTGCTTATCACGGACTTCGCGGGCATCTTTGAGCTGTGCGCGCAGGTCGTCGATTTGCTCTTGACGCAGCTTGATGGTATTGTCTTTCACTTTAGAACGCTCTTCACAAGCACCCAAACGGTTCATGTAATCGTTGAGAGAAACGCCGCATTCGCCGAGTTCTTCATTGGCTTTTGCCAAGTCGGCTTGCACTTGCTGAAACTCTTTTTTACTCACGCAAGAGGTAACAAAAACGCCGAGCGACAGGATAAAAAGAAATTTTAAGGTCAGTTTCATAAAGAATTTTGTTTTTTAAAATTTAAGGGTTTGCGACTTGTCAAATAAGTCGAAAACAGTCGATAAGGTCACGGAATTTCCGCATTTCGGAACTAAAGACGCAAGCCGCCGAAACGGTCACGCCCTTTTCGTTAATTCATTACCAAAGACGTGATGAACCCGTAAATTGTTCGATAAATCTTTAGCTTTTTACGATTGACTTGCTTCGCAAAATACAAAACGGGACTATCACATAAGCAATAGTCCCGTTTTCTCTGAGGCGTTTCGACTACTTCATCCCCGAAGTAAACGTATGATATTTGTCGTCGTCTCCGTTTTCGGTGTAGCTGAAAGTCAGATTGTGTTTGTCGAATATCTCGAAAAACTCATCGTACTCCAGCGGCTGATAACTTTGCTTGACATCGCGCTTTTCGTTGTCGAAGCGCACGGTCAGCGGTGCTAAAGTGTCGGAGGTGCTGCTGTGTGCAATGCGGGCGGGCGTACCGCCGCGTGCGTCTATCCACTGCTTGATTTCTGCGTGGTCTTTGGTCTGAACTTTTGTCATTTTACTGCTTTTTTTTGGTTAGTAATATATTTTTTTAACGAAAAAGCAGTCTTGCATGTTCAGTCGGCAACTACTCCGCCTTGTCGATATTCTCGTCATTCAGCCTCATCAGCAAAGCTACTTTAGACTTCAAATCATCGACTTCCTGCCGCATATTTTGCAGTTCGTCCGCATTCGAGGTTTTGTTGATTTTGTCGAAGTCCGTCGTTATTCTGCCGCGCACGTGCCATATTTCGTTGATTTTGGCTATCTCGATTATTTGAGAGTCGAAATCCGGATTGTCGCTTTTCAGAATGTAAAAACTCTTATCTTTTTCGTACAAATAGACGCGCTTAACCACAATGGCATCTTCCGAAACCACCACCTTGACATCGCCGCTTTGTATTTCGTTTTTGTCCGCACAAAATTCACAAATCAAATAATCATTCGTACTCAAAGTCGGCTCCATGCTGTGTCCCTCTACCTGAAAAATTCGGTGGTTGCTGTCATTTTGAAAACCCGGCACTTTAAAAAGTTCGAGTGTTTCCAAAAAAGAACTTTCGTCGTAATTTTTGATATAACCGGCTACTGCGTCCGCTTTCACCAACGGGATGCCGATTTTTTGCCCGAGGTCGAGTTCATCGACATTGCTCGTGTCGAAGATATTTTGTTCGATATTCTTCACTGCGGCGGTACTATCCGTTCGAAATACCTGCTCTTGCCCGAGTATCACCCAGTTGCAGTTGATATTATGATGCTTGCTCAGATTGGTCAAAGACTCGAAAGAAACGTCGTATTTACCGTTTTCGATTTGCGAAAGCGTACCCTGCGATATACCCATGATATCCGCCATCTTCTGTTGCGAAATGCGCAAACTCTTACGAATAAACCGTAGTCTTTGCGGAGCTGTTTTTACCGGAAGGTTGTTCAGCAATTTCATTTTTGCTCGTTTTTAAGGTTGATTGTGCGTATTGTTTCCGAGAAAGCATAAAAGTAGGCAAAAAAATATTCCTGTCGCAATACTTAGGAACAAATATTAGAAAATAAATTTTAAATGTTCCCCGACCGACTTGCAAAAAACAGAAAAAGCGGCGACCCGTCAAAAACGAATCGCCGCTGATTTTAACGCTGATTATTGATATTTAAAAGCACCATCCGTCGCTGTCAATCAGTTGCTTAGCAATCAAACGACGGTTATTTTTTACATTAGTCGGCGGGTATTTTACAAAACGCTTCACACCCATCAACATCGTTTTCAACAGGTCGCCTTCAGCAAAAGAAACGAGCGCTTCTTTGGCGAATTTCTCCATTTTTTCGTTGCTGTCGTACATCAAAGTTTTCAGTACCGCATCGTACACTTCCTGTGCTTGCTTCTTATTGACGGAGTCCTGCAACTTATGCACACGCAGCAGCACACTCTCCGCCGTGTAGGCCGTAATCATCATATCCGCCACGTTCATCAGGATTTCCTGCTCGTGTTTCAGATTGATTTTGCCGTCCATTTGCATTTTCGCCGCAGCACCCGCCACCATCAAAATCATCTTTTTGAAGTTTTTGACCGCTTTGTACTCTTCCGCGTAAGCACCCGTCGGACTGTCGAAGGAAGGCATCGACGCCAATTCTTTTTGTACCGCCCAGGCCGGCGTCGTGATGTCGAGTTTGCCTTTCATCGCACGTTTCAGCAGCATATTGACCGAAAGCATGCGGTTGATTTCGTTCGTGCCTTCGTAAATGCGACCGATGCGCGAATCGCGGTATGCCATTGCCGCCGGGTACTCCTCCGAAAAGCCGTAGCCGCCGTGTACCTGCACCAACTCGTCCACGCAGTAGTCCGCTACTTCCGAGCCGAGTACTTTGATAATCGCGCACTCGATGGCGTATTCTTCCGCCGATTCCAAGAGAGCGTCTTTGCGCGATTTTCCTTCTTTAATCAATTTATGCTCCATGTCCTGCATCAAATCCGACACGCGGTAGCAGGTACTTTCGTTGGCGAAAATGCGAATTGCCATTTCCGCCAATTTGTACTGAATCGCTCCGAAAGAAGCAATCGGCGTCTTAAATTGGACGCGTTCTTTGGCGTATTGCGTCGCAGTATTCAAAGCACTTTTGCTGCCGCCCATCGTCAGCACACCGAGCTTGAAGCGGCCGACGTTTAGGATGTTGAAAGCAATCAAGTGACCCTTACCGATTTCGCCGAGCAGATTTTCGGTCGGTACTTCTACATTTTCAAAAAACACCTGACGGGTCGAAGAGCCTTTAATACCGAGTTTCTTTTCTTCCGCGCCGAGCGTAAAGCCTTCCATGCCTTTTTCAACAATGAAAGCCGTAAATTTCTCTCCGTCGATTTTTGCAAAAACTATAAATACATCCGCAAAGCCCGCGTTGGTAATCCACATTTTTTGTCCGTTGAGGATATAATGTGTACCCGCTTCGTTCAGTACCGCCGTCGTTTTTGCCGCCAGTGCATCGCTGCCCGAACTCGGCTCGGTCAGGCAGTAAGAGGCTTTCAGCTCGCCCGTTGCCAGACCCGGCAGGTATTTGGCACGCTGCGCCTCGTCGCCGAAGTACAAAATCGGCAGCGTGCCGATACCGACGTGCGCCGCATAAGTAGTAGTGAAACCGCCGGGAATGTAGCCCATTTCTTCGTTGATGACCGTGTTGGTATTCGTGTCGAGGGGCATCCCGCCGAACTCTTCAGGGATATGCGAGCTGAGCAGACCGAGTTCGCCGGCGCGTTGCAGCAGTTCGACCTGCTTATCCATGTGCGGCGAATCTAATTTCGCGCCGTCGGCAAATTCACGCACCATTTGACGTATCATTTGCTGCTCTTCATTAAGTTCTTCGGGAATGAATACGTTGCGTACTTCTTCGTCTTTGATGAGAAATTCACCTCCTTTAAGCAGGTTTTTTTCTAAAGAATACTCGGGCATCTTTGTCATGGCGGTATATTTATGATTGTGGTTGGAGATTTGATTTTTAAAACTCGCAGACCGTTGTAGCGAATTTTCGCTGACAAAGATAAGGACAAACGGCAACAAATGAAAGGCTTCGGTAAATATTTTAGCGAAAATTCGCTAAAATGTTCTCAAAAGTAAGGAAAACCTTAATTTCGTATTAACTTTTTGAGGTTTTCGCACTTTTTTGTTAAGGATGCGTTAGTTATAAGGTGCGCTGAAAGCAGCCGCACTACTCCCGAAAATTTATCTTTACTAACTGTGGTTTTTAGGAAGGACGACGCACGAAACTTCGTCGTTGTTCCGCGTTCAATCGAAAAGTTTTTCTTTCCGCAAAAATCGGAGTCCTTCGATTTTTACTCAAGAACACTCCTTCACCTGTTTCTCACCAAGTCAAGGAATTTAAAACCCGCTTAAAATTTTTTATTATGAAAATTAAAAACATGCAAGAGCGTCTCGTCGCCGCTGTTTACGAAAACGACGACCCCGTATTATTGGATATGGTTTTGAAAATTTTTCAAAACTCTTCTACCGTTGCGCAGGCAAAATCCGACAAGAAAAAAAAGCGTCGGGTAGGTAATGTAGGTTACAGCGATGTGCTGCGTCAGGGGCAGGGTTGTCTGCCGGCGGGGAAATAGCGTTTTTTTTTTAATATTGTTTAGGAGGTTTAGGCGTTTAGAATACCTCTTGCGGCTAAACAAATAAACGTATAAACAAATAAACCAAAAAAAAACCGACTGTGAGCCGAGGCTTGCAGTCGGTTTTTTTTCCGAATCAAGAGAAAATCCGGAAAATCCGAAAATCCTGTCCGAAAAAATTCAGTCCTCTCCCTTTATTTTTACATTTTTGCAGAATATCGACTAAGCTATCATCATACGACCGACAAACTATGAGAAATGTAACCATCGACGCGGGCAACACGCGTACCAAAATTGCTGTGTTTGCGGACTCCGAAATTATTGACCGGGACAGCATTCCCTATCTGACAATTCCTTATTTAAAAAAATTGGCGTACAACCATAAACGCGCCGCCTGCATCCTTTCCGTGACCGGCAGCGTAACGGCGGATATCGAGAAATATCTCGGACAAAAATTCAAAAATTACACCCGTCTATCGCACGAAACACCCGTCCCGGTCAATGTTCTTTACAAAACACCGCATACCCTCGGGCGCGACCGACTCGCCGCCGTAGTCGGAGCAAAAGCCCTTTTTCCCGCCGAAAACTGTTTAGTTATCGACGCCGGCACCTGCATCACTTATGATATGGTGACAGCCGCCGGCGATTATCTCGGCGGTAATATTTCGCCCGGCATCAAGATGCGGATGCGCGCCATGCACGAGTTTACGGAACGGCTGCCGCTGATTGAATTAGGTGACTGCCGGCATTGGCTCGGCGATGATACCGAAACGGCTTTACGCAACGGCGGACAAGTGGGTGCGCTGCTGGAAGTGCGCGGTTTTATCCAAAAATGTCGGCGTAAATACGAGCGACTGCACGTAGTTTTTACGGGCGGCGATGCGGATTTCTTCGCGGAACGACTTAAAAGCAGGATATTTGCGCGCCCAAATTTAGTATCGACGGGCTTGAATCAAATTTTAAACTATAATGTTGCACAAAAAACAAAAAAATAAATCCTTCTTCATGTTTCGCTCCTTATTTATGTTTGCCTTATTGGCTTGCTGCGGAACGAGTGCTTTTGCACAACCAAAGGACAATTCGCCCTATTCTCGCTTGGGTCTCGGCGATTTGGTGCAACAGCAGTTTGCCGCCTCGCGCGGTTTCGGCGGTTTGTCGGCGGCGTATCAGCATCCTTTTCACATCAATACCGAAAATCCGGCTTCTTTGGCATTTCTGTCATCGACCGCTTTTGAGGTCGGTTTGTACGCCAAGTTTGCTTCTTTGGAAAGTGCGGACGGCAGCGAAGAGCAGGTCACAAGCGGAAATTTGCGCTACATGGCTTTGGCCTTTCCGCTGCAAAATCCTGTCAACCGCGAGCTGGAGCGCGACCGCAATCCCTTTCGTTGGGGCATGAATCTCGCCCTCGTACCTTACACCCAGGTCGGCTACAATTTGAACATTCAAAATATCATTCCCGCCGTCGATACCACGACTTCCGTTTTTACGGGTGAGGGCGGCGTAAATCGCTTCGTGTTCGGTAACGGCTTTCGCTACAAAAACTTTGCTTTCGGTATCAATGCGGGCTTTTTATTCGGAAATATTTCGCGCAGTTCGCAGACTTTGCTCAACGATGTCAGCACTTCTTATACCAATAACGTCGAAAACGATTACAGCGTCAGCGGCGTAATTTTTGACTTCGGGGCGCAGTATCGCCACGATTTCACCTCGGTCAATACTAAAGGTGAAGAAGAACCCAACGGTAAAAGCATCGTCATCGGTGCCTACGGTAACACCCGAAACAGTTACACGACCCGCGCCGACCAAATCTACCACAGTTTTAATCCCGTGACCAACGACCGCGACACCATTCTCTTCGAGCAAGACGTGGCAGGCAAAGGTAAACTGCCCGCCGAATTTACCCTCGGTGCCATGTACGAAGTGCGCAACAAAATGAAGCTGGGCGCGGAATTCGGGCTGTCACAGTGGAGTAGCTTCACCAACCCCGTAGAGCGCGCCGACTTTGAAAATTCTTACAATCTCGCCCTCGGCGGCGAATGGACGCCCAACTACAAGTCATACAACAGCTACGCCAAGCGTATGAGCTACCGCGCCGGTTTTCGCTTCGGCACCGACCCGCGCGGCACGGACGGCGATTTGAAATACTCCTCGATTACGCTCGGTCTCGGTATGCCGATTATCTCGAAGGGCAGTCAATCCTTTTTGGATTGGGGCTTCGAGTTCGGTCGCTTCGGTACGGATGAAGGTTTGAGTGAAAACTTTGCTCGGATTACGCTCGGCTTTACTTTAAACGACAGCAGTTGGTTTTTTCAGCGCAGGTATAATTAGAGTTGGTTGGTGGTTGGTAGTTGATGGTTGGTGGACAGCTTGTGGACTTTTGCTATGCCGATTTTGCTTATTTGATGTTTGTTTTTTTCTTTTCAGGTTAGGTGATACGGAAAGACTTTTCCTTCATTTTTAAATCTTTCGTTACAAAGACAGATTTTTACTGAGAGCAGAGAAATCATTGCCGAATTACCACGAACTCGGGCGCGGAGAAAGTTCCCCCATTGGGGGTTAGGGGGGATTCCGTGAACAGAAACCCGCATCTCAGGCCTTCTCTGCCCTCAATGAGGAAAACCTGCCCTTGAGAGGCGGGCGGGAATTACTTGTGCCCGGGTATGCTAAATTTCAGAAGCAATCAACTCTTGGGGAAGGAGGATTTCAACTCTTCATTTCTGTTAAATTCCGTTAAAGTCTGTGTCAAAAGTCTTTTTGCTTCGTCAAATTAGTATCGACCCAAACAACAAAATCGCCGTTTTTTACATCTTATACCAAACGGTCTTTCTTAAAAAATTCAACAAAGAATTGCGAAATCTCGTTTTAATCCACGAAATTCGCGGCGAAGCGATAATCGAGGCAGTTTTTAATACTTCCTTTCAGCTTCTTTCTTTGCACAAATAATCATACAATCTCTATGAAAATTATCAGTCAATTATTCGCAATCCCCGTATTAGCCTTTGCGCTTTTTTTTAACCCAAATACCGCACAGGCGCAGGAGAAAGCAGCCGCAGAAGCAGCAGCAACCACGGATGCAGCAGTCACTTGTGTCAACTGGACTACTTTGCCGGCGGCACAGAAAGAAAAGGCGGAAACAGCACACGTTATTTACCGTCAATTTATTAAAAACGAAGATTTTAAAGGTGCTTACGAGCAGTGGAAAGTTGCTTACGACCTCGCTCCGGCAGCAGACGGCGGTCGCCCCTTTCACTACTCCGACGGTCGTGACATCTACATGGCGATGTACAAAGAAGAGACGGACGAAGCTAAGAAAAAAGAATTAGCGGAGAAAATTTTGCGTTTGTATGACGAAGAAATCGCCTGCTACCCCGGTAAAGACGGCGGTGCTTTGCTGACCGGTCGTAAGGCTTACGATATGTTTTACTACCTCGCTATCCCCTACTCTCGCGTGTTGGCAACTTTGGAAAAAACCGTCGAAGCTGCGGGTGATAATACGGAATACATCGTTTTAGACCCTTACGCCCGTGTAGTTGTCTATCAATTCACCAATGAGTTGATGGACAAAGAAACGGCGCGTCAGGCTTACGATAAACTGAATGCCATTGCCGACAAAAATATCGAAAACGAGGTAGAATACGCCGACCAATACGTGCAGGCAAAAGAGTCGATGAACGGTGTTTTTGCTACCATCGAAGATTTTATTTTCGACTGTGAATACTTCTACGACAAATTAGTACCGGAATACAAAGCCAACCCCGACGACCGCGATGTTTACCTGGATGTTTACACGACTTTGGTAAAACGCGGCTGTGATAAAAACGACCCGATTTTGGCGGAAATCGCCGAAAAAGACCGTGCTTATCAAATGGCGGAATTGCGCGAAAACAACAAAGGCTACGCAGCTAATGAATTGTACAAAGCCGGCGACTATAAAGGTGCGGTCGAGAAATACCGTGAGGCTATCAGCGAGTCCACCGACGCATCGGAGCAGGCACGTTACTACTTCTCTATCGCTTCCATTCAGTTCCGTAAGTTCAAATCTTACGGCCCTGCCCGCGAAAGCGCACGCAAAGCGGCGAGCCTCGACAGCGGCTACGGTAAGCCTTATGAGTTAATCGGCGACATGTACGCCACCGGCGCACGTAACTGCGGTAACGATGCTTGGGGTAACTCTCTCGCAGTGCTCGCGGCTATCGACAAGTACCAACGCGCGAAGGCGGTAGAGCCGGCTTTGGCATCTGCCGTGAATAAGAAAATTAACAACTACTCATCTTCTAAGCCTAACCAAGAGACGGGCTTCATGAAGGGCGTGAAGGAAGGTGCGACCGCTACCGTTCCTTGTTGGATCGGCGAGACGGTCACAGTTCGCTACTAAAAGTTAAAAAACGCAATTCATTTTGCGTGAGAAAGGGCAGATACCTTGCGGTGTCTGCCCTTTTTTTGATTCGTTCGGAAACTTATTTATCTTATCTTTGCGTTCTTTTTGAAAAAAGCGGCTTTTTTACTATGTCATCGGTTGGTCGGCAGCCTGTCTCCAAGGGGTTTTAACCCCTTGCTCACGAGCAACAAGGGGTTAAAACCTCTTGGATAACTCCCCGATAAAAAGTAATTTCTCCGCGCATTCAGACTACCAACACAAAAGAAAATGAACGTATCCCTTAATTGGCTCAAAGACTATACGACACTCGACCTCGACCCCGATAAAGTCAGCGAAATATTAACCGAAATCGGACTCGAAGTAGAGGGTCAGGAAGAAAAAGAAAGCATCGAAGGCGGACTGAAGGGACTCGTCGTCGGCGAGGTCGTCGAATGCGGCAAACACCCGGATGCCGACCGCCTCAGCCTGACTAAAGTGGATGTCGGTGCGGAAGAAAATCTGCAAATTGTCTGCGGTGCGCCCAACGTCGCGGCGGGTCAAAAAGTCATCGTCGCTACGGTCGGCACCATGCTGCACCCGAGCGAGGGCGAAGGTTTTAAAATCAAAAAAGGTAAAATACGCGGTCAGGTCAGCGAGGGAATGATTTGTGCGGAAGATGAAATCGGTCTCGGTACTTCGCACGACGGCATCATGGTACTGCCGGTAGATACGAAAGTCGGGACGCCCGCGAGCGAATATTTCAAAGTAGAAACGGATACGGTTTACGAAATCGGTCTGACTCCCAACCGTTCGGATGCCACCAATCACCTCGGCGTAGCCAAAGATTTGGCGGCGGCGGTAAAAATAAACTACGAGGGCAGCGGCGCTGTCGAAATGCCCGATGTTTCCGCTTTTAAAGTTGAAAATACCAACCTGCCGATTGAGGTCGAAGTCAGAAACCACGCCGCTTGCCCGCGCTACGCGGGTGTCTGCATCGAGGGCGTGACGGTGAAAGAAAGCCCGGATTGGCTGAAAAACAAACTGCGCAGCATCGGCGTGCGTCCCATCAGCAACATCGTGGACATCACGAATTTCATTCTCCACGAATTGGGCCAGCCCTTGCACGCTTTTGATTACGAAAAAATCAACGGTCAAAAAATTATCGTGCAAACCTTACCGGAGGGCAGCAAATTTCAGTCGCTCGACGAAAAAAAACGCAGCCTTGCCGCCGACGATTTGATGATTTGTGACGGCGACGAAAACGGGATGTGTATCGGCGGTGTCTTCGGCGGTTTGAACTCGGGCGTTACCGACTCGACTACCAAAATCTTTTTGGAAAGCGCACATTTCGACCCCGGTTTTATCCGCCGCACGGGCTTCCGTCACGATTTGCGCACCGACGCCGAGCGCGTTTTTGAAAAAGGCAGCGACCCGAATGTTTGCGTGTACGCACTGATGCGGGCGGCTTTGTTGATTAAAGAATTGGCGGGCGGGGTCATTGCTTCGGAAATTGTCGATATTTACCCAAACCCCGTTGAGAAAAAGGCAATCGAAGTCGGCTACGCTTACGTGAATCGTCTGATTGGTGTGGAAATTCCTAAGCAGGAAATCTTCCGCATTTTGGAGGCTTTGGAAATGGATATACTGAGCCAAACGGAGGAAACATTCACCGTTGCCGTGCCGACCAATAAAGCGGACGTGTTGCGCCCCGCCGACGTTGCGGAAGAGATTTTGCGCATTTACGGATTGAATAAAGTACCCTTTCCGGCAAAGATTTCGACCTCGCTCACTTACGGACAAAACCCCGACCCGCAGCGCACGCGCAACAAGGCTTCGGACTTTTTGGCTTACAACGGTTTTAACGAAATGATGGCACTTTCGCTGTCGCAAAGTCGTTATTACACGGACATTTTGCCGCGCGAAAAAGAGAATTTAGTGTGGGTAAATAACACTTCGACCGAGCATTTAGACATCATGCGTCCGACGATGCTGTTCAGCGGTTTGGAGGCGATTGTGAGAAATCAAAACCGCCAAAATCCCGATTTGAAACTCTTTGAATTCGGACGCACCTACGAACCGAAAGGCGAAGGTTTTAAAGAAGCGGAACACCTCAGCATCTTCCTGACGGGCAAACGCAGCCCCGAGTCTTGGCACCACGACGGCAAGGCGGACGCGGACTTTTTTACTTTAAAAAGTTACGTGACCAATCTGCTGAACCGCTTCGGCATCAGCGGCTATCAGGAAACACAGGTGAGCAACGAAATTTTTACCTACGCCCTGCAATACCACCGCGGCCCTAATGTCTTGGCGACTTTCGGAAAAGTGAACGCGAAAATTCAGAAAGCCATGGATATTAAAAATCCGGTTTTCTACGCGGATATCGAGTGGGATGCGGTCTTTAAAGCCCTGAAAAAAAGCAGCGTCAACGTAGAAGAACTGAACAGCAACCCGAGTGTGCGCCGTGATTTGGCCTTGGTCGTCGATAAAAACGTGACCTTCAGTCAGGTCGTCGGCGTAGCGAAAAAGACGGGTAAAAAATTGATAAAAGATGTCAATTTGTTCAGCGTTTTTGAAGATGAAAGTAAACTCGGTGCGGGTAAAAAGTCTTACGCCGTCAGTTTTATTTTTGAAGAAACGGGCAAGACCTTGAATGATAAACAGATTGATAAGTTATTTAATCAGTTGATTACGCGCTTTGAAAAGGATTTGGATGCGGTGATACGGCGGTAGTGTGCCAAATTTTGATAGTTTTTTCTGAACCTGACCCCGTACAGTTGTCGGGGTGATTGTGATTTTACTTCGTAAAATCTCCGCAACCTTTAATCAATATAATTATCATAAACTGACAAATTACAGCAGCAGGTACAACGTTTTCCTCCGAAATACACTCTTTAAAACGGTAGCTATATTTTATTCGAAAAATTAAAAAGACGTTTATAAATACAGATGAAAAAAGTCAGAGCAGCAGTCTAACGTCTAAAATCTAAAGTCTAATATCTTCAGAAAATGATAAGAACATTCATAATTGCAGTTTTGGTGTGTGCGGCGACGACCGGTTTTGCGCAGAAAGCAGTCATCGACAAAGTGGTCTCTTTAGTAGGCGGCGAATTGGTGCTGCTGTCGGAAGTCGAGGAGCAGTACGCGTTGCTCAAATCACGCGAGCAGGGCGAAATGCCGCCCGATGCGCGCTGCTATATTGCCGACCAAATTATGTCGTCCAAACTGTTGGTCAATCAAGCCAAACTGGACAGTATTGAGGTTTCGGATGCGGAAGTAGAGTCGCAGTTGGACGCGCGTTTCGAGCAGATTTTGCAGTACATGAACGGCGACGTCAAGCAGTTTGAAGAGTACTACGGACAGACGATACCGGAGGTAAAAGCGGCATTTCGCGAAGACCTGAAAAATCAATTGCTCGCCGAGCGGATGCGCAGCCAAATTATGGCAGACATCACGGTGACACCGAAGGAAGTGAAGACTTTTTATGCGCAAATTCCCGTGGACTCGCTGCCCTATTTTAATGCGGAAGTGGAAATCGGAGAGATTGTCATCAAACCCGTCGTCAGCGAAGCGGCGAAGAAAAAAGCGCAGGACGAACTGATTGAACTGCGCCGCAGAATTACGCAGGACGGCGAAGATTTCGCGGAGTTGGCGAGTAAAAATTCGGATGATTTCGGCTCGGCGCGTATCGGCGGGGACTTGGGCTGGGCGACACGCGGTAAGTTTGTGCCCGAGTTTGAAGCGGCGGCGTACAAGTTGGATGCGGGCGAAATTTCTCCCGTCTTCGAGAGTCCGTTCGGCTTTCACGTTTTGCAACTGATGGAGCGTCGCGGTAATCGCATCAAGACGCGACACATTCTTATTCGCCCGGAAATGACGCAGGCGGATTTGGACTTGGCGGAAAACAGATTGGACAGTGTGCGTATGTTGATACTCAACGACAGTATCGGTTTTTCGCAAGCGATGAAAAAATACGGCTACGAAGAAACGCAGAGTTACAATAACGACGGCCGCATGGTCAACCCGAACACGGGCGATACTTTCTTTGAAATCGGTGACCTCGACCCGGATATTTATTTCGCCGTAGATACCATGGAAGTCGGCGACATCAGCGCACCTTTTGCTTTTCAAGACCAAGGCGGCGACCCGTATTTTCGCATTGTCAAACTACGCGCCCGCACCGTGCCGCACAAGGCAAATTTGAAAGAAGATTACAATAAAATTAAAAACGCCGCTATTCAATCCAAACAATCGGAGTACATCGCCGAGTGGGTAGAACGAACAATTAATTCGACTTACGTGCAGGTAGAAGGGGAATTTCAGACTTGTGAGATTTTGGATAAATGGGAGAAGGAGAAACCGTAGGGTGAATTACGAATTACGAATTACGAATTACGAATTACGAATTACGAATTACGAAT
>JAHDCG010000081.1:2807-26706 GCA_020629965.1 Saprospiraceae bacterium | reverse complement strand
GATACCGCTGCTCGCGCCGGTGATGAGGGCTGTTTTTTTCATGTGATTTGGTTAGTTGTATGATTGAAAAGCGAAAGATTTTATCCGACTTCTTTCTCTCTAAATGTCTCAATCATCAAAAGTATAAATCTTAAATCAAATAATTATTTCTGTAAAGTAAAGTGATTTTAATTCCGCGAACCGTAACATCGACTTTAGTCGATAAGCTAAAAATTACAATACCACCACCTTCCCCTCCCCAACCAAATCCTTCCCCGCCCGCACCACAAAAAAATATGTCCCCTTAGCCAATGCCTCCGTCGAAAAATACAATTTATCATCCGCAACCTCCGCTGCACAAGCAATTTTCAGCCCGTTCGCATGCACCAAATGCAGACTGACCTGATCGTAATCCACACGCGGCAGAACGACCGCAGCCCGCCCGCGCACCGGGTTCGGCACGACCTGCAAAGTCCGCAAAGATACGGGAATATTGACCGCCGAAATCTCCCGACTGCAATCGACTTCTTCCCCTCCGAGACGCAAAAACAGTTCGTCAAAATAGCTGTCATTGTCCGTGCCGGCGTTGCGAGTGCCCGTCAGTTCCGTGCGAATAATGCGGGTTTCGGCGGGAATAATTGTCTGTGTCTCGCGCAAAGTCCACGCGGCGGCGAGGCTCGACAGGGTTTCCGAGGTACCGATTTCCTCGCCGTTTTCGTTTAAGAAAAGCAGACGCATTTCGGGTAAATCACTGCCCGAAAAATTAGCTAAATAACCGCCGAAGTGCGCCGCAAAACTGCCTGTGTCGATGGAGTCCGCATAGGGGACAACGTTTACATCCTGCACACAGCGACCGATTTCGCTCTCTTCGCACAGCCCGCCGACCGCAAAATATTGCTCGCCCGCGAAGGGGGAAATACCGTTGCATTCTTCCGTCGTCAGCGTCTCGACAATGCCCTCCGTGGTCGTCCACGCAGCTAAATCATTTTCCGCGCCGGGGTTAATCAGCAGGTTAGGGGAGAGGGCAGATTCGCCCGTAGAAAATGCCGCCGGTGCCGACCAGTCGCTCCAATTCAGCTCTCGGTCGCGGTAGCGCACCCGCCAAAAGTAATTCGTGTTTTCAGCCAAACCCGTGATGTCTTCGTCCGTCAGATCGTCTTCGGCTTGCGTGTTTTGTTCAAAATACCAATTCTCGAATTTTTTCCATGACTCCGCAGCGGGATTAGTAAAATCTTCCGCAGCAAGCGATACTTGCCAATGACTCTGTCCGTGCCGTGCCGCAGCATTCGGCGCAGAAAAAATCGAGGCTTCCAAAGTTACACATTCCGGCACAACTTCCTCATTGACAGGAAATTGTGGTGAGGGAATGTTCACTAAGTCGGGAATTAATTTTATTACGATACTGTCCCTCAATTCGTTATCGACGACGACATCTTGGTCGCCGCGCCCGATTCTTTTCAGTACGATTTGCGGGTCGTCACTGTCCGTTATTTCTACCAAAACAAAACCGTATTCGTCCTGCGAAACGGAAAACTCCGGGTAGTCGGCATTCGGAAATTCACCCCAATTATCAATCGCGCCGCCCGCCGTTGCCGCGTTAATCCACAGGTGTTTGTGGTCGCGGGAGTCGCCGCGCGAGTAGCCGTGCGTGTGTCCGAAAAAATGCAGCGAGGGCTTGCCGCAGTCGGCGGTAAATTGCTCCAAAATTTCGATGACTTCTCCCGTAAAATTCGACTCGCCGGGCGTCCACAGTTCCGACTTGTGCGGGTGATGCAGTTGGGCGAATACGAAGTCAATCGAGTCCGCCGCGCAGGTTGCGGTCAGCGTGTTTTGCAGCCAATCCAATTGCTCTTGACCGGTAAATCCGCCGTTAGAATCCAAGCCTATCATGCGCACATTCCCGTAGTCTTTGTGCCACCAATGTTCCGCAAAACCGGGTGTTCCGTTGTCGGGCAGTTTAAAATATTGAAAGAAAAAATCGGCATTATTTTCGTGATTGCCCGGCACGGGATAGACGGGAATGCGGCTAAACAGATTTTCGGAAGGCGTGAAAAAAGTGTTTTCCCACGAAGCGTAGTTGTTGCCGTTGACTACCAAGTCGCCGGGTATCATCACGAGGGCGAGGTTATCAGTCAGTTCGCCGCCGATTTCCTGTGTCAGAAAGTCGATGACGCCGTCTTCCGCTATCTCCCGAAATTTATCGGGAAAAGAACCGTCGCGCTGCATATCGCTCATTGCCACCATACGAAACGACTCCGCATCCGAGGCGAAGGGCGGCGTTTTAAATTCATAAATATCGGACACCGCCACGCCGGTTTTGACGCGGTAATAGTAGCGGGTAAAGCGGTCGAGATTTTCCAATTCGACTTCGTGCAGTCGTGCCGTGCCGACGGTCGTTTGCGCCGTACCCGTCGCGGTGTTGCCGAGGTCTGCGGTGAGTCCGTATTCTACCGTGCTTTCGTTGTCGCTGTCGGTTTCCCACAGGATAAAAATCGAGTGCGGAGAAGCGTCTTGCAGGTAGGGTTTGACTTTGATGATTTGTGCGGAAAGCGTGTGCAGAAAGAAGAAACAGAGAAATGCGGCTGCCGATTTTTTCATGGAGAGTGCGGTTATTTTATTCGAAAAGGGAAGGTGTAAATGTAGTAAAATAAGCGGAAAAAATATTGTTCTTTTCAAACCGCCTTTAAATAAAAACGGGAATTTACGTTCGGTTTCCCGTCGTAAATTCCCGTTCTTATTGAATTCTGTATGAGATTACCGCACCAAAGTCACTTCTCCCTGATTTTGCAAAATTTCTCCCGTAGGCAACACGGCGGTGACGGTATATGCATACACGCCGGAAGATGCCGTTTCTCCTCTGAAATTACCTTGCCATCCCTTGAGTTCCGCGACAGAAAGGTTATGTTCGCGGTGTAATAAATTTCCGTTGCGGCTGTACACGCTGAAGTTTTCCACTCTGATATCCTCCTGACCCAAAGGTTTGAATACTTCATTATTCGCATCGCCGTTAGGGCTGAATGCTGTCGGTAAATACAGGCTGCGGACGGCGAGCAAGCTGATTTTGTAGTTTTCCTCCGTTTGACAATTATTTTCGTCCGTTACCTGTAATTTCAAATTCAAATCACCGCTCATCGAGGGTTTAATGGTCGGACGCGCACAGTTTATACAAGAAAAATTATCGGCGGGCAGCATATCGGATTCCCACGCGAAAGTCAACGCTCCGGTGCCGCCGCTTACCTGCGGGTCGAGTTCGATTTCCTTGCCCGTCGGCAATTCGGCAGGCACCGCAATGTCAATCGAAATGGGCAAAGGAGCGGGTAAATCTACGCTGACCGGCAGAGCGGCACAGTTATTTTCGTCCGTTACCGAAAGTAAGTAAGAACCTTCGGTCAAGTCGGAAAAACTGTTTTCGGTTTGGGTATTTACGCCGTCGGCAGAGTAAAAATAATCTCCCGTTCCGCCGTCGGGCATGACGGTAATGCTGCCGTCCGTACCCGCGTGGCAGGTCGGTTCGAGCATATCGTAGGTAAAGGTCAGAGGCGCGGGTTCGTTGACGGTTATGTTTTTTTGTACCGTACAATCGTGCGCATCCGTTACCGTCACCGAGAAGGTGCCGGCGGGTAAATCGCTGCGGGAGTCACTCGACGCGCCGTCTTGCCAGGCGATGCTGTAAGGAGCCGTACCGGTAGTGACGGTCAACGCAGCGTAACCGTCCGTGTCGGCGTGGCAAGTAACGTTTTCCGTCCATACTTCCGTAGTAACGGCGGGCGTGCCGATGACCTCGACGGCGGCGGCAGCAGTACAGCCCTGCGGGGTGGTCAGTACGGCGGAGTAGCTGCCGGGTGCTAAGTTTTCCGACTCGGCAAGGTCGTTGTTTACGTCGTGCGCCCAGATGATGTCGGCAATTTCCGCATTTTCGACGGTCAAAGTGACGCTGCCTGTGTTTTCGGCACAGAGAGCGGGTTGAGTTGTTGCGGTGACGATTATTTCCGGTTCTTCGGCTATTTCGGCGGTTAGTTCTTTGGTGCAGCCGGTCTCGTTACTGACCGTAACCGTATAGCTGCCGGCGGGTAAATCGGAGACGGAAGAGGTTTGTGCGGCACCGGCATTTTCGCTCCACTGATAGGAGAGGGGGTTGACCGCATTTTCCGCTACGACTGATAAGTGACCGTCCGCAGTTTGGTAACACACACTTTCCGAGCCCGTGAGTATCAGGTTGGGAAGGTCTTGGTTGAATGTTTCTATAACAGCCGTTGCCGTGCAGCCGTTGGCATCGGTGGCCGTGACGGTGTAAGTGCCGGCGGTTTCGGCGATGTGTTCCGAGCCGGTTTGTCCGTCATTCCAAACCAAAGAAATATCACCCGCGCCGCCGCTCGTGCTGACTTGGGTGCTGCCCGTCGCATTATTGCAGTCGATGTGTTGAATAAAATCGGTGGTGATTTCGATGGGGGCGGGTTCAAAAAAGTAAGTGCTGATATTTTTGGTGCAGCCGTTGGCGTCTTCAATCCAAAAGGTATGCGAGCCGCTGCTCAAGTTTTCAAAATAGCCCGTGTCGTTGGCAGTGCCGTCCGCTCCGTAAAAAGTGAACGGGGCTGTACCTGTCGTTGCCGTAATTTGCAATGCGCCGGTAGCGGCACCGTTGCAGAGTATGCTTTCGGTGGTCAGGGTATTTTGGATGAAGGGACAATTATAAGTTTGGCAAGATGCGTAGGCGACTTGCTCGGGACAAGCGAGGGGGCGTACCGCTACGGATACTTCGGTGCCGGCCGTGAAGCCGTCGGCGATGTGACCGATACCGAAAAAGTTACTTGCCGTCCAACCGGTTTCGTTGACATTGACTTCGTAACCCTCTGCGGCGGGGTCGGCAGCCCAAATAAATTTAATTGAGTTCTCGGTAATTTCGGAACAAAAAACGACCGGCGCGGCACAGGTATCGGTGCTGACCGCAGCTTGGATTTTGCTGAAGGAAAAAAGAAAAAGCAGTGCAATAAAAAGAAAAGTAAAATTTTTGTACAGTCGGAATATCATGTCGGCTCGTTGTAAAGCCGGGTTTTAGATTAGTTTTTATGGTCTGAAAAAAAGTAAAAGAAACTAAAGGCTGTTGTCTGAAGATTAGACATGCGACGAAGGGTAATTGTCCGCAAGTCGGGAAAATATTCAAATGGTAAATACAGAGAGAGGGTAACATTGTTCAAACAGTCGGTATTAGTTTTTTAGGCGCTTTACGAGGGTGTCGGACGGAAAAACGCAATTTAATCAGAGGCTGTATTTCTAAAGAAAAATTAAACTCGTGCGACGGAGACATCAACTTAGAAAAGCCGACGAAATGCTTACTTTTTTACATTTCGTGATAAAAACCAAACAGTTTCATAATTACCGAACGAATGAGGTTGCGGTAGTTTTATAACTTGCCCGGCGGGTGGAAAAAAGGGTGATTGTGTACCGCGAGAAAACTTTTACAGTTTCCCGACGGAAATTTTTTCGGTAAAGAGTGAGACAAAAACGCCGTGGTTTAAATTTTTGTTCGATAGGTGAGGACTTTTTTTTTTAAAAAAAGTAAAAAATCTGAAAAGACGGGACTAAAAACACCAAAGTCTCGGCAAACAGACCGAAATCTGCCGACCGAGAACCTCTGATATGTAGTATTTGTAAATCTGCATAACGGGAGGTTGATTATGCAAAATTTACGCTTAAAATAAAAGGGAGTAAAAGAAAACGAAATTTGAAATATAAGAGAAGCCGCTCCGCAGAGCGGCTTCTCTTTCTTATGAAAATATGTAAAAGGGATTTAATTTTTGACAACGCGACGCGTAACCGAGTTTCTTCCGTCATTCATATTCAGGAAGTAAACGCCGCTCGGTGCGTCGGTCAGGTCAACCGTCAATGTATTGGTACCGCGTTCCGCGTTTTGGCTCAAAACAGATACCGTTTTGCCGGTAATGTCGGTTATTACGGTCTGTACCTGTACTGCTTCCAAAGACTCATAAGTAACGGTCGTTTTACGGGTAGTAGGATTAGGAGCAACCAAGACTACATCGAAGCCCGTCGTCTCGCGTTTAATCGTGATGATATTGCTGACCTGCGAACTACCGTCAAAATCAACGGTACGCAAACGGTAGTAGGCTTGTGCGGCAGGGTTCATGTCATCAAAGGTGTAAGTAATCGCTGCGTCGCTGTAACCCGCCGCCGCTGTCTCACCGATAGCTCTCCAGTCGTTTTGACCGTTGAGGCTGCGCTCGATACTGAATACGTCGGTGTTTTGCTCCGCTGCGGTTTCCCACTTGAGGGCATTGTATTTATCCATAGCTGCACCCGTGAAGGAGGTCAACTCCGCAGGCAAAGCCGTACCGCTGACCGCGATGGTAAAATCGCCCGCCGAACGTTCTTCCGCACCGCCGCTTCCGGTAAAGCCGGTGCTCGCGTCGAAAACTCTGATATAGTAAGTCGTATTGGGAGCAGTACCGGACAGAGCAGCGGTGGCATTGCCGCAGATGAGAGGTGTCGTTGCGGAACAAGATGTATAAATCTCGCACACGGGAGAGAAAGAAGCACTCGGTACGATATCTACGCTGACGTCTCCTCCGTTTGTATCGGTAGTAAATGTAAACCATACATCATCGTCGGGCGTGCCGCCGCAAGTACCGACAGACGCCATACTCATTGACGCACCTGCCGTAGAAGCTGACACCGGAGTGCCCGTAGGTATTCCGGCTACACCGCCTCCGTTGATATTCACGGAACCGACACAGTCATCGTTGGTCGGAGCGTTGCTGATGCACTCTACCGTAAATTCGATGGGCGCCCCCGAACCGGAAGAGCATTGTACCGTGCCGTCGGACAGGACTCCCCAAGAAACAGAAGAACCCGAAGAAGTAAAATTGAGAGTAGAAACATCACCTCCGGCGCCGTAGCCGGAGTAAATTACAGAACCGTCAGAGTCGTAAACCGTCAACTCATCATAGCTGTTTTCTGCAAATCCTGAAAGGAAGGTAATTTTCAGTTGACTTGTTGCATCGCTGCTTTGATAATCGAATATATCCGTTGCGTTTGCGCCGTAGCAGTAAGTTGAAGAAAAAGCTGCCGCCGTGCAGTCGATGATAACAGGGCAAATCAAGGTTGAACCGACACCCGTACCCAATGCAGCATCGCAGGAAGCATCGGAACCGTGAGTCAGGTTGATGTCATAGAAAGTACCGATGGCTAAACCCGAAATTGTATTCGTACCCATCACCGCTGCTTGCGAGCCTGTACCGTAATCCAAAACGGGAGTGCCGTTACCCAAGCCCGTGACGTTTACCGTAATGTCGTAAGTTCCCGCAGCACAATCTTCACCGGCAACCACCGGAGCATCCGCTGTCGGAGCTACACAGAACAGGCAAGAGCCGTCATCACAAGTCGCCGCAGGGTCGTAATTGTCAGCCGCAGGGTCGGTACATCCGTACACCAATGCCGTACAAGGACCCGCACCGACCGTAAGAATCGTGCTTGTGTACGGAGCACCGCCCGATGCCCAGACAGAAGCGTCGGAGTTATTGGTTATAGTCCAAGAAATTTCGCCCGGGTAAGTACCGTCAACTATGACAACTTCGTAACAACCGTCTGCTAAAGAAATCGCTGCCGTGCTTGAAGATCCTGTGCCCGAAAACGGACCGGCAACCGTCGGTTTGGCACAATCGCTGCCATCTACAACAGCGATCGAACCCCCGTTCCAGCCGTCTCCCCAAGAGTCGTCCATGGTAATCGTAAATCCGGTATTACCCGCAGCTATACAAGAGCCGTCGTCACAAGTAGCCAAGGGGTCGTAGTTGGTTGCCGTGGGATCTGTACATCCCGCAACGGCGGTACAAACACCGGAGCCTAAAGTGACGTTTGTGATATTTTCATTCGCACCTCCCGAAGCTACTGTACTACCGTCGGAGTCTAAAGTCAGGGTCCAAGAAACCTCTGACGGATAAGTATCACCGGATGAAACTACGTTGTAGCAGCCGTCAGGCAAGTCTATACTTGCTGTACCCGAAAAACCCGTCGTAATCGTATGCGGACCCGAAACGACCGGAACGACACAGTCGTTGGCGTCCTGAATTGTAATTTCGCACCCTTGCCAGCCGTCACCGTAAGAGTCGTTCATGGTTAGTGTCACGGCATTCTGCGCGTTTGCGTGAAACGCCGCACAAAACAGCAAACACAGTGAAAAGAATGTTTTAAATGTAAAATTTTTCATATCAAAGGTTTAATTAAAAAAATGTATGTAAACTCCGCAAACACATTGTTTGCAAAGAAAAAAATGCACTGAAGATAAACCTTTGTACAGAAAAAACACCCGTATGAACATACGGAACAAGCCTCGCACGGACGCACGAGCACAGGAAAAAGGCGGAGAATGGTCGTCATCCTCCGCAGTTTGTTTTATGTTTTTTTATATCAAAGGTTCCGGATTCTTAAAGCGTTCCGAACTTAAAAAAAAGCAGTACAGCCTTTGAACAAGTCAAAGGACACTACAAATTGCGATAAAACAATACAGACACGGATTATGTCGATACGGAATTATTTCAATATCGTAAAGGTGCCGAAACAGTCAATACAAGACTGCTTTTGCGTCGATTTTAATTTTTTTTGTGGTCGTGGTGAATTTTAAAATACGATAAGGTAAGTTGAGGGGGAAACAGTAAATAAATAACAGCGGGAGAAAGAATATAAATGCAGGTCGGTGATTAAACTGTGGCAAAGAAAGTGCTAAATGTTGTATTAGGAAAATAAAAATTACACAAACCTAAATTTAGTGTGACGCAAAAAAATCTGTTTAAAAGTTCTTCGGATTCAGTGCAAGTCAGCATATTTCTTTTTATAAATTGTTTTACTGCCTTGATAATCATTAGTTTAAGGTGTTTATGATTTGACTCGGTAAAATTGTTAAAATTTTACATTTGTGACATAAATCGGGTTAGTTTTTTTTTTACTCTTCTCTCAAACTGTTGTCTTTAGCTTGTATTTCTTACCCAAAATGCCGCCCGCCTCCCTGTTTCCGTATAAAATTCGCAGAAATGAAACGAAAACACAAAAAACACAAACGTAAAGAATAAAATTTGGTATTGCTCAAAAAATGTAGCATGGTATAAATCAATAATTTTTGATGTGGTACATTTTCAGAATGATAGTTTGTAGTCGATTGATTTACGGACGACGAAATGACCTCGAAAATTTTAACCCGATTTCTTAGCTTTTTTAGCCTTAACTTTACTAACTTTACCCCTATGACTCTATACTTCGGACTCCGCCTCGACGACAACTTTCTGCCCTACGCGCCCGACCGCCGCCACGGCGTGTATCTCCTCGGCCCGCACGGACTCATGCAGGAACTGGAAGCCCACCTCGGCCTCGCCGGTCACCAAAATAACCTCGAATACCTGCGCATCGAGCAGTACCGGCAGGCCTGTTTGCGGCATTTGGCACAAGACAGTTGCAAAGAAAATCCGCCGTTTTACAGCGCAGCTTTTAACGCCGACCCTTTCGCGGTAGCGGGCGACCTTCTCGCGCGCCGCGACGAACTGCTGCTCGCCGGTTGGGATTTTAATTGTGACACAAATACGCCCGAGCGGCTGCGACTTATTTCCGAAATTGAAGACTGCTGCGTCGGTGAAGATATTAAAAAACTCGCCCCGGGTTTTGCCGACCGCTTCCAAGCAGTAATGCAGGCTTTGGACGAGCGCAAACAGCCTTTTACAAGCGTATATCTCAACGAACCCGCCGACATTTTGCCCGCGCATTTTATCCGCCTTTTTGAAAAAGCCGTCGGGAAGGAAAACATACATCAACTGCCCGAGCCGACGGTGGAAGGGGTGTCCGACTTAGCCGCTTTCCAACGGGCACTAACCGATAAAACCGAAAAAACGGAACTGCAAAATGACGGCTCGCTGCTTATTCTGCGCGCAAAAAGAGCAAATGAAGCCGCCGTTTTTTTGGCGCAGCTTTTAAAAAACAATCCCGATTATCGACCGCAGGTCATCGTGCCCGAGCGCAACCGCACGCTCGATATCGCGCTCGTGCGGGTGGGCTTGCCGAGTCTGGGTATTCCGTCGGCATCGTTGGCGCGTCCGAGTTTACAGATTTTAAAACTCGTCACCGCCTTTCTGTGGGAACCCATCGACCCCTACAAAATCTTGGAGTTTGTCTCCCTCGCCGTCAAGCCGCTGCACGAAAAACTCGGTAACGTCATCGCCGAGCAAATGTCCGCCTCGCCGGGTCTGGACAGCGAGGAGTGGGGTGCCGCCGTCGGGCGCGCCTTTGCAGAGTTGGAAGCCGCCGCCCAAAACGACCGCAGCATCAACGTCGCCTTCGAACGTGAAAACTTCAATTTCTGGTTTAATCGCACCCGCTACAACGCCGATGCCACCGTGCCGAAAGGGGAGGTTATCGTCATCTTCCGCCGCCTGCAGGAGTGGTCGCGCAAGACCTTTGACGATATGGGCAGCAACAACAAATCCCTGCTGACCCTCAGCGACCAATCGCGCCGCATCAAAGAACTGCTCGAAGAATTGCCCGAGACGCAACTCACCAATCTCGAACTCGAACGCATCGTGCGCACCATTTATGAACCTTCGCCCGTCGTTTTTGAAGAGTGCGCCAAAGGGCATTTGCCGTACACTGCCCACCCGAGCGCAGTCATCGGCGACGTCGATGACCTGCTGTGGTGGAATTTTACGCAAAACGAACCCGTTCATTTTTTCTCAAAATGGTACAACACCGAGCGCGATTATTTAGAAAAACAAAACGTACATTTAGTTACGCCGCGCCTGCAAAATGCCCTTTTATTGTGGCAGCGCAGCCGCCCGGTTTTGCGCACGCGCGGTCGTTTAATATTGGTCATACCCGAAATGATAAACGGCAGCGAGGTCGCCGAGCATCCGCTTTTCGATAATTTTAAAGCCGCGTTCAGCAACCCGGAATCCGTCAGCTACGACCTGAATACGGACCGAGGGCGCGATAATTTCGCCGCTTTTTTTGTATTAAAAGAGAGAGTACAAATCCCCGCCCGCCAACTCGGAAAGCCGCAGTCTTTCTTGGAAATCAGCAACTTAGACCGCCTCGACGAGCGCGAATACGAGACGTACAGCAGCCTTAACGCGCTGTTTTACTATCCGTACAAATGGCTGTTTCAGTATAAAATCAAGTTGCGCCCTTCGTCCATTCTCAGCGTGGTCAGCGACCGGGCTTTGATGGGAAATCTGGCGCACAAAATGTTCGAGCGGCTGCTGGAAAACGACATCAGCGGTTGGAAAAAAGCGGAGGTCAATAAATTTGTCGATGACAATATTTATAATCTGCTACGGCGACAAGGTGCGGTTTTGCTGCTCTACGGGCGCGAGCCGGAGCGTCTCAATTTCATCAATAAACTGAAAATTGCCGCTTTCAGTCTCGTCCGTCATTTGCAAAGTAATAAGTGGAAAGTCAAAGAAACCGAGCAGCGCATCGACGGTGAATTTGCCGAAAAACCCGTGCGCGGTATCGCCGATTTGGTGCTGGAAAGAGACGGCGAAACCGCCATTCTCGACCTCAAGTGGAGCGGGCGCACCTACCGCAGCAATCTGATAAAAAGCGAAGAAGACCTGCAAATGATTCTCTACGCCGACCTGATGAACGCCGGCAAAGTCCACACCGCCTACTTTATCATGTCCGACGCTAAAATGATAGCTCGCAATAATGCCGCTTTTACCGATGCGGACGCCGTCGTACCCGATGCCGACCATGAGGAAATTCACGCCCGTATTTTAGAAAGAATGAATGTGACCGAGGGCTGGCGACGCGGACAAATCGCCGAGGGAAAAATTGAAATTCGCACCAAAGCCACCGTCGGCGACCTCGAAGATTATTACGAAGAGAAGGATGCGGAAATTATGATGAAAATTTTGGAAATGCAGGACGGTGACGCAAAATTCGATGATTATCGGACGTTGATTGGGGGGTGACGGTTGTTCGTTGCCGGTTGTCCGGTTGCCTGTTTTGTGAACCCGGCGCAGCTCTTTAATTTTGGATTTATCGGGTATTCAAACAGAGGTCACAAAAAGTCATTATTATAAAAAATCTGCTGCATTTCTTCTTTTTACTTTTACCTGTTTTCCTCTCCGCTCAAGGCGAAGTAACCGTCTCCGCCTACACCGACCGCTGCGTCGTCGTGCACCTCACGGAAGGTTACGTTGAGTACCGCGGCAGCGGAGGAACGGGGGAAGACGACGTTGTCTTTTTCGACGAAACGATTGATTTTCAAGGACTTGCCTTCGGTGCGGCGACTCAATTTACTTTGACTTCCGAAGACGATGCCGCTTATATTACTCCGACAAATCCGACGGCTTTCAGTTCAAAAATGAAGCCTTTTGCTTTTGCCGATTACTGCGAGGGTTTTGGTTATTTACCTTTTTTCAATACCGACGGCTGCATCAATGAGCGCGACCACGTCAAGGAATATTTTCTGTTTTTAACCTTCGACGAGTCGCTGCAAAACGGAGACACTTACACCTTAAATTTGCCGCTTTATTTCAATTCCGAAAACGCAAATATCGACTTCACTTTTGCCGATAATGCCGGTTTTTCTCCCGTCGTACACGTCAACAATGTCGGCTATGTCACCGATGCACCCGCCAAATACGCCTACCTCTGCACGTGGCAAGGGGCGGGCGGTGCTTTAGACCTCGAAAACTACGTCGGCAACGCCTTTCACCTTATCGACATTGACGAAGAAATCACGCAATACACCGGCGAAATTACCTTCCGCGCCGCCCCCGACGCCGTAGAAACCCTACAGGAAAATCCGGCGGAAACGCCCGTCCGAAATTTTAACCGCAGTGTAGTTTTAGAGTGCGATTTTTCCGACTTTTTCGAGCCGGGTACTTATCGACTTTGCGCCGAAGGCATCGGTTGCGGCTACGAATTTACGATTGGTTGTGCAGCGCTGAAACCCGCCTACACCACTGCCATGCAGGGGCTGTATCACAACCGCAGCGGCATCGCCCTTACCGCAGAATACACCGACACCCCGCGCCCCGCCCCGCACCGACCGGGTGTGACTCCGGGTTTTGCGGGCAGATTGAAATATACCGCGACGACGGTCTGCGAAGTCAGTAATGCCGATGCTTCCGTCGATGATTTGGCTTTGTGGAACGCCGGGGTACAGGGTGACTTAGAGGCTTGGGGTTGGTATCAGGATGCGGGCGATTGGGATGCCTACCGCCGGCATTCGGATGTACCCGCCAAGCTGCTTTTTGCCTACGAATATTTCCCCGAAAACTTTAGCGACGGCGGTTTAAGCATTCCCGAAAATGCAAACGGGCAGCCCGATATTTTGGACGAAGCGCGGTGGCTTTTGCGATTTTATAAGCGGCTGAAAGACGAAACGGAAGCGAAAGAATGGACGACCGGCGGAGTGCCGGGAGCGCGTATTTTCGGTGATCTGTGGGGCGAAGATTTGCCCGGCGGCATCGGTCGCGGCAGTTGGCAAGACAACGACCGCACCTGGATGGTCAGCGGGGAAGATGCCCTGACGACCTTTTTTTATGCGGGTGCAGCGGCGCATTATGCGTGGCTGCTGCAGCGTGAAGGACTGACCGACACAGAAGGAATCGACTGGCAAACGGAGGCGGAAAATGCCTTTGCGTGGGCGAATGCGGACTACGATGCGGTCTTCGTGTGTCACGCTGAAAGTATCGGCGAGCTGAAAAATTACGCGGCGGCGGCATTGTTTCGGCTGACCGGCGCGGACGTTTACGAGACGGCATATTTAAGTTCTTTTACCGAAACAGAACCCGATTTTTTCGGCGCGATGCAAGGGCGACAGGGGTATGGTTCGTACATTTACGTGCGCACGGAAGGAGCAAATGCGGCAGCGGTGGCGACGGCGGAAAATTTGATAGAAAGCACGGCGGATTTGTTTCTTTTGAACCTCACCGAAAGTCGGGCAATGCGTTGGGGCGGCAATCCGTTTTTTCCGATGTTGGTGGGGCAGGGCACGACGCCCTTGGTTTTTGAAGGCATTGTCGGTTACGCTCATCTGCGCGATAAAGAAGACGCCAAAGCGGGCGACTATTTAAAATATCTGCACACTACCGCCGACTATTTTCTCGGTACCAATCCGCTGAACACGACTTGGATGACGGGCTTAGGTGAAAATCAGCCCCGGGAAGTTTTTCACTTGGACTCTTGGTACGGCAGCACGGGAAATTACGCAGCGGGCATTATCCCTTACGGGCCGTGGCTCAATCAGGATTTATTCGGAGTCGTCGGGCCCTTCAATAATGTATGGCCTTACGACAAAGTATCTCCCGCCATCGACCTGTGGCCGGGGCACGAGCGTTGGTTTAATCAACGTTATGCGCCGCTTGCCGCCGAGTTTACCATCGACCAAAATACGGTGAATGCGGCGGTGCTGTACGGCACATTGAGCGGCGCGGCGGGCTGTACGGATGTGACTTCCGTTGATGAAATCGGCGATACAGGCGACTCTCGCGTGACGGTTTTCCCCAATCCTTCCGCCGGCGTTTTCCGTTTGCATTTTGCCGAAAACTTAAACGTCAAAGAGTTGAGAATGACGGATATTGCGGGCAGACTCGTGCTGCAAAAAACGTCTGATTTTAATATACTTTCTTTGGCTGAAATGCCCGTCGGCGTTTACTTTACAGAGCTGCGCGGGGATGATTTTCGGGTGGTGAAGAAGTTGCTTTTGCAAAGACGCTAATCCCTTCTCTCCAAAAACGCAATCAACTGCCGTACTGCCTGCCCCCGGTGACTAATCTTATTTTTCTCCGCGCTGTTCATCTCCGCGAAAGTAATATTATAGCCCTCCGGCGCAAAAATCGGGTCGTAGCCGAAGCCGTCCGTACCCGATTTTTCTTTGCGTATCGTGCCGCGTGCGATACCCGTAAAGGTATGTTCTTCGCCGTCTAAAATTAAGGCGATGACCGTTTTAAATTGTGCGCCGCGCTTGTCTTTTCCCTGCAATTCCCGTTGCACTTTTGCCATGTTTTTTTCCGCCGAGCGTTCCGGACCGCCGTAGCGTGCGGTATAGACGCCGGGTGCGCCGTCGAGGGCGTCGATTTCCAATCCGGTGTCTTCGCTGAAGCAATTTACCTTATACTTTTCCGCCACGTAACGCGCTTTTTGCAGGGCATTTCCTTCGATGGTTTCCTGCGTTTCGGGGACTTCTTCGGTGCAGCCGATGTCTTTCAATCCGATGATGTCAAAGCGGTCATCGAGCATTTGGTTGACTTCTTCGATTTTATTAGGGTTGGAAGTGGCGAATACTAATTGTTTCATTGTCAAGGTTTTATGTTATAATTTATCGACATGCGATAAATTTTATTTTGTGTTGAATTGAAAGTCGTTTCATTTGCCCGTGCGGATGCCCGCAACTTTGTACCGACAAAAGGGCAAAGAAAAACATTCTTTTCCTCATTTCATAAACAGAAAAAACCTTAGCATGAAAAACATTCTTTTTGTATTCCTGACCTTCATTTCTTTACAAACTTTCGCACAAAAAAATGCGTTCAAATTCGCGCCTTTACAACTCGCGGCGGGTAAAATCGACTTGACCTACGAACGCAAAACCGCCCGCAAAACCTCATTCCTGCTGAACGTACAGTCAATTTCAAAAACCAATCACGGCAACGCACAGAGAGTATTTTTTCCGCTGCTGACTGCCGTCGGCGGGCGCACGGTGACCACGAAAAAAGGTACGGCAATCGACCTTTCCCTGCGTCAATATTTCGGTAAATCTACCCGCATGAACGGCTTTTACCTGCAAGGCGGTTTGCGCTTCGGGCAGCAAAAAGTAACCACGCGGCAGGAAGGCGGATTAGCAAGTTTTCTCGAAACACCCGACCCGCCCAAAAAATCGACCGAAGACCTCGCCGGTCTGCACTTACGCACCGGTTGGCAATGGACGACCCCCGGCGGTTTTAATTTCGATTTAGGACTCGGCGGCGGTAGTTACTTTAGTCAAGACGACGGGTTTTTTATTTTTAATTGTAAACTCGGATATGCGTTTTAAAAATCAAAAGCCCTGCAAATCAACAATTTGCAGGGCTTTTTCTTTACAAAAAACAGCTCATTGACAGAAACTGCCGAAGTACCGCGAGTTGTTTATTACTTCCCGTCCACCGTAAACCGACCGCCGTCTCCTAAACAAATCGCTTGTACATACTTTTTCCGAGCTTTTTGCGGTGTGCCTTGTCGAGTTCGGCTTTGGTTTTGACCAAATTATCAAAGACAACGGTGTTGTCATCAATTTCTCCCGCTGCGTACATTTCGGCAAATTTATCGCTCGCTACGGCTTGAATTTTACCGTCTTTTTCAAAGGCAAAAGTCATGCGGTCGAAAAAATCGAGTTTGTATTTTTGCTCGATTTCTTTGATAAAACGCACAGAAGAGTCGATGCTGCAACCGCTGGTTTGTGTTTGCGTCTCATCGACGGCGAGAATGATAAAGCGGTTGTTGCGCACTTCGCCGGCGGCGTGAAGGTCGATGTTATGACTGACCCACTTTTGTGAGAAAATATCTACGTCGTATTGAAGTTTTTCTGCGACATCCGGCGAGATTTCATCTTTTGCTTGGTAAATCCACACGCGTGACTCATCGGACAGCGCGTCGATTTTTGAATTTTGTTTCGTGTCTTTCATATTTTGAAAACGGGCGGCGGGGCGTAGTGTTTGCGGGGAGGTGAAAAAGCTGTATTTCGGAGAGGAATACAGCTTAGTGAGGGATAATTTTTTTTCGGAATTTCACGGCGAGACGCGTTTTCCCGCGTCTGTACGTGGTGCACCTAAATCCACGCGGACTTTTAATTATAATCAGATTTTAACAAAAAGCACTGCCGTCCGTCCACCGTTCGCCGTTTTCAAATATCATCTCCCCGCAACTTCCGATACCGCTTCCGCGCTTCGACGGCAAAGGTGCTGCCCGAATAGTCCAAAAAGATTTTTTCGTAAAGTTCTTTTGCCTTTTCCGGGTCGTTGAGTTGTGCGGGATTTTCGTACAGTTCCGCCAATTCAAATAAGGCGTTGTCTGCCCGAATTTCTTCGGGGAAATTCTCGATGACTTTGTTGTACATCTCTGCGGCTTTGACGTAGTTGCGTTGCTTTTTGTAAATCTTCGCCTCGGCGTAATGCACGTCGTCCTGTAGGGAATGTTCGGGGTATTCTTTGACTATCGTATCCAATTTTGCGAAGGCCGCGTCGTATTTATTTTGGAACGTCAGCAGGTCGGCATCGGCATAGAGTTGCAGGGTCGTCGTGGTGGTGTCTAAGCCGAGATTGTCCATGATAAAGACCGACAAATCGAGGGCGTCATTGGCTATCAGCTTACTCGTAGAGGCTTTGAGCACGCTGAATTGCGCCTGCGCCCATTCAAAATCTCCGTTGTAATAGGACAATTTGGCGTTGCGAAAACGGGCTTCGTGACCCAGCAAATCTTCTTCAAAAGCCTTATCGACCTGGGAGTAGAGGAGGGTAGATTCCCAAATTTCGCCCTGTATCAGATAGTAGTCGGCGAGCGCGATTTTGGCTTCGCCCTGCGTCTTCGGATTGATGCCGGGAAATTTGATGAGCCGATTTAAAATGTCAATGGATTTGTCGATATCGTTAAGGTAGAGTGCCTCCAAATCCGCTAATTCTTTGACGATGCTCGCCGTGGTTTTCGAGTAGCCGAACTCCTCCAGAAAGTCTTCGTATTCTTTTTCCAAAGCCAACAAATCTTCGCGGGTGTAATCTACACCGCTCGTGACTTGCAGGCGTTTGGTGCGCAGCAGCTCGCGTTTAGCGTCGATGTAAAAGGAGGAAGTCGGGCCTTTGTCGTTGACGATGTATTCGTAAGCGGAAATTGCCGCGTCGTAGTCTTTGGCGGTGAGTGCGATGCCCCCGAGACCAAAGACACGCCCGCCGTTTTCGCCCGCTTTTTTATCCAAAGCCTTCATTTGGCGGAGGGCGTTGCGGTAGTCTTTTTTCTGAATAAAAACCCACGATAAAAACTCGGGATAGTGCAGCGCATCGGGCTGCTCTTGGATGCGGGCGTAAAGTTGCGTTTGCAATTCAACAAAATCCTCTTCGGTCAGGTAACGTTGGAAAGTCGTTTGCAGACTGTTGAGCCGACCGGGATTGGCGTCGAGGGAGTTGAGATAATTTTTTATCATCTGCGGCGCGTCGCCCTTGCGGCGGTAGAGGTCGCCGAGGTTGTAGGCAAAAACCTTGTCGTCTTTGAGCAGTTTCATGCCCTTTTCGTAGGTTTCGGCGGCGAGGTCGTATTTGGTCAGACCGACAAAAGCATTGGCGAGTTTGGTAACGGTAAAGCGGTCGGCGGGCAATTCTTTGATGGCGCGCGCGTATTGCTTTTGCGCCTCTTCGTCCTGAAATTGTCGCTCGTAAATTTTGCCGTAAGTGACGTAGAGTTGTACTTTTTCGGGCGATTTTTTTAACTCTTTTTTAAGTGCTTTTTCGGCGTCACCGTAGTTTTCCAAAGCCAACAGGGACTCGATGTAGCGATTGAAAAAATAATCGTTACGGTCGTTGGCGGCATACAGTTTTTCGTACAGCACGGCGGCTTTTTCAAACTCGCCGTCGGAGTAATATTGCTGCGCGAGCTTGGACTCGGATTGTGCGGAAAGATTGATTGCAAAAAAGCAAAAAAGGAGGAGCGATAAAATCGGTTTCAAATTCATGGACGTGCATTTGTAAGTGAGTTTCAACATCTTTTTACAAACGCAAATAACGTGCGAAAGTTGTTTTGAGTGTTTATGTGTTTAATCGTTTATTTGTTTATTCGCTCGCGGCAGCTTTACAAATAAACTCATCAACACATAAACAAATAAACCTCCTTACCTCTTATGCCACCGCCAAGAAAAACCCGCGTCGAGAAACAGAAAATCCAAACTATTGCGACCGTACAGACCTACCGAGGCATCGAATTTTAAATCGGGCGTACAAAAATAAGCCAAACCGGTGTCGAAATTGGTGGAAAAATCGCTGAAGTTGCCGTATATTTCTGCGAAGGTACTCCACTTTTCGCCGAAGGCAATCGAAAGAACGGCGGAATAATTGGTACGCGCCGGGTCGCCGTTGCCCGCCCAGGTAAAGCCGAGGTTGGTGATGAGAGAAAGGTTATCGGTCAGTTTGTTACCCGTCGCCACGATAATTTTTGCGCCCGTATTGTCACGTTGAAAATCATCGCTTTGTGCCCGCAGCAGCAGGCGACCCTGCAGACCGACGGCGGGAATGATACCTTTGTTTTGCAAAATATTGTAGCGCAAACCGATTTGGGTATTGCTGATGCCCGATTGTTCGTTAGTTTCCGCGCCGAAGAGGTCGTTGTTGCGATAAGTACCGACGGCGCTGACTTCTAATTTTTCGGTGAGACCGTAGCGCAAGACCGCAGTGCCGGCAAAAACCTTTTTACCGGAAATATTTTCGGATTCACCGACGTAGAAATTACTCAAATTTCCGCCGGCTTGTACTTGAAACACATTTTTGCCGAGTGCGTAAGCACCTATCGACTGCCCGGGTCTGCCGGTGCGAATTTTTTCGGCGAACTGTGCTTGTAAAGCGGTGTGAAAAAACAGAAGGAAAAGAAGCGTGATGAAGGGCGTTTTATTTTTCATGTTTTTAGAGCAGTAAACGATTTTTGTTGTTCGCGGAAAAATTAACGGGAGTAAAATTTACGGATAGGCTCGTTTTTTTCGACGGCAAAAAAACAACTCGAATAATATAAATCAAAGTAACGACATTTCTCCTACTTTTGCAAAAAATAAATACTTATGCAAAAATCCGTGCTCAACGATAAATACCGCGATTTGAATGCTTTGGCGAAAACCGAAAAAGCTGCTTACCAAAACGCGCATCCTTTCCCGAATATTCATTTCGATAACTTTTTTACGCCCGATTTTCTGCGGTCGGTTTTGGCGGAATTTCCGAATTTAGATAAAGAGAAAGGCGATATTTATTACGAAAATCCGAATGAGAAAAAGCACGCAACCAAGGGTGACGCTTCCTTTCAGGAGCAAACGCGGAAGCTGGTTTACTACCTGAACTCGCAGCCGTTTTTGGAGTTTTTGCAGGAGTTGACAGGCATCGAGGAGACGCTGCTGCCCGACCCGTATTACGTCGGCGGCGGTTTTCACGAGATTAAGCCCGGCGGCTTTTTGAAGCTGCACGTCGATTTTCATAAGCACCAAAAAACGATGCTCGACCGGCGGATAAACCTGCTGATTTATCTGAATGAAAATTGGGAAGAGGAGTACGGCGGACACTTCGAGCTGTGGGAGCGCGACATGAGCAAATGTGCGGTGCGCATCGCGCCGCTGTTTAATCGCGTGGCGATTTTCTCGACTACGGGCGACTCGTGGCACGGTCACCCGGACGCGCTGACCTGTCCGCCCGACCGCAGCCGCAAGTCGATTGCACTGTATTATTATACCAACGGCAGACCCGAAAGCGAGATTTCCAAAAAGGACAGAAAGCGCATCACGACTACCTTTGCGGCGCGCGAAGGGGTGGACTCCGCGAATATGAAAACGTATAACCGCATGGTCAATCTGGCGAACGATGTGCTGCCGGCGAGCGTGGTTTCTTTTATTAAAAAGTTTCGGAATAAATAAGTTTTTGTTGTTTAAGAGGTTTAAGGGTTTAGGCGTTTAGGGCGCTTACCGTCGCAAAACTTTTAAACGCCTAAACATTTTAAACAGAAAATAAAAAAGCCGTGTCATAATGCAATGACACGGCTTTTTTGCGGAGAAGCGACTCAGCCTTTGGTCAAATTACCTTGTACTTCCTTCAAAATACCGACCAACTCTAATTTTTTATCGTAAGCCAAATCGGATTTTTCCAAAAGGGCGACGGCTTTTTGCAGTTTCATTTTCGCCTGACGCATACGCTGACGTTCTTGCTCTTCGCGCTCGAATTTTTCTTTCGAGGTCTTCATGATGGCGGGCAAAATGTCTCTTAATTTGGACAACTCATCTTTTAAGACATAAGCGGCGGCACCGGAAAAAACGGCGTCGGCTACCTTCTTATCGTTGTTGAGTGCGCCGGTCACGAAAATAAACGGGATGTGCGGATAGGTTGCGTGCACGTGCGTCAACGCCTCTAAGCCGTTATAATCGGGCAGATTATAGTCCGACAAAATGACGTGCGGCACCACCCATTTGATTTTTTGCAAAAACTCTTCGCGGGTACGTGCGACGTTGAAAACCGCTTCGGGCAGAGCTTTTTTGGTTACTCTTTTCAATAACTCTATATCTGTGTCCATGTCCTCTAAAATGAGAACATGACAAATATCGTTTTGTGGCATGTCAGATAGTTAAGTGTTGCGCCAAAAATGAATAGAATATTTTTCTGCGCTTTCTTTATTAGTTTAGTCGTTGATTGAGGTTAAACTTTATACGGATGTTAATTTTGAATTACAAATAACCGCAAATAAAACTTGTCAATTCACTTCCAAACAGTAATCGTCTCTAATCGGACGAAAAAATGTGTTGCTGATTGGTTGTATATTTTCCTGACAAATTTATTTATTTATTACAAAAGTAATAAATAAATCGAGAATTGTGACGTAATATTATTATGCAAATATGTAGATTTAAGATAAAAGTAAAACATCACCGAACTTTATTAGTTTGATTCCAAATAATTTAAATAGTGATAATCAAATATTCGGAAATTCAAGTCAGTAGTCATTTTCCGGACGTTCGATACCCGATAGTTTGTCCAAAGTCTTTCGCAAATGATACCGCGATTGTAAACCTGTGGCGTGATAAACTAATTCGGAAGAGGAATAAATGACGATGGTCGGGATTTCGAAGATACCCTGTGCGGCGACATGGTCAGATGAGACATCCGAGTCAATGCGATAAAATCTGATTTTATCATAGTCTTTACGAGATAATTCCTGCACGATATTATCCAACATATTACTTTCACCGATATATTCGGCGGCGTAATTGACTAAAATAATTTCGTTCGGGTTATCGACAAGTATTTTATTTAGTTCAGAGCCTGAAATGTCCTGATACATTTTATTTGATATGATGCGACTTCATCGAATTTTAATTCGGCATGAAACGTAATTCGCTTAGGTTAGTAATGTTTTTCTGTTTAGATGTCGGATTAATTCTGACGCTGTTTTGCTCGAAAGTCTTATCGGAAAAAATTAAGGAATAAAGTTAAAAGCCTAAGTAGTGATGTTTGTTCGATAAGATATCGATTATTAGATTATTGACTAAAAATCGGCGGTATTCGAGTTAAAATACCGCCGATTTTCAGCAAGATTACACGTGCAAAGCCCGGTCACCCGTAGCTGCCAGTGCCGCTTCTTTGGTCGCCTCCGTGTAGGTCGGGTGGGCGTGCGACATGCGCGCGAGGTCTTCGGCACTCGCCCGAAATTCCATCGCGACGACTGCCTCCGCTATCATATCCGCCGTGCGCGGACCTACCATGTGGATGCCCAAAATTTCGTCGGTTTCTTTATCGGCAATGACTTTGACCATGCCTTCGGTGTCGGTACTCGCCCGAGCACGTCCGAGGGCTTTAAACGGAAATTTACCGATTTTTATCGCGCGACCGGCTTCTTTGAGCGCGTCTTCGGTCTGACCGACGCCGGCTACTTCGGGCCAGGTATAGACCACGCCCGGTATCAAATTGTAGTCGATGTGCGGCTTTTCACCGTTGATGTGTTCTGCCACAAAAACGCCTTCCTCTTCGGCTTTGTGTGCCAACATCGCGCCTTTTATCACGTCGCCGATGGCAAAAATACCGGGTACTTCGGTCTCCAAGTGCTTGTCAACGTTGATACGTCCTTTGTCATCGGTGCTGATGCCTACTTTGTCCAAACCGAGTTTGTCGGTATAGGCATGACGCCCGATGGCGACGAGGCAGTAGTCCGCTTCGAGTTCAAAAGTATCGTCTTTATCGCGTTTTTGCACGCCGACGGTCACGGAGTTTTTGCTCGCCTTGACGGTGGTTACTTTATGTTTCAAGTGAAATTTGACCCCGATTTTTTTCAAAGCCCGCATCAGTTCTTTGCTGCAATCTTTGTCCATACCCGCGATGATGCGGTCGGCAAACTCGACGACTTCCACTTCCGTACCCAATCGCGCATACACCGAACCCAACTCCAAGCCAATCACGCCGCCGCCGATAACGACCATGCGCTTCGGCACATCGGTGATGTTTAGGGCCTCCGTCGAAGTAATAACGCGCTTTTTGTCGTAGTTAAATGCCCCCGGTGTAATCGGTTTACTGCCCGTGGCAATGATAACTTTGTCGGTCTCCAAGGTTTCTTCGCTGCCGTCGTCTTTCGTCACTAAGATGTGATTTTTATCGACAAAAGAGCCGAAACCGTGGTGTACATCCACTTTATTTTTTTTCATCAAAAACGCCACACCGTCGCAGGTCACGGAGACTACTTCGTTTTTGCGCTTAATCATTTGCGGCATATCCACTTTCAGATTATCAATTTTAATGCCGTGCTCCGCAAATTTTTCGTGCGCATTATGGTAGTGCTCCGAGCTGTCGAGCAATGCTTTTGAAGGTATGCAGCCCACATTCAGGCAAGTGCCGCCGAGGGTCGCGTATTTTTCGATGATTGCGGTTTTCATTCCCAACTGCGCACAGCGAATAGCCGCGACATAGCCGCCGGGTCCGGAACCGATTATTATTACGTCGTATTTCATTATTTTATTTTAGCGAAGAGTCGAGAGCGAAGAGTAGCGAGTGCTATTTGTGATTTTACCCGCTAAACTCAATGCTGTCTTGTCTCAAGTTCTTATCTGTCTGTTATTTCTGCTGCGGTTTTAATTAAAGGAAAGCCAAAACTCTTTACTCTCTACTCGCCGCTCGTTACTCTTTTTTCTTCTTCCCCCCGCGCCGTCTCCTCCTCCGCGTTCCGCCGCTGC